>JACNKC010000023.1 GCA_014382245.1 Pseudomonadota bacterium | reverse complement strand
TCGCCGGGCGGAAGCTGTGCACCTGCTTGACGACTTCGTGCGGCGTGAGCCCGGGGAAAGCAAGGCTGCGCGGCTGCTACGCTCAAGGTTGCAGGCCGGAGCTGCGGTACCGGGGTGAAGATCGCGCTGCTCGGGCCCGCGCCACCAATGCGTGGCGGTATCGCGGCGCATAGTCGCGGGTTGTTGCGCGAGCTGGAGAGCAACGGGCACGACACCCTTCTTGTCTCCTGGCGTCGACCGTACCCGCCAGGCGCGCGTGGCTACCAGCTCATCGATGAAGATCCTTCGGCCCTGCTCGACGTTCTCAACCCGGTGGCCTGGAGGAGGGCGGCGCGGCAGCTTGTTGAACAGGCTCCGGATGTCCTGGTCGTGCAGTGGTGGCACCCGGTTACTGCGCCCTGTCTCGCCTGGGTCCTGGCCTCTTGTCGCGGCGCTGGCCTCGACGCACCCGTGCTGGTTGTCTGCCACAATCACACCCCGCACGAATATTTTCCGGGCAGCAGGTCGCTCACCCGCCTGCTTCTGGGTCGGGCCGACGGCTTGCTTGCCCACTCCCGGTGGGTGGCAACCGAGCTCGGGCGGCGCTACCCGAGGGCTGCTTTGCGGAGCTGCCCTATGCCGGTGCTGGAAGATTACTCTTCGAGTTTTCCTGGTCGCGCCGAAGCCAGGAAAAGACTCGGCCTCGACAACAGTGGGGTGGTCTTTCTCGCCGCCGGACATTTGCGCCGCTACAAGGGCGTCGAGTTGTTGCTGGATTCCTGGCTGCGTTCGGGTCTTGGCAACGAGGGGGCGATGCTCATTCTTGCGGGCAGCGATTACCTGCCGGCCCGTACTCGACGTCGACTGCTGTCGTCTCTCGGCCCTTCGTGTCGGTTGTTCGATCACTATCTCGACGACGAGGAGCTGGCCACCCTGCTGGCCGCCAGTGACGTGGCGGTGTCTCCCTGCCTGAGGGCGTCTCAGAGTGGCTTTCTGCCCTTGGCCGAGGCCTCGGGACTGGCCCTTCTGGCAAGCGACGCGGGCGGCCTGGCCGAACAGCTGAAGGGAGGGGCACGGCAGGAGCTTTTTGCGGCGGGAAATCCAGCCCAACTTTCCCGCGCGCTGCAGAGGGCAGCACAGACGGCAGTATCCGTCCCCCCGGGGGGGGGCTGGGATACCGACAAGGTGAAGAAAAGCTGGCAGCAAGCAGTCCAAACCCTTGAGGACGAACTCAAAGGGCTTTTACGGCGGCGGGATACCGGGATAGCTGCGGCCGGACGGCCTGGCGTGGTATAATTCCCAGTTCCAATGCCGGTCTATTCTTACCAGGCCCTTGACCAGGACGGACAGCTTGTCGAGGGCGTAATTGACGCTGACACCGAGTCGACGGTCATTGCCGGACTGCGTGGCCAGGGACGCCGGCCGCTCTCGGTTTCGCTGGGAGAGAGCACGGGCCAGTCCAAGGGGTTTTCGCTGCCGGATCTCGCGTCTCTTCTGGGCCGCGACAAGGTACGCACGCACGACCTTGCGTTGTTTACGCGCGAGCTGGCCACCTTGTTGCGCGCGGGTATGCCACTGGACCGCAGCCTGCACAGTCTCGCCGGGCTGAGCGAAAGGGAGGCCATGAAGGCCGTCGTCAGTGACGTTATGAAGATGGTCCGGGAGGGCAAAGCTCTCTCGTCTGCGCTCACGGAGCGGCCCACCGTCTTTCCGCCTCTGTACGTCAACATGGTTCGCGCCGGTGAAGCCGGTGGCGTACTGGAGTCGGTGCTCGAGCGCTTGGCCGACTACATGGAAACCTCGGAGAAAAACCGCGAAGAGATTCGTTCGGCTATGACCTACCCGGCTATTCTCGGGTTCGTCGGTAGCATCTCGATCATCATCCTGCTCACCTACGTCCTGCCCCGCTTCACCGTCATATTCGAAGACCTCGGTGCGGCCATGCCGCTGTCGACCCGCATAGTGATGGGCGCAAGCGAGTTCATACAGAACTGGTGGTTTATGATCATCCTCGCTGGGGTGGGCTCCTGGCAGGGGTTCAAGCGCTGGGCCGCTACTCCCAGGGGGCGTGTCCTGCTCGACGACTGGAAACTGCGCGCGCCCCTGCTCGGCGATCTCACGCGCAAGGGGCAGGTCGCCGATTTCGCGCGTACGCTCGGCACCATGCTCAAGAGTGGTGTGCCGTTGATCCAGTCGCTGGAAATCGTCAGGGAAGTAATAACCAACACCGTCATCAGCCAGGCGGTCGAAGTTGTGCAGCGAGACGTCAGCGAGGGCAAGGGCATGGCCACCACGTTGGAACGAAGCAACGTGTTTCCGTCGCTCGCGCTGCAGATGGTGGCCGTCGGTGAAGAAACAGGGCGGCTCGACGACATGCTACTGGTCGTCAGCGAACACTACGACCGTGAAGTTGGTACGGCCATAACCAGGTTCATGTCCATGCTTGAGCCGGCGATGCTCATGATCATGGGCCTGGTGACCGGATTCATAGTCGTATCCATGATGTCGGCGGTGTTCAGCGTCAACGAGCTGGTGGGCTGAAGTTAAGTGAAGCGGAGGTAAGCGAGAATGATGGACTCCAACAAAAAACGAAGCGGACAGCAGGGTTTCACCATGATCGAGCTGCTGCTCGTGATGGTAATACTGGGCATGCTGGCGGCCCTGGTCGGGCCCAACCTGATCGGGCAGGCTGGCAAGGCTCGCAGCAAGGCGGCCAGGGTGCAGATAGCCAACCTTGGCACGGCGCTGGATACCTACGCGCTCGACGTTGGCAGGTATCCCAGCGGGGCAGAGGGCCTGGAGGGGCTCAGGGACCGCCCGTCGGGACTGGCCATGTGGGACGGACCGTACCTGCCCAAGAAGGTCCCGATGGACCCCTGGGGTAACCAGTACCAGTACCAGGAGCCGAGTACGGGGGGCCTCTACACGATCACCTCTTACGGATCCGACGGCAGGGCAGGTGGCGAGGGCGACGCCGCCGACATAACCAACCTCGACTGAGATCTTTCCGTGTTGAAAAGCAGCACCCGCACAGGATCGAGCAAGGGTTTTACACTCATAGAGCTGGTCGTGGTCATGGTCATCCTGGCCGTGACCGCTGTGCTGGTGTTGCCCTCGGTGCAGGGTGGTATGCGGCAGCGCGAAGTGCGACGTTCGCTGCAACTCTTTGTGGCCTCGGCTCGCAGGGCTTCGTCGCGTGCCACCTTCGAAAGAAAGCCCGAGTCGGTGGCCGTGTGGCCACTGGAAGGTAAATGGTCGGTAGGGGTGCCGCGGCAGGAGTTCCTGTACGGAGAAGGCGACGGTACAGCGAGCTCCGACAAGATATTTGAGCTGCCCGAGTTCGGGCGTTTCGAAGAAGTGCTCGGCGGCAGGGTCGTGCCGGGGGACGTCGTGTTGTTCGATTTTTATCCCGCGGGTGGTTCGAGCGGTGGCAGCGTCGAGATACTCTACGACGTGGGGGGCGAGCAACAACGCTGGACCTTGAGCATAGACCCCCTTCTGAGCGATGTAAGAGTTGAGGCTCCGCAGGGATGACTGTTGGCCGGAAGCACACACCGCGTCCCGCGCCACTACGACAACAAGGCTTCACGCTACTCGAAGTGGTGATCGCCGTCTCCTTCATGGCGGTAGCCATGGCCGTGTGCATGGAGCTGTTTTCGGGAAGCCTCAAGCTGGCCGGGCGGGCTTCTGCCAGCAGCGAGGCCACTATATTGGCCTCTTCGGTCATGGACGGAGTGATGTGGAAGGTCGAGCTCGATGACACCGAGGAGCGAGGCAGCGAAGGTCGTTTTGACTGGACTCTTTCGGTGACCGGCGTCGAGGCCGAGCTGGGGGCCTGGGAGGGCGTGCCCCGTGAAGAGCTCAGCGACGATTACGAACTCAAAAGGGTTGAAGTCGCGGTTGCCTGGCGAGGCGTTTCGGGCGACCGCCGGGTGGCGCTGGCCACCACGCGCATGCAGGAGAGGTACTGAAAGTCGGTGAGGAGTGATTTTCAGCGCGGGTTCACCCTGGTGGAGATGATGATCGCCATGACCATCGTCACGCTGATAGCTGCGTCCATATACGGGGTGGTGTCCATAGGCGCGCGCTCGGCCGGCTCCGGGGAGCGCGTAACCGAACAGGCCCGCCGTCATCGCGTGGCCACGGGGCTCATCACCCGCCAGCTTTCTTCGGCGGTGGCCATACGACTGGAGGACGAGGACGGCGAGTCGGTGCCCTACTTTCTCGGTGAGAGTGAGAGCGTGGAGTTTGTTACGGCGGCGCCGCAGCGGCCCGATTCGAGTGGAATGGGCCTGGTACGCTACTGGTACGAAGACGGCGCGCTGTTGATGTCGGAGATGCCGGCCTTTGCGGTGGCGGGGGCCAACAGGCTGGGTGTCGACCTGGAGGATTACACGCTGACGACCGTGTTGTTCTACGATGTCGACCGGTTTCGCGTGGACTACCTTCGCACGTCAAATGACATCGATGATTGGGAAGAAAGCTGGGACGCGGCCGATAGCGAGGAGCTACCGTCGGTGGTGCGTTTTGAATTGAGCTCCCAAATACCCGGCGGGCCCAGCTGGACGCACGAAGTCCCGGTCTACGTGGCCGCCATAAATGAGCTGCACGGAGAAGATGATTTTCGCGGGGTCAAGTCGATCAAGTCCACGCTGAAAAAGAAGGACAAGGACTCCGACAAGGACCCCGACAAGGCAGAGTCCCAGTCGAAGTCGTCTTCATCGTCTAAAACCGGTACGTCCGGCCGCAAAACCACGAGCACTACCTGACATGGAGCAGACAAAAAAGTCGCGGCAGGCGGGAGTGGCCCTTATACTTGTAGTGTGGACTTTTGCTGCCCTGTCAGTAATGGCGGCAGAGTTTGCGAGGGCCATGAGGGAGGACGCCCGGAGGGCCGGCAACTTTGAGCGGTCAACCCGGGCCCGCTACGTGGGTGTGGCAGCTGTGAACGAAGTGCTGCTGCTCCTGACCGAACGGGTGGGCAAGAGCAGGCGCAATCGCTCGAAGGACAAGGAAGAAGAGGAAGAACAGGTCGGCCCGCTGGACCTGCTGGTACAGGGGGATGGCCAGTGGGTGAGGTCGAGATTCCTGGGGCAACCCTGCGAGGTGAGGGTGTCCGATGAGGGCGGTAAGCTTGCCCTGAATGCTATCGACAGGGAAGCTGTCGAAGAGATAATGATGAACCTGGGTTACACGGAACTCGAGGCAGAGACAGTTGCCGACTCTATCGCCGATTGGCGTGACGGCGACGACCTGCACCGTGTGAACGGAGCCGAGGACCAGTACTACGAGAGCCTGTCCCGACCTTACGTGGCCAAGAATGGTCCCTTCGATTCGCTGGAAGAATTGTTGCTCGTGAGGGGTGTGACCCCATTCGTTTTTTACGGAGACAGTGAGCTGCCCGGCTTGCGGGATATTTTTTCGGTCTACCATGACAGCAAGCGTCTCAATTCCACCACGGTGCCGGCAGCGGTGATGATGGCCCTGAGTGGAGTAGCGAAAGAAGAAGCCTGGGGCTTCAGCGATGAGCGGGCAGTTGACGGCAGGGAAGTGCCGCCTGCTCTGCGAGAGTTGCTCGATGGCGGCGCGGTTTCTGCGAGGCCTTCGGCCATGCGCGTGGTCACGGTCGAGGCCCGGGTCAAGGAGCGAGGCGGCCGGGTTCTAGGGCAGGTGAGCACGGTGGTCAAGCTGGGTGGCAGAGGCGAGGGCTTCCAGGCCCTGCGCTGGAACGACGTGGTTTTCTCGCGTCCTGGCTTCGGTGACGACCGCGGGGACCTGGACGAAGCGGGCCTGGGGATGGTGGCCGGCTGATGGCGCTGACCGGATTTCTTGGTCGCCTGGGGCGTGCCGATTTTGCCGACGCGTTGGGCATCTACCTGACGTCTGGACTGGTCTCCCTGGTGTTGGTCCGCAAGCGGGTCAACTCGGTCAAGGTGGTGGCGGTCGAAAGCGCGGAGCTCGCCGGAGAATCCGACGCTCGTGATTCTGTCCTCGAGGGCGTGATCAAGGGCTTTGTCGAGCGGCACGGGATTGACGACGCCCGCGTTTCCCTGGCAGTGGGACGCGACATAACGATGTTCGGAGACCTTCAGCTTCCCGCTTCGGCCGTGGCGAATCTCGAGCAGATGCTGGGCTACGAGATGGACCGCCTTCTGCCGATCCCCGCCGAGGAGCTGTACTCGTCTACACTTGTGCGGCCGGTGGGTGAAGGCGACGAAAAATTCGCTGTTACCGTAGTCGCGGTGGTGAAGGAAAAAGTGGATCGCCTCCGGGAAATTCTCGAGGGCCTGGGACTCGAAGGACCCTCTTTTACTGCGCAACCGGTTGCCGCCTGCGATTTCTTCGAGTTCTGTTCGCCGACCGCGGCAGAGGTAACCGGTCTTGTTACCGGCGAAGGCGAACAGACCTGCATGGCCGTGTGTTACAGGGGCTCGTTGGTTTCGAGCAGGACCTGGGACAGCTACGTGGTCGAGCCCGCCGAGGGTCGCCTACGTCGCGAGGTAGAACGATTTCTGCCCGAGAGGCTGGGCGCCGAATTGCGCATCGTGGGTGCTGGCGGCAGCGACCGTGAGGCCACCCTCGCTGAGCTGCTGCCAGCTGATTGCCTGGCCGAGGGGGTGTATATTTCAGACAACGAAGCCGTCGCCGTTGGTGCCGCGCTGGGGCAGCTCGGAGAGGGCAGGCAGCCCTTTTGCCTTTTGCCGCCTGACATGGTCAGGGGCTCGGCCGGTTTCGGGCTCAGGGAGATGGCCCTGGCCGCGGTCGTGCTTTTGATGGCGGGGGGTCTTGCCATGTCCATCGGGCTGAAGAACATGGCCGTTAACGGCGCACTGGCGGCCGAGGTCGACCGCCTGGCGCCACTGGCTGCACAAGTCAGCTCGCTGGAAGAAGAGAACCGGCAGCGCCTTGATCTCGTGTTTCAGCTCGAGGCAGGTGCCGAGCAGAGCGTGCTTTCTTACCTGAGGGCCGTCACTACCCTGGTTCCCCGCACGGCCTATCTCACGACTTTTCGTTTCAAGGGCGACAGGGTCGAGCTGGATGGAATTGCCGATAGCGCTTCGGGCCTTATCGGCGTGCTCGAAAAGTCGCCGTTGTTCAGCAACGTGGAATTTACCGCTCCTACCACCAAGTACCTTCAGAGCCAGGAGCGGTTTTCGTTGCGCATGAGGCTTGAGAAATGAACCTGGCCGAACGATGGGAGGCGCTGTCTCTTCGCGAGCGCGTACTGGTTGGCGGCGTGGGGCTGTTGATGCTGGCGTTCATGGGGCGCTCTGCCTTCGTCGCCGTGGTGGAAGAGGTGCCCGGCGGAAGTACCGACGAAGCCTGGGTGCAGTTGAAGAAAATTGATGCCTTCAACCGGGTCTATGCGCGCCACGATGCGGCCGCGAAGCGGCGAGAAGAGGCGCAGCTGCGTTACCAACGCGCGCAGGCCAGCCTGATTCCCGGTACTACGCCCACGCAAGTCGGAGCCGAGCTGCAGGGAAACCTGGGTACCATGGCGGGTGAGGCCGGTCTCAATGTTCTCAGCTCGCAGATACTGAGGGTGGAAGAAGTGCAGAATTTTCACCGCATCGGAGTCAGGCTTACCCTGAGCGGCAATCTCAGCGGGGTGGCGAGGCTGCTGTCGTCGATTGAATCCGATGACATAGACTTGCGGGTTACCCTGCTGGAAATAAACAGAAAACTCGGCGCGCGTCGCCGTCCGACGCCTACCGTGAGGCCGGGTACGACTCCCACCAGTTCGACTGTAGCGGCGCTCACGGCCACGATGGAAGTTAAAACCTTCATGCAGGAACTGTTGTGAAAGGCTTGATGCAAGCTGTTGCCCTTATACTGGTACTGCTGGCTGCTATCCTGGGCTGGCGTATTGTTTCGGTGGTGAGCATCCAGCCTCCACTTTTCAGCCAGGTACCCGGGCAGCTGAGCGGTGAGTCTTTGCGGCCCGCTCCCAGGGGTTCGCCAGCGACGGGCCCGGTAATAAAGGCTATACTGGACGGCAACCTGTTTGAGACCGAGAGGGGCTATCGGGAAGAAATTATCGAAGTGGAGACCCAGGTCGCGCTTCCACCCCCCACAAACATCGTTTTGAATGGCGTAATATCCATTTCGGGTGAGCCGGTGGCGATTATGAACGACACCAAGGTGGGCAATGCGCAGCTTTCAGTCAGCGAGGGTGATATGATCGGGGATTACGAGGTCGGTGAGGTCTCGCCCAACGGGGTGATTCTTCTCGGAGCGGGGGGGCAGCAGTTTTCCGTGGGGTTACAGGTTCGCAAGGGGCCAGGAGTGAGAGCGCGTACGCGTCCGGCAGCGGCACGCCCCGCTGCGCGTGCTACCAGCACCGGCCGGGCGACCACCGCAGCCGAGCGGGCATCGACCGCTTCGGCAAGGGCGGCAAGGGCGGCGTCAACCAGGCCGCCGGTCGCGGCCAGGACGGGAGTTTCAAAGTCGATACCGCGGGGAAGGCCAATCGGTGCTGAGCAGGTCGAGAATTCCCAAACGGGAACCTCGAGTGCCGCCCAGGCTCGCTTGGAGGCTCTCAAGCGCCTGCGACAGGCTGCGAGTGAGGCCAGGTAAAGAGGGATGTATACTAACTCGCCATACTGGCAAAGCTTTTCCCGAAAAGCGTTGTTGGCCACCGCGGCTGCTTGCCTGCTGGCGGTCGCCTTTCATGTGCCCGCGGGTTTCGCGCAGAAGCTCCCCGGCGTGGGTGACGAGATGCCGGAGGCCATGGAAAAGCGTCGTGTCCAGGCCGAGAGCGGAGCGCTCAGCCCTGCGGTCCGCCTCGGCCGGTTCGTGGAGTCGGAGTACAAGCGCAAGCTTGAGCAGCAGGCCGCTGGCGCAGACAATACGGGCGCGGCAATGGCCCAGCCGGTCGCGGCAACGGTTCTCACTGCCGTTGAGGTCACTCCCAGCGCCGAAGAAGTCGACGACGAATCGGTGGTGCTCAACTTTGAGGGCGCCGACATACGCGAAGTCATCTTCGCCCTGGCGAGCTCGTTGGGCATCAACTACTGGATCGACCCACGCGTTGCCGGCCAGGTTACGGTGCGGACCACCGGTCGCATTTCGCGCGACGACCTCATGCCGGTGTTTCACCAGGTGCTGCGCAACAACGGTTTCGTGGCGGTACTCGAAGGTGACATTCACTCGATAGTGCCAGCCGAAGAGGGTCGCACGCGCGTACAAGCCGGAAAGGATACCGAAGAGGGTGGCTTCGTGATGGAGCTGGTCAAGGTCCGCCACGTCAACGCCGAGGAGCTGGTCACTGTACTGCAGCCCTTCGTGTCGCCCGGCGGTGACCTCGTGGCCTACCCACGCAGCAACCTCGTGATCATTACAGAGTTGGCTTCGCGGGCCGACCGTTTGCTCGAGCTGCTGGCCACGTTCGACACCGACACCTTCGGCGACCTGGCCGCTCGCATATACCACGTAGAGCACGCTTCGCTCGAAGAAGTAGCCGAAGAACTCTGGGCTGTGCTGGAGAGCTACCAGGTTTCGAGTTCGGGTGCCGGCGTGTACATCATCCCACTGCTTCGACTCAACTCGCTGGCGGTGATCGCTTTCGATCCGTCGATTTTTGTCAACGTTGAACTGTGGCTTGGCCTGCTCGACGTCCCCGCGGAGGGCGGCTCCATCCGCCAGGTGCACGTCTACCAGGTCGAGAACACCAAGTCTGTGGACCTGTCGGATATTCTCAACGACATTTTTTCTGAAGAGGGCGGCCTGGACGGCAGGCGGCGCTCGCGTTCCGGTGAGCTGGCCGAGTCCAACGCCGGCCTCGGAGGCGGGCTCGCGCCATCGGCCCAATCGCGGCAGGCGAGGGCCGGGGACCGGCGTGGCGGCTCGCGCAAGGGACAGCCCGGCGGTGCGCCAAGGGCGCGAACCAACATCTCTGCGGGCCTCGGGAAGGATTCTGCACTCGAACGACCGGGAGCACTGTTCGAGCAGGAAGTCCGCATAGTAGCCGACGAGGTGACCAACTCGCTGGTCATCATAGCTACGCCTCGCGACTACGTCACGGTGGAGAACGTGTTGCGCCAGCTCGACGTTGTGCCACGCCAGGTGCTGATAGAGGTTCTTATCGCCGAGATATCTCTTACCGACAATACCTCTTCTTCGGCTAGTCAGAGGTTGCTCGGTAATGCCAGCAAGGACAGCGATGGCAACATCGTGAATGAACCGGTTACCGGTGATATGGGGGGGAGTTTCCTCGACATGTTCGGCGAGGCGGTCAGGTTAACGGGCACGCTGGGCGCCGGTGGCGTAGCGGGAGTTTTTACCCACTTCCGGGGCAGCATGGCGGTGTATGAAGCTACCTTGTCGTCGCTTGCCTCCGAGGGGCGCCTCAAGGTGTTGTCGCGTCCTCAGATCATGACCGCAGACAACCAGGAAGCCAGTATACTCGTGGGTTCTGAGGTGCCCATAATCACCAGCCAGGTCGACTCCAACACGGCGGTCGGCGGATCAACCGGAACCCGTAACGAGGTCCAGTACCGCGACACTGGCATTTCCCTCACCGTACTGCCGCAGGTTAACTCGCAGGGGCTGGTCAACCTCAGTATTGCGCAGGAAGTAAGCAAGATTGACAAACCCGCGCTGCAGGTCGGTTCGGGGGACGACGCGTCGACCGTTATCAACTCTCCCACCTTTATAACCCGAGAGGCCGAGACTACCGTGGTCGTGCAGAGCGGCGAGACAGTGGTCATCGCTGGTATTATCGATGAGCAGGAAACCACTTCAGAAAGCGGGGTTCCTTTCATCAAGGATATTCCCGTGCTGGGGCAATTCTTTCGCAGTCACTCTAAAGACGAGAAACGTACGGAACTGGTGATCTTGATTACGCCCTACGTCGTGCGTGACAGGGAAGAAGCCCGCGTGGTTTCCGGGGACTACAAGGAAAGGGTGGAGTACCTCATGGAGGACCCCGACCTGTTTGGCCCGAAAGATGGCGACGGCAGCCACACGGTTATACTGGGCGGCTGAGTCCGGGCAGCCCTTCTGCGGCTGCGGTGCTCAGCTCATCGCGCTAAGCCCGGCTGCGACTGGAATTTTACCGCAGTAAAGTGCATGCTTGCCAGTGCGGACCCGGTCAGGGCCGTTAAAAACAACGGGCCTGGGCCCACTCAGCGGAGGTCTGCGGCCCCATGGCCACGATAATAACCGACGATTGTATCAACTGCGCGGCCTGTGAGCCCGAGTGCCCTAACACGGCTATTTACCAGGGAGACATTGAGTACGAACAGGACGGCGTCAAGCACGCCGCCCTGTCTGCGGATTTCTTCTACATAGTGGGTGATAAGTGCACGGAGTGCGTGGGTTTTTTCGACGAGGAGGCCTGTGCTGTGGTCTGCCCGGTTGACTGCTGCATACCCGATCCCGAACGCCCGGAGAGCGAGGAGCTGCTGATCGAGCGCGCTCGCGTACTTCATCCGGAAACCGAGTTTGCCGAGGGCTTTCCTTCTCGCTTTTCCGAGGGCAGCGGGGGCGATTCAGCTGCTGTAGATACTGCTGTTGGCGATACTGCGAGTGCGGACGGCGTGGCGGCGGCTCCCGCGCAGGCGGCGGCTCCCGCGCAGGTGGCAGTCGCGAGTTCGAGTGGCCGCGTCGAAAAGGCCGTCAGGCCTGGCAACACGGTGGTGGCTTCGGGCAATCCCGGTGAGCGTTCGGAGGCCGAACTGGGCCTGGGTTATCGTGAGGTTGTCGACATGGCCGAGGAGCCCCTGGGTGGGGTTACATCAAACCTGCGCGGCCTGGGCGCGCTGTTGCTTGCTCCCTTGCTGGGTGCGTTGGGGCACGGGCCGAAGGCGGCCATAGAAGCGGCGGTGGGCAACCGGGCGTTCTTCAACGTGCAGACTTCCACGGCTCTTAACGTGGCCCATAATTTCATCCTCTACCCCTTGCTGACGATGGGCGTCGGCCTTGCCCTCGGAGCGCGTCCCTTTACGGAGGATGACAAGGGTTGGATCTTCATAGGCGTGGTCATTGCGCTGCTGGAGAGCATGGCGCGTTTGCGACAGGGGCTGCGGGGCACGCCGGTAGCCGAGATGAATATGGGTGCGAGCCTATACGGATTTCCGCTGGGACTGTTGGTGCAACCGCTGCTCGAGCGGCTCACCGAGACCGGCAGCAGCGGTGCGGTTCCCGTGGAGGGCTTTCACGGCGGCGAGTTCGAAGAAAAACGTGAACGGCAGCGGCGCTACGGGGACGTGTATACCGTAGAAGATCTTCCCCGGGGTTACAGGATCAGGCTGGAGTTGCCCCGGGTCATTCCCCCGTCGGCCACGAGAGACGAGCTGGGAATTGGTGACGAAATGCCCGACTACGACCTGTCAGTCAGCGTGCAGGGCGACTCGATAACGGTAAAGGGCTCGGTGGCGGACGAAAAGCTCAGGGCTATATACGGCGTGTCTTCGGCCTGCCCGGCGGATTTTCAAACCCGGATTTCCCTGGACGAGCCGCTGGGTGGCTACCGGCAGCGCTACTCGGACAAGCTGCTCGAGATCGTGGTACTCAAGCAGGCTAGCTGAAAAGGACCGGCGTATGGACGCGGTACAACTGCTTGGGCTCGAGTGCGAACTGCCAGGTGAGGCGGTAAGTGACGCCGAGCTGGCAAAAATGCTGGCTTGCAGTGAGGACGTTGTTGCAGGCCTTTCGCAGGGCAAGCTGCGCCACCACGCTCCCGACGGCACGGGGCCGTCCCACCTGGCCTGCGCGGCTGCTGAGCGCTTGCTGAAAAGGCTGGCCCTGGAGCCGGCCGATGTAGACTTAGTGGTGTTTGCAACCAACACCCCCGACTTCTTTTTTCCCGGCTCCGCCTGCCTGCTGCAGGACCAACTTGGCTGTCCCGCGGTTCCCTGCCTCGATGTCCGTTCCGGCTGCACTGATTTTCTTGCCGCTCTCGACGTGGCAAGGCGCTACGTGGCCCTGGGTCACTACCGGAGAGTACTGTTGGCAACGGCTGAGGTCAGCTCACACCAGAATCGCTTTGACGGCGTGTCTCCCGAACTCGCCTGCCTGATGGGCGACGGTGCCGCGGTGGCGCTGTTGCAGAAAGGCGATTCGGGTCTCACGGTGGAGGCTTGTTCCCTGGTGGTAGACGGAAGTCGGAAGGAAGACTACTGGTGCGAGTTTCCGGCAAGCCGCCACGTGTCGACCCTCGAGCTGCCGAGAGGATCTCGCATGCCAGCAGAAAAAATCGCCGAGGGGGCTCATTTTCCACTGGTTGATCTCGCAGCGATGAGAGAACTCGCGCTTCACAGGTTGCCCGAAGCTCTCGACGCAGCGCTGGCCGAAGCCGGGTTGGCGAGCGTGGACGCCAGCGTGGTGGCTCACCTGGACCCTGTTACAGCCGGAGCCGTGGGAGAACAGCTGGGCGACAAGGCCGGGCGCATTATTGGCCAGCGCTACGCCTACACGCTGAGCGCGGCGCTGCCCATGGCGCTGGCCGACATGCTGGCCGACGGGCAACTGCAGCCGGGCCAATCGCTTGCCCTGCTCACGGCCGGTTCGGGCGCGTCCTGGGGTGCTGCGGTGGTGAAGGTATGAGCGCTTCGGAACCGAAAAAGCCTACCAGTCGTATCCTGGGCACCGCTTTTGAGGTGCCGCGCACGGTCATAAGCAACGATGCCCTCGCCCAGGTGATGGATACCAGTCACGAGTGGATCGAAAAACGCTCGGGTATCTGTGAGCGGCGCTACGTGGACGACAGCGAGGGTAGCCTGCCGCTGGCCGAACGGGCTGCGCTCAAGGCCCTGGAGCAAGCCGGACTTGAGGTCTCGGATATTGACCTGTTGTTGTTCTCCACCCTGAGCCCTGACGTTGATTTTCCCGGCAACTCGGCCTTGCTGCAGGAGCGACTGGGCATGGTAGGGATACCGGCCATGGATATCCGCAACCAGTGCTCTGGTTTCGTTTACGGATTGTCGGTGGCTGACCTCTACGTCAGCAGCGGCGGTGCAAAGAACGTACTGCTGGTGGGGGCCGAGGTTCACTCCTCGGGGCTGGAGTTTAGCGACCGGGGTCGGGGAGTGGCCGCGCTGTTTGGCGATGGCGCGGGCGCTTCGGTCATCGGGCCGGCAGACGGCGACCACGGCCTGCTCGAGATCACCCTGGGGGCAGAGGGGCGCTTTGCCGACAAGTTGTACACCGTCGGGTCCGGTCACCAGCGTAAACCCCGTATCGACATGGATGTGGCACCGCCCGAATCCGGCTACATGTTTCCCATCATGAACGGGCGCTACGTTTTCAAGCACGCTGTAGAACGCATGATTGAGAGCATAAGGGTGGTGCTCGAACGGCGGGGGCTCACGGCCGCGGATCTTTCCATACTCATACCCCACCAGGCTAACCTGAGGATAAATCAGTTTGTGGCCCAGGAACTCGAGCTGCGCGAAGACCAGGTGGTCAACAACATTCAGAAGTATGGCAACACGACCGCGGCAACTATCCCGATTCTGCTCACCGAGACCCTGGCCGCGGGCAAGGTCGAGGCCGGCGACCTCGTTTGCATCGTGGCCTTCGGCGCCGGCTTTACCTGGGGCGCTGCGCTGTACCGCTGGTAGCCTTTTTCAGCTTCAAAATAACCCGGCAAAGCACCGTTAATAAAGGGATAAGTCCTTTGACGATGGCTCTCGGATGTGCTATAAGTACGGACTGCGTGAGTTTCTCGCGCCAACCAGGAGGGCAACTTGGGAGCATTCAAAGTAGGTGAAAAGGTCGTTTACCCCGCACATGGGGTGGCGGTTATCGAAGAGGTAAAATCCCGGACAGTTTCGGGTACGGAGGCCAGGTTCTACAGTTTACGCATTCTTGATTCAGATATGAAAATAATGGTGCCCACGGGGAAGGCCGAGGGTGTGGGGCTGCGCCGGGTGATTGGCAAGGACATGATCACCAAGGTTTACAGGGTCCTTCGGGAAAAAAGGGTTTCCATCGATCAGGCCACGTGGAATCGGCGTTATCGCGAGTACACCGAGAAGATCAAGACCGGCTCGGTGCTCGAAATCGCCTCGGTATTGCGGGATCTGTTCATGCTCAAGGGAGACAAGGAATTGTCCTTTGGCGAGCGCAAGATGCTCGACACCGCACGGAACCTGCTCGTCAAGGAGCTGGCCGTGGCGAAGGCCAACAGCGAAGAGAAGATCATGGAGGAGCTTAACTCGATCTTCGGCCACTGACCGATTAAAGACATACACCGGGCCTGGCCTGGCCCCCCCCCCGGGGGTTCAGCCCTGAGCCCAGGGTGGAATGGATACTGTGAAAAGCCGGGTTTGTGCCCGGCTTTTCTTCTTGTGGGGCAGGTGAGACAATTGGCCGCGGTGAGTGTGGCATTGATAATTCCGGCGGCGGGCAGTGGCCGGCGGCTCGAGCTGGCCGTTCCCAAGGCCCTGGCCCCTATAGACGGTGTGCCCATGCTCAGGATGAGCGTGGGTTGCTTCCTCGAAGCGCCGGGGCTGGCCGAGATTATCGTTACCGCTCCCCATGGCCGTTTAGAGGCCTTTGCCGAGGCTCTCGAGGGGGCCTCTACGGGTCAGGCAGGCTTGAGGGTGGTCCCAGGCGGAGCGACGCGACAGGAGTCCGTACGGCTCGCCCTGGAGGCCCTGGAAAGCGACGCTGAGATCGTTTGCGTCCACGACGCGGCCCGACCGGTGGTATCGCATCGAACCGTCACTGAAGTTGTCGCAGCAGCGGCCGACAGCGGCGCTGCCACTGCCGCTGTACGCCCGGTGGACAGCGTGCGCTTGCAGCAAGGGGCCGGGGGCGACGCGGACCGGGATGCTGCTGGCGGGACGCTGCCCGCTGCAGTTACGGTGGCAGTTGACCGCGACAAGGTGTGGTTGGTACAGACGCCGCAGGCTTTCAGCCGTGCGCTGCTAGAGGCGGCTCACAGGGAAGCCCGCGCCACCGGCCGTTCTGCCACCGACGACGCAGCGTTGGTCGAAGCCGCCGGCACAGCCGTGACCGTGGTCGAAACCGACGGAGAGAACCCCAAGGTCACGAGGACATCGGACCTCGAGCTGGTCAGGTCGCTGTGCTCGGCTGGACTTTCAGGGCAAGTGCGTCGTTGAGGCTTCCCGAGCGCAGCGGCTGCTCGGACAGCTCCACCGCGCTGAATCCGAGTTCCAGCAACGACGAGCGAATGCTATCGCATAGCGCCTGTTCTGCGAACTTAGGGAGGTCGTCGGCATTTACTTCCACGCGTGCGGATTCGCCTAGATGGCGAACGCGCAGGTCGCCAAAGCCCATGCCGTGGAGCAGGGTTTCGGCGCGTTCCACCTGTCGAAGCCTGTCAATGCTGATGCGTGTACCGTAGGGAAAACGGCTCGACAGGCAGGGTGATGCGGGCTGTTCGGCGGTAGCGAGACCGTAGCTACGCGACAGTGCCCTGATGTCGGCTTTGTCCAGGCCGGCCTCTACCAGGGGGTGGCGTACACCCAGCTCTTGCGCCGCCTGCAGTCCGGGACGGTAGTCGCCGAGGTCGTCCAGGTTTACGCCGTCTATGACCTGCGCGAGCCCTTTTTCTTCTGCCAGGCGTCGACACAGCGGGTAAAGCGTCTGCTTGCAGAGGTAGCAACGGTGGGCCGGATTTTCGCTGTAGCCCGGCGTCGCGAGTTCATTTACCTCTACGACCAGGTGATTGGCCTCCAGCTGCCGGGCCACGCTGCGGGCCTGCTCGAGCTCGGTCCGGGGGAGGGTGGGCGAGTCGGTGGTGACCGCGAGGTGGTCCAGGCCTTCAAGCGAGCAGACAACCGCCAGAAGCAGGGATGAATCCACGCCACCCGAACAGGCCACGAGCACCGATCCCATGTCCGCCAGGTTGGCCTTGAGCAGCTGGTGACGGGCGTCGAGTGTTGCCACTACAGTCCCCCGCGGTCGAAAAGGTCGGTCGTCAGGTAGCGCTCGCCGGTATCGCAGAACATCACGAGTACCGTTCGCCCATCGCCCAGCTCGTCGGCCACCTGCAGGGCTGCCTTGCAGGCGGCGCCAGATGATATGCCCACGAGTATGCCTTCCTGGTCGGCGAGGCGGCGGGTGGTTTCTGTCGCGTCTTCATCGCTGATCCCCAGCACCCTGTCGAGCAGGTCTTCGTCGAGCACGTCGGGTACGAAGCCGGCGCCTATGCCCTGTATGCCGTGGAAGCCCGGCTCTCCGCCGGCCAGTACCGGGGAGCGCGAGGGCTCAACGGCAACGATTTCCAGTTCCGGGTTGTGTTCGCGCAGTACCGATCCCACGCCGGTGATGGTGCCGCCGGTGCCGACCGCCGACACGAAGGCATCCAGTTGCGGGCACTGCTCGATGATCTCGGTGGCCGTGGTCTTGCGGTGGGCCTCCGGGTTGGCCGGGTTGATGAACTGCTGTGGCATGAAGTAGTCGGGGTTTTCTTCGAGAACCTCCTGGGCCTTGCGGATGGCGCCGTGCATGCCACGGGTGTCGGGCGTGAGCAGCAGCTCGGCTCCGTATGCCATCAGCAGGCCGCGGCGCTCTTCGCTCATGGTATCGGGCATGGCCAGGATAAGTTTGTATCCACGGGCCGCCGCGACGACCGCGAGGCCTATGCCGGTGTTACCACTGGTGGGCTCGATGATGGTTCCGCCGGGCTTGAGGCGGCCGTCGGCCTCGGCCTGCTCGATCATGGCCAGGCAGATGCGGTCCTTGACTGAGCCCCCGGGGTTAGTCGATTCCAACTTGGCCAGTATTTTAGCGGATCCCGGGCCGGCAAGACGGCGCAGCTCCACCACCGGGGTGTTTCCTACCAGTTGCAGTACATTGGCTGCTACCTGCCGGGGCAAGGGCATGCGAGTGCGCGGCGGCGACTACAACCAGTCGCCTGCCTGTTGATAATCCTATGGACGCCGGCCGATGTTGTCAACGCCGATGCCGACCGGCAGCTGCAGCGTGGGGGCAGGACCCCGGGGCGCCCCCTGCTGCCTTTCTGGACGGCAGGGGTGCCTTGTTCCGAGGTTTCTGGTAAAAATGTCGCTCGGAGGCCTTGCCGGGTATGTCGGAAGAAAAAGACGAACAGTCGTTCACCTTTAAGGATAAGAGACGTTTTGACTCCAGCGGCGAAGATCGCGAAGAGGGCGCTGAGCAAGCAGGCGAGCAGCCGGTCGAAGAAGCGGCCGAGAGCCCGGCTGCGGCTGCAGAAACCAGCGTAGAGACCAGCGCAACCGCCGAAGCGGCTGGCGAACGCTCTGACCTGGCCTTTTCGACTTTCATCGTGGGGCTGGCATCGCAGGCTTTCATGTTCCTGGGAGCCATAGCGGATCCCGCCGACCAGCAGATAAAAAAGGACCTCGAACAGGCGGCCGCCATGATCGCCCTGGTCGAGGTGCTCAGGGAAAAAACCCGCGGCAACCTGACCGAAGACGAGGACTCCATGTTTGAAGACGTGCTATACCAGTTACACATGCGTTACGTTGCCGAGGTCGGGGTCGCCGACGAGTCGTCCGCAAAGGGCAGCGACTCCTGATGGTTGCTAAGAACGGATTGCGTGCTGCCCTCGTTCTCTCCGGTGTGCTGCTGGGCGTGGTGGTCACCGTTTCGCTCAACCGGCAGAGCTGCACCGCTGCTGACGATGTTGTTCCGCCTACGCTGTTGCCCGTGGGGCAGCCCTTGTCGGTGGGGAGCTCGGGTCTTCCCGATTTTGTCTCTTTGGTTGACACCATCGCGCCGTCGGTGGTCAATATCTCGGTGTCTGAAAAGGCCAGCTCCAGGCTCGGCCGTCAGCGCGACTTCAATGGCCCTTTCGGTTTTCCGTCGCCTTTCGAGCGGCCCGAGCGCAAGCCCCGCTCCCGGCGCAGCCTGGGCTCCGGCTTTATTCTCGATACCGAGGGCTACATCCTCACCAATCACCACGTGGTGGCCGACGCGAGCAAGATCGTGGTCCGGCTGCACGACGAATCCGAGTACGACGCCGAGATAATAGGCTCGGATGAGAAGACCGACATCGCCGTCATTCGCATCACCGACGCCGCCGACTTGCAGCCCGTTCCGCTGGGCGATTCGGACGAGCTGCGCGTGGGCGAGTGGGTGCTCGCGGTGGGGAACCCCTTCGGGCTCGATCACACGGTGACCGCCGGCATCGTTTCGGCCAAGGGGCGTCGCATCAGCCAGGGCAATCCCTACGACGACTTCGTCCAGACTGACGCCGCCATCAACCCGGGCAACTCGGGTGGGCCGTTGATAAACCTCGAGGGACAGGTCGTGGGTATAAACACGGCGATTTTCTCGCGCGGTGGCGGCAGCATAGGCATCGGCTTTTCGATTCCCATCAACATGGCGCGGCGGGCGGTTCCGCAGCTCAAGGAGCACGGCTTTGTTACCCGCGGGTGGTTGGGCGTCCGCATTCAACCAGTGGACGATGACATCGCCGAGTCGCTGGGGCTGGACGAGGCCCAGGGCGCCCTCGTGGCCTCGGTGTTCGACGACAGCCCGGCCAGCGAGGCCGGTGTCGAGGCCGGCGACGTCATAGTTTCGTTCGACGGTAAGGACGTGGAGAAATCCGAGGACCTGCCCGCGATAGTGGCCGAGACCCTGCCGGGTAAAGAAGTCGAGCTGGTTGTCATTCGCGACGGAGCATCGACTACCCTCAAAGTCACCGTGGCCCGGATGGATTCAGACGAGGAGCCGACCAAGCCGGTAAAGGCCGAATCGCTGGGACTGTCGGTGCAGGACATCAACGAAGAGATCGCGGCGGAGCTCGGCCTTGATGCCGACGTGGAGGGCGTGCTCGTCTCGGCCGTAGAGGCGGGGTCTCCCGCTGAGAGCGTGGGCATAAGGCCTGGCGACGTTATTGAACAGGTCGGCAACACGCGGGTCAGCAACGTCAAGGAGTTCCGCGAGCAACTCGCCGACAGGGACGAAGACGACAGCGTACTGGTTCTGGTACGGCGCGGTAACGACACCCTGTTCCGGGTGATCAAGCCTGACGCCGAGGACTGAGGATAACCGGGGTTTCTGTGATCCGACCGCGCTGGCTGGGCTCTCGCCGGTTTTTTGCCTACGCCCTCGGGTTGTTGTTGCTCGGCGGGCTCGCGGGGGGGCTGCTGGCTTGGCATTTCTACCTGCAGACCGATGAGCTTCTCACCGGTCACTTCGCGGGGCAGCGCTGGGATTTTCCCTCGCGCATCTATTCCGACCAGTACGCCGTTTACCCAGGCCTGGGCGTGGATGGCGAGCTGTTTGCCTGGAGGCTCAAGCGCAGGGGCTACGTCGAGGTGCGTGGCAGGCCCGGGGCCAGGGGAGAGTACCGCTACGTTGCGGCCGGCGGTGAGCCGGGGCAACCACGCAGGCTCGAACTGTTTCTCCGCTCTTTTGATTTCCCCGGGCGGCGCGAAGCAGGACGCCTGCTCGACATCAGGCTCGATGCGGGCGGGCGCATACTGGGCATGCACGAAGGCCCTGGCGGTGAGGAGATATACTCGTTTTTTCTCGAGCCGGTGATGCTGGCCGGCTTGCACGGCGAGCTGCGCGAAGACAGGCGGGAAATGAAAATAGCCGAGGTCCCTGCGCCCCTGGTGCGGGCCGTCGTGTCGGTGGAGGATCGTCGTTTTTTTGAGCATCGCGGTGTTGACCTGCGCGGACTGGCACGCGCGTTCCTCGTCAACCTGAGGTCGGGCAGGGTCAGGCAGGGTGGGTCTACGCTTACCCAGCAGCTCATGAAGAACTTCTTCCTCGATAGTGAACGCACCCTTACCCGCAAGGCGAGGGAGGCTGTGATGGCGGTCATGGCCGAGCGCCGTTTCTCCAAGCTCGAAATACTCGAAAACTATCTCAACGAAATCTACCTCGGGCAGAAAGGTGGGGTCGGCGTTCACGGTATGTGGGAAGCCTCGGCCTGGTATTTCGGCCGAGAACCGCGGGAGCTCTCGCTGGGGCAGGCGGCCCTGCTGGCCGGCGTCATCCGGGCGCCCAACTACTACTCGCCCCACCGCCACCCCGAGCGCGCCATAGAGCGCCGCAACGTCGTGCTGCGGGTGCTGCTCGACGTGGGCGAGATCGACCACCGTACTTATCGCAGGGCCCTGGCCGAGCCGCTGGGAACCGTGCCGCCGGTTGCGGCTACGGGCAGCGCGTCGCACTTCACTGATTTCGTTCGCAACGAGCTTAAGGAGAATTTTCCAGCCGAGGTGCTCAAGAGCGAGGGTTACAGCATTTTCACGACCCTGGACGCGGGCTTTCAACACGCCGCCGAACGGGCCGTTGCCGAGGAGCTCGACAGGCTGGAGCGGGACTTTCCCACCCTTCTCAGGGAGCAGGGGGACCGCATAGAAGGGGCACTGGTTGTCCTGAATCCGCGCACGGGAAGGATACTCGCCATGGTGGGCGGGCGCGACTACGGGCGCACGCAGTTCAACAGGGTTCTCAACGCGCGCAGGCAGACCGGTTCGGTGTTCAAGCCGGTGGTCATGCTCGCGGCGGTCGGCAGTGAGGAAGTAGGCAGGGTGCACCTGCTGCCCACCAGCCGCGTGACCGATGAACCGTTTACCTGGGACTATGACGGAAAGCAGTGGTCGCCGGCCAACTACTCGGACAAGTTGTACGGAGAGGTGACCGTCCGCGAGGCACTGGAGCGCTCGATCAACACTGCCACCGCGAGGATCGCTCGCGATGTGGGTATCGAAGAGATACGCGACCTGGCCGTTCGCCTGGGAGTAGACGAAGCGCTGCAACCCTGGCCAGCCATCTCGCTGGGCGCCTACGAGATCTCGCCCTTCGACGTCGCCCGCGTGTACTCGGTGTTTGCTGGCGGTGGCATGAAGGCCGAACCGCTGGGGGTTGCCAAGGTTGTCGACCGAACGGGTAAGGTCATCGAGGGCAACCGCCTGGAGCTTGAACGGGTAATCCCCGCCGTGGACGCTTACCTGGTGACTCACCTGTTGGAGGGAGTAATGGAACGAGGCACGGGTCGACGTGCGCGCACCGCCGGTTTTACTCGCCCGGCCGCCGGCAAGACCGGTACAAGCAATGACTACAATGACGCCTGGTTTGCCGGTTACACCCCCGGGCTGCTGGCGGTGACCTGGGTGGGCTTCGACAAGGCCGGGCACGTGGGCCTGAGCGGGTCGACGGCTGCGCTGCCCGTGTGGACGCGTTTTATGAAGGAAGCACTCGAGGATCGGCCGCCGTCGGCTTTCCAGGTGCCGGCCGGCGTCGAGCTGGTCGAGGTCGATGCTCGAAGTGGACTGTTGGCCACCGTGGCTTGTAACGATACAATCACGGAGGCGTTTCTTGAGGATGACGTTCCCACCCAACACTGTGGTGCTCTCAGCCACCTGCTGCCCAGGCAGACAGACCCTCGGCACTGAACCACTGCCGGCCGTGCCGGTCGTTGCGCGCCTCGTCCTGGTCTGTTCCCTGTTGTTCGTCTCGGCCTGCACGGTGGCCAGCCTGCCGCGTTTTCCGGGCGCTGGTGCCACGGCGGGTCGGCCGGGGCAGGAGGTCAAGTCGGGACAACTGGCCAGGGCCGGCTTGCTGCTCGACGAGGCAGTGGCCGAGGCCACTGCCGGGGGGCAGCTGGGGGCGGAACGCCTGGCCAGCCTGCGCTTTGTTGTCCGCGCCAGGGACCTGATGACACGCGAACAGAACGAAGAGGCCCTCGACCTGCTGGAGCGCTCCATGGGGCTGGACGGTGGCAGCTGGTACACCTGGCTGTACATGGCCGAGGCCTGGCGTCGGGGCGGTGACCCAGCCCGCGGACGGGTGTACCTGGAGAAACTCGACGGCCGCGTGCCCGATGACGAACGACTGGCGCTTGAAATTGAGCTGCTCAGGCGGCAGGTGTATCTCCCCGCCGGGCTCACCGGCGAATTTTCCGGCCGGGACGGCTGAACGTGCTTGTACTGGGTATAGAGACTTCCTGCGATGACACCTCGGCCGCGCTGGTCGAGGATCGGACGGTGCTATCCAACCTGGTGGCTTCGCAGGACGCCCTGCACGCCGACTACGGTGGAGTGGTGCCAGAGCTGGCGGCGCGACGCCACCTTGAGACGGTGCAGACCGTTATCGAGCGGGCACTGGAGCTGGGCGACAGGCAACTCGACGAGATCGACGTAGTCGCTGTCACGCGCGGGCCTGGGCTGGTGGGTTCACTGCTGGTGGGCTTGTCGGCGGCCCAGGGACTGGCGCTGGCGCTCGACCGGCCGCTGTACGGGATCAACCATCTCGAAGGGCACGTGTTGTCTCCGCTGGTCGAGGGGCAGGACGATTTCCCCTTGCTGTCAGTACTGGTGTCGGGTGGACACACGGCTATGTACCTTGTCGAAGACGTGGGCGTATACAGGGAGATCAGCCGCACGCGCGACGATTCGGCCGGTGAGGCTTTCGACAAGGGCGCCAAGATGCTCGACCTGGGCTGGCCCGGGGGCAAGGTCATGGACGAACTGGGGAGCAGGGGCGATCCAAGCGCGCTGCGTTTTCCGCGGCCGCGGGTTCGTGAGGACTCGCTGGCCTTCAGCTTTTCGGGCCTGAAAACATCACTGTGGGATTTTCTTCACTCCGACGACAGCAAGGGACACAGCCTCGAGGACGTGTGCGCGTCGTACCAGGAAGCCATAGTCGATTGCCTGCTGAAAAGGGTAGAGGAGGCCGTGGAACGTTTCGCGCCGGCGTCGGTAGCGGTTGCCGGTGGTGTGTCGGCCAACAGCCGGCTACGCAGGCGACTTACCGAGCAATTGTCGCAGCGTGGCATGACTCCTTTGTTTCCGCCCTTCAGCCTGTGCACCGACAACGCGGCCATGATCGCCTACGCAGCGGTTCGTCGCATGGAAAACGGCCTGCCGGGCGAGCAACTCGAAGCCGTGTCGCGGCTGCCGCTGGGCTCGGTGCAGTGAAGTTCCAGTGGTGAAGGGCTCCCGGCGGCGGGCTCCGCGGCTGGGGCAGAACTTTCTCGTCGACAGGGTCGTCTGTGAAAGGATAGTCGACTGGGCGGGAGCGCGGGGCCGCAGCGTGGTCGAGATCGGTCCCGGCCGAGGCGCGTTGACCGGATTGCTGGCCGATCACTCGAGCAAACTGCTGGCCATCGAGCTTGACAGCACACTGGCGGCGAAACTGGCGGCGCGTTACGACAACAGTGATCACGTGCGCGTGCTGCAGGCCGACGCGCTCGCGGTCGACCTGGACGCCCTGCTCGACGAGCCCTGCCTGGTGGTTGGTAATCTTCCCTACGAGAGCGGTACGGCTATCGTCCGTCACCTGCTCGAGCAGCACCCACCGGTCGAAGAGATGGTCGTGATGCTGCAGAAGGAGGTCTGCCAGCGCTTGTTGTCTGGCCCGGGCAGCCGCAGCTACGGCGTACTGTCGGTGATGACGGGTATGTACGCCGACGTGGAGGCCGGGCTCGAGGTAGGGCCCGATAGTTTCGACCCCGAGCCGGCGGTGGACTCGATGGTCATAAGAATTTCCTGTCTCGACGGGCCGCGCTATGACCCGGGCGATGAAGCGCTTTTTGCCGAACTGGTGAAGGCGGCGTTCGTGTCGAGACGCAAGATGCTGGGCAACACGCTGGTCAAGTGGATCGACGCGCGGCTTGGCGAGGGTAGCGGTAGCGAGCTCATCGAAGAGGCAGGCATCGATTCGGGCTGCCGTGCCGAGCAGGTCGAGATAGAAAAACTGGCGGCGCTGTGCCGCGGGCTTCACCGGCGTGAGCAGCGCAGTGCCTGAGCTGCCCGAGGTAGAGGTGGTTCGCTCCAGCCTCGAGCCGCTGCTGGTCGGGCGCAGTATCACCGGCGTGCAGCTGCGCTGCGCTTCGTTGCGGCGGCCGGTCTACCCCGCCCCGCCCCCCCTGCTGCCCGGGCGCCGCATCACCCCCCCCCCCCCGCCCCGCCAACACCTCGGGCCCGGCCCCCACCCGGCCCCCTCCCGCCCACCGCACCTCCGCGCGCC
>JACNKC010000011.1 GCA_014382245.1 Pseudomonadota bacterium | reverse complement strand
GTCTCGTCGCGGATCACTTTGCGAACCACGGTGGGCTTGTACTGCATCACGACGAACTCGCAGGGCTACCCCCATTCGGGGGGGCGGGGGTGGGAGAAGTGGAGCCGAGCGGGATCGAACCGCCGACCTCCTGACTGCCAGTCAGGCGCTCTCCCAGCTGAGCTACGGCCCCATTCAGGAGTGCGGATACTAGGAGTTTTACCCGGCGCGAACAAGTCGCCCGCGGCCTGCTCCGGCCGCAAAGCGGCAGCTGGATTGCGCGCGCCGCGCTGCTAATCTCGGTCATCGCCGCCGCGGGACAGTCATTGCTGCCGCGGGACAACCGCGGCCGGGAAGCGAAACCAAGCTGGAGCAGAACATGGGTACCCTCGTACTGGTAAGACACGGACAGTCTCAGTGGAATCTCGAAAACCGCTTCACCGGTTGGGTCGACGTGCCGCTGAGCGAGCAGGGCCGCGTGGAGGCGGGCCGTGCCGGGCAGGCGCTCAAGCAAGCGGGCCTCAGGTTCGACAGGGCCTTCAGCTCCGAGCTCATCCGCGCCCGCGACACCCTGGACATCATGCTTTCGGTGCTGGGACAGGAAGACCTCGAGATTACCCGCAACGCGGCTCTCAACGAGCGCCACTACGGTGACCTGCAGGGCCTGGACAAGGGCGAGACCATCGAGAAGTACGGCGCCGAGCAGGTGCACGTCTGGCGGCGCAGCTACGACGTGCCGCCCCCGGGCGACGAGGGCGAAAGCCTCAAGGACACCGCCGAGCGTACCCTGCCCTGGTTTACGGCCAACATCATTCCCCCCGTCAAGGCCGGCGAGCGTGTGCTCGTGGCCGCGCACGGCAACAGCCTGCGCTCGGTCGTCATGCAGCTGGACGAACTCAGCCGCGAGCAGGTACTCGATCTCAATATCGCCACCGGCACGCCCTTGGTCTACGAGATCGACGCTGACGGCGAGGTGCTCTCGAGTGAGGTCCTGTCGCTGTGAGCAACAGCCGACGGTTCTGGCTGCGTTCGGCCGTGGGCATTGGGCTCGGTGCCGCTTGCCTGTGGGCGGTAGCAGCGCGGGTTGACCCCGAGGAGCTGGCCGCTTCGTTCTCGCGGCTGAGGCCAGGCTGGCTGGTGGTGGCAGTCTTCATCAGCCTGGGCATACAACTGCTCAGGGCCTGGCGCTGGAAGGTCGAACTGTCGGTGCTGGCCGAGCTGGGCTACTGGACCACCTGGAAGGTAGTGTCGGTGTCTTACATGATGATCAACGTGCTGCCCTTCCGCCTGGGCGAGCCCGTGCGACCGCTGCTCATGGCGTGGAAGTCGGGCCTGCGAGTGCCGGCCATCGTGGGTAACTGGGTTTTCGAAAAGATGATGGACGCCGCCGCCATGGTGTTCTTCGTGCACCTGGCGCTGCTGTCGGCCGACCTGCCCGACTGGGCGGGTGCGGCTTCGCGAGGCAGCCTGGCCTTGTTCGGCCTGCTGGTGGCGCTGGTGGCAGGCTACTGGCTGGGCGGCGACCAGCTCATCGACTCGGCGCTCGGCCGCCTGCTGCCCACGAAAGCCTCGCGCAAGGTGAGCGCCGCGCTCTCGTCGGCCCGCGAGGGGCTGAGCGTGCTGCCAAACACAGGCCTGGTGGCGTTGGTGGCCCTCCTCACGCTGGCCCTGTGGTCGCTGCCCGTGCTGTCGAGCTGGGTGCTGATACTGGCCTTTGATTTCGACCTTCCCTTTGCCGCCGCCCTGGCTGTGTTCGTGGCCATCGGTGCAGGCACCGCCCTGCCCAATCCACCGGGCATGGTGGGCGTATTCCAGGTGGCCACGGTGGTGGCACTCGGGCTGTTCGGGGTGCCGCTGGCCGACGCGGTGGCTTACGGGCTGCTGCTCAACGCCATACAACTGCTCACCCTGGTGGCCCAGGGACTGGTGGCCCTGCCGTTGCTGGGGCCGGGTGCCGGCGAGGCCACCCGCCGGGCGTTGTCCGAAGACGCTGTGTCTTCCTGAGCGCTGGTCAGCGGCCGCGCATTCCCCAGTTCACTTTTCGCCTGAGCAGCGAGAAGAACGACTCCTCGCCCAGGCCGAGTATCACCGCGCGGTTGCGCGAGCGCGACAGTTCCACCACGTCGCCGTTGTCCAGGTCCACCGACTGCTGCCCGTCCATGGTGAGCAGGGCCGGGCCCTCGCCGGCCACCTTGATCTCGATCAACGAACGGTCTGGCACCACCAGCGGCCGGCTGGTAAGCGTGTGCGGCGATATGGGAGTGAGCACAAGCGCCGCCACCGACGGCTGCACGATGGGCCCGCCGGAAGACAGCGAGTAGGCCGTCGAGCCGGTGGGCGTGGCCACGATAAGTCCGTCGCCCTGCCAGGTGCAGAGGTAGTCACCGTCGACGTCGGCCTCCAGCTCGAGCAGGCGCGGGGGTGTACCACGGGTGATCACCGCGTCGTTGAGCGCCTGGCTGCGTAGCACGACCCTGCCCCCGCGCCTTACGCGCACCGACAGCATGCTGCGCGGGTCGGGACTGCACTGGCCCGAAAGCACCCGCTCCATGGTGCGGTAGAGGCTGCCGCGGTCAGAGCCGGCGAGAAATCCGAAGTTGCCGTGGTTGATGCCCACCACGGCCGCGGCCGAAGGGCCCGACAGGCGCGCGGTACCCAGCAGGCTGCCGTCGCCACCCAGAACCACCACGAGGTCGGCCTCCCGGAGCATGCGCCGGCGGTCCAGCCCCGGCAGGCGATCGCCGGTGGCCCAGGATTCGTGCGCCAGCACATCCAGCCCGCGTTTGCCCAGCCAGGTGGCCAGGCGGCGGGCGGCCGCCACTGCCTCGTCGGAACCCGGGCGGGCCACGATACCCACCTTGCGGTAACGCGTTTTTGCCGTATACGACATAGCCCCTATCCTATGACAGGTTGCGTGGGGTGACCAAGCCCGTGCAGTCTTCGCTCTTTGCCTCGGCCGGCGACGCTGGCCAGGCCGGGCGCGTGCCGCTGGCCGAACGCATGCGCCCGCGCTCGGTGGACGAACTCGTGGGCCAGGCCGCAGCCCTCGGTCCGGAATCTTTCCTCGGGCGCATTCTCAGGGGTGCGCCGCCGCGCTCGTGTATATTGTGGGGGCCACCGGGCAGCGGCAAGACCACCGTGTCGCGACTGCTGACGGCCCGCGACGACGTGGAACTCGAGACCCTGTCGGCCGTGTTGAGCGGGGTCAAAGACCTGCGCCTGCTGTTCGAACGCGCCCGCCAACGCCGCGAACTCGAGGGCCGCGGTACACTGCTGTTCGTTGACGAGATACACCGCTTCAACAAGGCCCAGCAGGATGCCTTTCTGCCTCACGTGGAGTCGGGCACCGTGGTGCTGGTGGGCGCCACGACCGAGAACCCGTCGTTCGAGGTCAACGGTCCGCTGTTGTCGCGCTGCCGCGTTGTGGTACTCGGGCCACTCGACGCCGGGGATATATCGCTCCTGGTCGACAAGGCGTTGGCCGACGAGGACAGGGGCCTGGGCAAGCTCGGCCTCGCGCTGGAAGACGACGCCCGCGAATTTCTCTGCCGGCAGGCGGGCGGCGACGCGAGGGTGGCCCTGGGAGCCATAGAAGCAGCTGCCGACCAGGCCCTGGCCACCGACACGCGCCTGCTGTCAACCGCGCTCATAGAGCAGGGCCTGCAGAAAAAAGCGCTGGCTTACGACCGCGCGGGCGAAGAACACTACAACGTCATCTCGGCCTTCATTAAGAGCATGCGGGCCGGCGACGTCGACGCCGCGCTGTACTGGCTCGCGCGCATGCTCGAAGCCGGCGAGGACGCCATGTTCGTGGCCCGTCGCATGGTGGTGTTTGCCAGCGAAGACGTGGGCCTGGCCGACCCGGCGGCACTGTCGCTGGCCGTGGCGGTCAAAGACGCGGTGCACTTCGTGGGCCTGCCCGAGGCCTCCATCAACCTGTCTCACGGAGTGGCCTACCTTGCGCGCGCGGCCAAGTCGCGGGCCTCGCACGACGCCATGCTGGAGGCAACCGCCGAGGTGAGCGAGACGGGCAGCCTCGCGGTGCCCAGGCACTTGCGCAACGCGCCCACGCAGCTGATGAAAGACCTGGGTTACGGCCGGGCAGCCGACGACGCCTCGGGCAACCTGCCCGAGGGCGTGACTCGTAGAAAATTCTTCAGCGAGGGATGACTCTCAACGCCCGGCCAACTGGTGAATCCGTTGACCGTCGTAGTCCACGGCCACCAGCTCGAGCCCGTGCGAGGGAGCGGTTCTGCCGGCGCGCACGCGATCTCCGTGCTCGAGCAGGCGCTCGAATTCGGCGATCTCCATATCGCCCAACGCGGTGTCGACCATGCTGCCCACCATCACCCTGACCATGTTGCGCAGGAAGGCGTTGCCGCGCACCTCGTACTTGAACAGCCCCGCCTTTTCGCTCCAGCTGCTGCTGAAGATGCGGCGCATGGTGCTCTCGGAACCGCAGTCACTGGAACGAAAGGCGGCAAAATCATGCGTACCCTCCAACATTGCGGCCAGCCCTGAGAGCAGCTCAAGGTCCAGACCCGGCACCACGTGCCAGGCGCGGTCGGCCTGCAGCGGAGAGTCGGGGCGGCCGGCCACCAGCGTGTAGCGGTACAGCCGTCCGGTGGCCTCGCGCCTGGGGTCAAAGCCGGCGTGGGCATCTCGCAGGTCGCGCAGCGACATCGCCCTGGGCGTGAGCCCGTTCAACTTGCCCTGCAGGCGGTAGAGCTCGGGGTCTGCCGCGAGGGCAAAGGCCGGCACCTCGCACGTGGGGGGCACAGCGGAGTCGGGAC
>JACNKC010000064.1 GCA_014382245.1 Pseudomonadota bacterium | reverse complement strand
CCTCGCCCCCAGCAGCGGACTGCGCCGCTATCCAGCAGCGCGCAGGTGTGGTTGAGTCCGGCGGCCAGCTGCACGACCGTGCCGCCCACGTTGACGTCGCCGGCCGAGACCGGGTCCTCGTTGTCGCCGATGCTATCGGTATTGCCGTAGCCGAGTTGGCCGGAGCTTCCATACCCCCAGCAGCGGACTATGCCGCTGTCGAGGGTGGCGCAGGTGTGGTAGCCTCCGACGGCAACAGCCGCCGGGGAGACCCGCGGCTCAAGCAACGACCTTATGCCAGCCGCGAAGGTGTCGGCCTCTGTCTTGACCAGCGCTTCGTCGCCCGAGCTCGGGCATAGTCCGCCTGCTTTCAATTCGACCTTGTTCCACTTCATTGTGAACTTGGACTCGCACTTGCTGTAGTCGGGCGACAGGCTCTTCTTGGCTGCCTTTGAATCAGCGGCCAATACACAGCCGGTGTACTTGCTCACTTCTTTGAGCTTGCCCGACTCGCACTTGATGGCTGGATCGGCGGCCAGTGCGGTTCCGGCGACAAACGCTGCCGCGACCGTACAGGTAAAAACGATTAACATAAAAGGCTTGATAGTCATGACAGTTTCCCCCCCCAGGAGACCCACGAGCCTACCACCACTGCCACCCGTGTGTCCACGCCTGAATCCTCCAAGCCCCCCCCGAACGGGTGAGCGTTACGCGAAAACCCGCCTACATGATCTTAACTTTCAGGTAGCCCAGCGTGGTGGTGGGGCCCACGATGCGCACCTGCTGCACGCCTTCGGCGTGGGCCGGTGTGACCAGCCCGGCCGAGACAGGCCCGCCCCAGAGCTTGATGTTAAGCGCGACGATTCCTATCGCGATGACGGTGAGTAGCAGCCTGGTGTAATTGTCGATCATGTTCGCCTCCTGCGGGTGGCCCGGCATGACGCCGCCGCCCGGGCTCACTATACTCGCGCCTGCTGAGCTGGCCAGCCACCAATGAACGCCGCGCCCCACCCCCCTGGGCGAAAAACTCTATTGACACAACCCCCCTTGGCGTCTTACGGTTGTCGTGCCGCCCGGGAGGGTGTCATCAGGAACAACCCGGTAATTGCTGCCGGTAGCCGCCTGGCCGGACCCGGAGTCCGTTACGGCCCCCGTGGGCCTGGCTCACGGCGAGCGCCCTGGCTCCCGGGCTGCACGGCGGTCCTGGCGGCGGCCCTCCTGTTCTTCCCCGCCTGCCCGCCGCCCGCGTGGGCCCAAAACCCGCCCCGAGTGCTCATCTTCGGTGACTCGATCACCCTGGGCAGCAACGTCTACACGAGCTACCCCGCGCAGCTGCGCGCGCTCAGACCGGATCTCGACATCAGCTCGGTCGCCACCCCCGGCGAGGGCACAGTGGCCGGCCGCTACCACCTGCGCAGCGTTCTCCAGGCCCAGGACTACGACTGGGTGCTTATACTCGAAGGAGTCAACGACCTTAAGCAACTGAACAAAGACGACCCGCGCGCCACCGCCCGTCGCCTGCTCAAGATGGCCCGGGACGTTAACCAGGCCGGCGCCCGCGCCTTCGTGCTCACGCTCACGCCCGTTGACAACCGTCATTTTTTCTACGACCTGGCCGGCTTTACCTGCGACGTGTCGAATCACCTGCGGCGCAAACTCTTTGCTCGACGAAGCGGCCGGCGACAGCTCATTGACCTGCGCGAGGCCTTCGCGGTAAGCGGTTGGGAGAACGCCACCAACGACGGCGTGCACCCCACCGACGCGGGCCACACGCTTATCGCACGCTTCCTGGCCGACAAGCTCCCCCCGGCCGACTAGCCCCGCGCCGGCGGGCCGGCGATACCCACCCCCCCCGGGCTCAGCTCCACCTGGTCGGCCCCGCACGACGCGGGCCTGCAATCTGCCCGGTGGCGGCGGGAGGTGGCTCTTCAGCCTGCTGCGGCTGGACGTCATCCAGCACACCCGCCAACTTGGGATTGGGGCCGTACTTGTTGGCGCCGGGCCGGCTGTCCTGTAGCGCAAAAACGATCAACACGGCCCCGCCTATGATCGGGACAAGCGACAGCAATAACCACCAGGCGCTGCGGCCCGTGTCGTGCAAACGCCGCACCTGCACAGCGGATCCCGGAATCAATACGGCGAGGAGATACAGGGCCGCGAGCAACCCGCTGTTTTCGACAACAACGAGCATCAACAAGACGAGATTATTGACGGCGGCGAACCACCAGAATTCACTGCGCCGCGACCGCCCCTTGAACTGCGCGTACTTCTTCAGCGCTTCGAGATACCAGTTCACGGTCTAATCCCCCTGTGCGTGGGCGTACAGCCGCGGCACGAACTTTTCGGTCTCTCCACTTTCCTCTACGTTGTGAAGTATCCAGGCCCGCAGCATCTCTTCGCTTACCAGCATCTTCTCGGCCAGGCGGGCCACCAGGCCGCCCAGCAACGGCCAGTCGTTGCCCACCGTTACGCTCGTGTAGAACGAGCAGCCGCCCTCAACGGGCGCGTAGATGTGATCAACGGTAGCCGCGGGCAGGAAGCCGCCGCCCAGCAGCTCGAAGTTGAACTGCTCGTCGTCAAAGCGCGTCACGCGCGCGCAATCGCGCAGCTCGAAACGACCGCCGATGTTTTCCTGTATTTCGATGACACTGCCGACGCCCGTGCGCCCCTGGGCGTCCAGGACACGCTTGCGCCAGTTGGCTGCAATGTGGTCGTAGGGATGCCAGAAGCGGTAGACCGGCACCTCGGGGCCGTCAAAGTCATTGCCGTTCCACTTGGAAAACGTGTCGATGTTTTCAAACCACCAGCGCAGCATTGCCGGGGTGACACCCTTCATCGCTTCGTGGTCTATCCAGGCGCGCAGGCGGCCGTCGCTCGTGCGATCTATGCCGTGGCGCGCCGAGTCCAGGGTCTTCATGGGCCCGAACAGCCCCATCTTGTAAGACATACCTTGGCAACCCTCCTCTTCGATCCAGGCACTTGCCCGGTCAGTCCACCCCACCGCAGCCGGTAACGCCGCCGTCTATGGGCATGGTGATGCCGGTGATCCACGATGCCTTGTCCGAGGCCAGAAAGGTAACCGCGTTGGCGACGTCCCCGGGTGTGCCCAGGCGCTTGAGCGGGTGCTGGTCTATGGCGGCCTGCTCGTTGCTGGACCACAGCATCTCCGACAGGCGCGTCTTCACGACTGCCGGTGCCACGGCATTCACCCGCACCGTGGGAGCCATGTCCCTGGCCATCTGCCGGGTCAGGTGAATGAGCGCCGCCTTCGAAACGTTGTAGGCGCCTATCACCGGCCCGGGCATAATGCCGCCCACGCTGGCGGTGTTGATGATGACGCCGCCGTGTTCTTTCATCCAGCCCTGCCACGCGGCCTGTGCCCAGATGAGCGGCCCTTTCTGGTTGACGGCCCAGGTCTTGTCTACGGCCGCGAGCTCGACCTCGCCCAGGTGACCGGGCGCGGGATTGGTGCCAGCGTTGTTGACCAGGACGTCGCAGGAGCCATGCTCGGCCACCACGGCCGCAACAGTCGTGTGGGCATCGTCGGCCGAGTCGGCGCGCGCTACCACCGACTGCAGGCGGTCGGCGGCGTCAGCGCCAACAGCCTCGGCAATGGCCTCGCAAGCCGCGTCAGCGTTTTCCTGCCGGCGCGTGGTCACCACGACCGCCCGCGCGCCCGACCTGAGGAATTCCTCGGCGATCCCCTGCCCTATGCCGCGGCTGCCGCCGGTTACAATAGCTACCTTGCCTTCCAGTGTTACGTCCAAATTCGTTCTCCCTCGCTCACCATCAATCTGCCGATATTCAGGGGCCAGAGCCAGCCGCCGCGGCAGGGCAGCAGTGTACCGCTGATGAGCTGACTGATTGTGCAGCCTTCGCTCGCTGGCGGAGGTCCACGGGCTGACTAGCGAAGAGTCAGCCCGGCTCGAATTAAAGATTCACCTTGCCGATGCATCGATCTCCATGGACCCGATGCTGCGCGCGCTTTTCAAGCTCGGGGCCGGTACTGCGCAGCCAGGGCGCATCATCACCGGCCGCGAAGGCCATCGCGGCGGGCAAAGTCGCCGGCCAGGTGGCGGCTCGAGAGGTAAAACAGCAGCGCCCCCAGCAGACCGGTAGAGGCCACGCTGAGCAGCGACCAGCGTATCGCCAGCTGGCCGTATGCGGGCGCGAAAGAGTCGTTGAGAAAGCCCACCAGCGATGGGCCGGCACCGGCTCCCACGAGGTTGACGATGAACAAGAGTATGGCCGCCGCGGTGGCGCGCATACGAAGGCGCGCGAGATTCTGGTTGAGCGTGTGCATGGCCGGTACGTACATGTTCGACAGTACGTAGAACACGAAGAAAAACGCCATGGCCACGCGCGGAGCGTCGCTCAGTAGAAACAGCGCCGCAAAGGGAAGACTCAGCAGCGTAACGATCGCCGGCAGGCGCATGTACCACGCCACGTCTACGCGCGACAGTCGGTCGCAGAGGTAGCCACCCGCCCAGGCACCCGCGCTGCCACCCAGTCCAACGACGACGGCCATCCACACACCGATCTCTACCGGGGCCATGCCGTGCACGCGACCGAAGAACTCGTAGCCCCACATCAGCACGCCGTAGCCGGTGATCGACAGCAGGCTCGAGCCCGCCACGAGGTACAGCCAGCTGCGACAACCCAGCAGGTAAGACAGGGTCTCCCGCAAGGTGGTCGGCTCTACGGGGGTCGTCACGTTTTCGGACATGCCACGCGGTGGTTCGCGCACAGTGAGCCGCACGACCACGGCCATCACGAGGCCCGGCAGGCCGAGCACGATAAAGGCCGTGCGCCAGTCGAAGTTGGCCCTCAGGTAGCCACCGCCCAGGTAGGCGATGGCAGAGCCCACGTACACGCCCCAGGAATAGATTCCCATGGCGCGGGCGCGACGCTCGGGCGGAAAGTAGTCGCTTATGAGCGAGTGTGCCGGCGGGCTGCCGGCCGCCTCGCCCACGCCCACACCCACGCGCGCAAGCGCCATCTGCGCAAAGCTGCGCGTCAGGCCGCAGGCCACCGTCATGGCGCTCCACACCGTCAGCCCGATGGCTATTATCGTGCGGCGATTGCCCCTGTCGGCCCAGCGCGCGATCGGTATGCCGGCGATCGTATAGAACAACGCGAAGGCGAAGCCCACGAGCAGGCCCATGTGGGTGTCCGAGACGCCGAACTCTTCCTTGATGGGCCCGATGAAGACCGACAGAACCTGCCGGTCGATGAAGTTGATCACGTAAACCGCGAACAACACCCACAAGACGTAGTTGGAGTACGCCGGGGAAATAATCTCCCTGGACACCTCTTCCTGCGGCTGCCCTGCTTCCTGGTTCATCGCCCCCCCACCAACCGCTTCAGTCCAGCGGCAGCTCGACGACCTTGTCGGCCTCGTCGAGGCCGAGCAAGCCGACGGCGCTGGAATCGGGCAGCTCCTCTACCGATCGCAGCTTGCGCTCCATGGCGCGGGTGCGCGTCTCGGTCTGCTCTATGGTATTGGCGGCCGTGTTAAGCTGCTTCTTCACCTTGGCTAACACGTCACCGAACTTGCCGAATTCGCTCTTCACCGCACCCAGCACCTCCCACACTTCGCTGCTGCGCTTTTCTATGGCCAGGGTGCGAAAGCCCAGGCGCAGGCTGTTGAGCTGGGCCAGCAGGGTGGTCGGACCGGCTATCACCACGCGATGGCTGGCCTGCAGGTCTTCAACCAGGCCGGGCTCGCGCACCACCTCGGCATACAAGCCCTCGGTTGGAAGAAAGAGAAACGCAAAATCGGTGGTGCGCGGCGGGTCGAGGTACTTGCCGGCAATGTCTCCCGCGGCCTTCTTTATGCCCCGTACCAACTCCTTACGCGCAGCCAGCACGCCGTCCTGGTCGCCCTCGTCGGCGGCGGCGACCAGGCGCAGGTAGTCCTCTTGCGGGAACTTCGAATCGATGGGCATCCACATGCAGCTGTCGGGGTCGTCGCTCGGGCCGGGCAGGCGCACGGCAAACTCCACGAGATCGTCGGAGCCCTCGCGGGTCTTTACGTTGCGGTCGTACTGCGAAGAGGTGAGCACCTCGTCGAGCAGCGCGCCCAGTTGCACCTCCCCCCAGGTGCCGCGGGCCTTTACGTTGGTGAGCACGCTCTTCAAGTCGCGCACGCCTCCGGCCAGCTCCTGCATCTCGCCCAGGCCTTTCTGCACGGCCTCCAGGCGCTCGCTCACCAGCTTGAACGACTCGCCCAGGCGCTTTTCAAGCGTGTCGTGCAGTTTTTCGTCAACGGTGTGGCGCATCTCGTCGAGCTTCTTCGAGTTGCTCTCCTGCATTTCGCGCACGCGCTCGTCGAGCGTGCCGCGCAGCTGGTCGGTGCTCTTCAGCAGCGACGCCTGAACGCGCTCGAGTTGCTGGTTTACCTCGCCGCGCAAACGGCCCGCGTCTTCCGAACTCTCGCGACGGCTGTCGCCCAGCCCTTTTGTGAGGTCATCGCGAATGCGTTTTTCGAGCTCGCGGGTATCGAACTCGGCCTGGCCAGCAGCGCGCGTGAGCAACAGCACGCTCACGACCAGCACTCCGGCGAGAAGAATTACGATTACTATATCCATGCTTGTCCCCTGGGCCTCCGTCGGCCCGGCCGCCAATCACGGCCGCCAATCACAGTCGCGCCAGACTAGCCCGGCGCGCCAGTAGTTGTTAACGCCCGGGGCCACTGGCCACAGTAACCCCGGGCGGCTGCCCGAACAGACGGATGGAGCCTTCCACCGCTTGCCGAACAACCCACCCACATTACACCCACGGCTGGCTCAAAAGCTGAGCCTGCTGCGCATTACCCTGGCGGCCACAAAAAAAACGACCCGGTCGGCATTAATGCCGGCCGGGCCGTCCAGGGGAGATACTGCGAATCGCGATTTTGCGCGTCAGCCGTTATCCGAACCTGGGCCGCTGTCGAGCAGCGGCAGCAGGTACTCAACACCCGGCGAGGAAAGATCACCGGAATCCTCAAGCGGCTCAACACCAGTGACCTGCACGACCAGGGCGGGCACGTAGCAGCCCCCCGCGCCGTCGTCTTCTCGGCCAGCTGAACCGTTGGCCTCATCAGTGCCAGAGTCGGGGCCTTCAACATCGGAAGCAGGCACGTACATGATGCTACTGCGCATACCTACCGCCGTTCCGCAAGCCCACTGCTCGCCGATTTCTTCGACAACGGCCGTGGTCACCTTGCTGCGGTCAAGTACGTTCAGGCCCAGGGGCGAACTCGCGAGGCCCTTGCAGACCCTGAACTCAGGCCAGCGCAGGTGCATGCGGGCCACCTGCCCCCGGTGGTCAATCGACGCCTGTATCCTGGATCCGTACACGCCCGTTCCCTGCACCTGCCGGGGCACAGCCGCGTAGACTTCGGCCACCTGTACGGTCGCGGCATTGGTGTCGGGGTAGCCATCTACAAGAGGCACCGAGGCCACCTTGACCCGGGCGATATCGGCCAGCTGGTAGTCCAGCTGTGACTCGTCGAGGCCGAAGGCGATAGCAACCGCCTTTATTTTTTCAGCGGCTTCGGTGTCTGTCACCGCGTTGTCGGGGTCGCTCTGGGCCTGGAAGCTGCGCGTGGGGTCGAGAAAGGTGAGCCTGCCTTCGGCCGCCTTTATGCTCAGCGTGGCGCCGGTCTTGCGCGCCTTGTAGTCACAGTGAACGGATTCTTCGTCGTGGCGGCCGTCGCTGCGTTTGCGCCGACCGTCAAAACGACAGTCGCCCTTGTTGGCCTTCAGGCTGCGACCGTCCACCGACTTGAGCGCGGTCTTGAGCGCCTTCTTGTCGCCGCTCATCGAGGCAGCTATGCCCGGGTCTCCAGCCACCGAGGCCAATGCTTCCATGGTGGGCACGTCGCCCACCAGGCTGGGAAGCGCGCCGGCGGCCAGGTCAAAGAGCTCGGTGCAGCTCTGTTGCGATTGTGCCGGCACGACCGTCAACTGCAGGGCAGCAAAGACCGCGACCAGGCCGGTTATGTTTCTCTTTGTGGTTTTCATTTTCTTGTTCTCCTCTATGCCTTGATCGTTCAGTTGGGGTCCGAAAACGGACCGTCGCCCGCCGGGTCGCAACCGTCGTAGTAGTAGTAACAGTAGTACCCGTTGGAAGACGGGTCGCTGAATATGTTGTTATAGCGCTCGTTGTCTATGCGGTTGAAGCAGTCGGCCCTGTCGCTGCCAATTGCCATCGCCACCGGGCACTGGTCGTCGTTGTTCGAACCCATGTTGTTGCGCCGCATGTTGTCCATCCACGAGTCCTTGATCGACACCGAGAACGCGTCGTCGGCAAAGTCCTCGTAGTCGGCCCTCAGGCTGGAACCTATCCACATGAAACCATGAAAACCGTCGGCCTGGTGCAGGCGACGTCCGTTCTGCGGGCTGTCGATCGGATCGCGAAACATGCGCCAGGAGTTGGTCAGGTTGTCATCATCCATGCTGTTGCACGATGAGAAGTGCAGGAACTCCATGTCCTTGTCACCCGCGTAGAGCTCGGCGCCCGCGCCGTACTCGGTGCCCGACTCGGGAGCATCTATCCAGCAATCGTTGACCGCGGCTCCACCGTCGAACCTGAGCCTTCCGCGCCAGTGGTTATTGCTGTCGCTGCCGTGCATGAAAATCATCACTGCGTCGCCGTCGTCCATGCGCCAGCCGTCGTTGCAGGGCGAAGCCGCGTCGGGGTCACAGAAGGGACTGCGATCCATGCCGTTGTCCACGAACCGACCGTCCTTGCTGTACCAGCCGTGATCCTCGATTTCGTTGTACCAGCGGTCGACCTGGGCACTCCAGTTCAGGCTGTTGCCAGAGCAGTCCTGGTCCCAGTTGTCTACGCCGTACATCTTGGCCTCCAGGTGGTTGGCCGAAGCCGGGCTCACTGCGAGCATACCCGCCGCGGCCGCGCTCAGCAGCGCGCCGGCCAGCCAGGCCACCACGCGCGTGTCACTGTTGTTGTGTTTGTTATTTCTCATACTGCTTCCTCCGGGTTTATTGTTAGTTGTTTCTCAGGGCTGTGCTGATTGTTCACAGCAAGGTCCATACCAAGGCACGGCCCAGGGCCGGGGGCGCGAAAACACCGGGCAGAACAGCCACGCAAGCGCTCACAGCTGCTCACGCCGCCTACCCAGCTATGCGGCTGCAAACCTGGCTTAGCAGTCGATTGAAACTTGCCTGGGCTATAAATTCAGTCCCAAATGGAACCGCCTTCACAAGGAGCAAGCATCATGACTACAGCCGCCGCCCACCCATCTGTTTCAAGTACCCCCATAGAGCTCGACGGCAGTGATCTCGCCACCGCCTGCGTGCTGTGCAGCCACAACTGCGGCCTGCGCGTAGACGTAGAGCAAGGCCGCATCACGGCCGTGCGGGCCGACGAAACCAACCCCTTTACCCAGGGCTACATCTGCAACAAGGGCGTCACGATTCCGGCCTACGTGGAACACCCCCAGCGCATAGAGCATCCGCTGCGGCGACGCGAAGACGGCAGTTTTGAACAGATCGACTGGGACACGGCCTTGAGCGAAATAGCCGCAGGCCTGCGCGCCCTGCGCGACGAGCACGGGCCGCGCGTGATGGGCATTGCCGGCATCGGCGGGCAGGGCAACCACATGGACGGCGCCTACGCTACCGGCTTTCTGCGCGCCTTTGGCTCGCGCAAGTGGTTTTGCGCCTACGCCCAGGAAAAGACCCAGCACAACCTGGTCGACTCGTGGATCTTCGACGCCTCGCCGGCCAGCTTCCTGCACGCCGACGTGGCCGACAGCTCTTTCCTGCTGATGATGGGTACCAACCCCAAGGTGAGCCACCGCGGCAACCGCGCCACCGAGACCTTTAAGATGCTCGAGAAGAGCGACACCTGCACGCTGGTTGTCGTAGACCCGCGCGAGACCGAGTCCACGCGCAACGCCGACCGCCACCTGCGCGTACGGCCGGGCAGCGACGCCCAGCTGCTGCTGGGCCTGAACGCGAGCATAGTGCAGAACGAACTTTTCGATGCCGAGTTCCTGCAGGCCTCTACCACCGGATTCAACGAGCTGCGCGACCTGCTCGGCCGCGTTGACGTGGCCGAGATGGCCTCGCGCGCGGGCATCGAGGCCGCCGAACTGGAGCAGCTCGCGCGCGATTTTGCCGCCGCGCCGTCGGCCTCGGTCATGTACGACCTCGGCGTCGAGCAGACGCCGTTCTCAACCCTGCTGTCTTACCTCATACGCGTGCTGGCCTGCATAACCGGCAACGTGGGCAACCCCGGCGGCATGCATTTCGTAGAAAGTTTTCTACCGGCCACCGTGAGCGCCAACCGCGGCCAGGAACCCGAACTGGCGTTGGCCTCTAGCATCCCAGCCATACGTGCGCTGGGCAACTTTGCCATGTTCTCGCCCACCTTGGCGCCAGAAGAGATACTGGTCGATCACCCCGAGCGCATGCGCGCGCTCATCGTTGAAGGCAGCAACCCGCTGCTGTCGTACTCCGACACGGGCAAGTGGCGCGAGGCCTTCAAAGCGCTGGACCTGCTGGTCGTGATCGACCCGGCCATGACCGAAACCGCGCGCGAGGCCGACTACGTGTTGCCGGTGCCCTGCGGTTACGAGAAGTGGGAGATAGCCAACTTTCCGCGCCGCCACCCGCAGATAGAGGTGCAGGTAAGACCACCGGTTGTGCCGGCCCCGCCCGACACGAGACCCGAGCCCGAGATCTACACCCGCTTGCTCGAAGAGATGGGACTGGTAGAGCCGCTGCCGGCCGAGCTCGACGAGCTGGCCTGTGGCCAGGACCCGGTAGCCGAGCGCGCCGCGTTTTTTGCCCGTGCGATGGAGCTCGTGGCGGGTCCGGCCTCGCGCGGCCTGGACGCCGAAACGCAGATCATGAGCTGGGCTTACCGCTCGGTGGGCCGCCACATGCCGGCGCCCTCGCTGGTGGCCATCTGGGCGCTGTGCCAGGCCAACGCGATGCAGCGCCACGAGGCAGTGTTGCGCACGCTGGGCGAGGACTGGGCCGACAAGACTCCAATGGAAATAGGCGAGGAGCTGTTCGGCCGCATACTGGCCAACCCCCAGGGCGTGGAGATCGCCTGCCTCGACGAGACCACCAACCTGCTGGACCACATAGGCCACGACGACGGCCGCGCCCACCTGGCCGTGCCCGAGATGATGGCCGAAATGGAGCGCGCGCTCGAGCTGGGCACACCGCACGACCCCGAGTACCCCATGATACTGGGCAACGGGCTGCGCACGCGCTGGACGGCCAACACCGTGCAGCGTCACCCCGATTGGCGCAAGGGACGCGGACCGCACTGCGTGCTGTCGCTGAGCCCGGCCGACGCCGACCGCCTGGGCATAGCCAACGGTGACACCGTGACGCTGTCGACCAGGCGCGCCAGCGTTGAGCTACCGGCCACCGTCGACAAGCGCCTGCAGGACGGGCACGTGGCCATGCCCAACGGCTTCGGCATGCAGCACGAAAACGAACGTGGCGAACTCGAGACCGTGGGTGTGAACATGAACCTGCTCAGCGACGCAGCCGACCGCGATCCGTTTACCGGCTGCCCGCACCACCGCTACCAGCCCTGCCAGGTGGCCAAGGCCTGAAGGGAGCCTCAGCGCAAGGAGCGAAAGGCGGCCGTGCCTATGACGGCCACCGTCACCGCGGGCACCACCAGCAGGAAAACTATGCCCTTGCGAAACCCCGAGGCCCAGGCCCTGGCCTCGGGGGTCTCGAGCGCGGTGCGGCACATTGCGCACTGGGCCGCGGCCGGTTCGGGCACGGCCAGCACCAGCAGCGCCAGGCCGGCGATCACTATGCCCACCAGTGCCCAGGCTACCGCCGCCCGCAAGCCCGTGCCGGGCAGACGGGTGCGCACGCGGGTAGCTGGTCGATTTTTTTCAGCCACCGCCGTTCATCTCGAGTATGCGGTAGGCGTCGGGCAATATGAGCATGTAGAGAAAACTGCCAGTGACCAGCAGGCCAATTACCACTACCAGCACCAGCGACAGGCGCTCGGCGCGCAGGTGCATGAAGTTGAGCCCGATGAACGACACCTTCATCAGCATGGCCGCCAGCATGCACAGCACCAGCGCCACCCTGGGCAGGGGCGAAGCGTCGAGCACCACCATCACGAGGGTGAGCAGCAGCAGTATGCCCCAGGTCGTCCAGTAAACACGGTTGCCGTGTGCCGTATCCTTGTCCAATGTTCCGCTTGTCATAACTCGTATCCTCCAGGCACCGCCACGACGATGCGCGCTCTCACAGCAGGTAAAAACAGGTAAAAACGAACACCCACACCAGGTCGATGAAGTGCCAGTACAATCCGGCCAGCTCCACGCCGCCACTGGTTGCCACGCCGCGCGACATCCGCCACGCGAGCGTGGCCAGCACGATGACACCGGTGAGCACGTGAAAACCGTGGAAACCCGTGATCAGGAAAAAGTAAGCACCGAACAACGGTACGCCCCACGGGTTGTGGTTGAGCCTGGCTCCCTCGCCGATGAGCGTGGTCCACTCGTAGGCCTGTATTCCGAGGAACAACGCACCGCCCAGCAGGGTCAGGAACACCCACTTGGAGGCCCCCGCAAGATCGCCGTCACGGGCGCAACCCACGGCACTGGCCATGGTGGCGCTGCTCGATATCAACACGAAGGTCATGAACGCGATCAGCGAAAGGTGAAATACCTGCGACTGGTCGGGCCACTCGGCAGTCATGGCACGGGCGAAGCCGAAGGCAGCCAGGAAACCGGCAAAGATGAGCCCGTCGCCGACGATGAACACCCACATCATCAGCTTGCGCCAGCCGGTGTCGAAGGGGCAGCTGCCGCCGTCCCAGCGACCGAGCACCGGCATGGATACGCTGCCCGCGGTTTCTGTCACTCCGTTACTCATAATTCTTCGTGGCCTCCTCGTTTTTTCTCTGCTCGTCTCTAAAGTGGCGATTCACAGCAACAACATCATCGCGAACAGGTACAGCCACAGTCCGCCCAGGAAATGCCAGAAGGTCGCGCACAACGACGCCACGCCGCGCACCGCGACCTCGTCGTCCAGTGCACCGCGCCACAGTCGCCACGCGCCCCAGCCCAGCAGCGCCAGGGCCGCCATCAAGTGCAGCGCGTGCAGACCTGTCATCATGTAAAAGCTCGCGGCAAAGGGACCCGTGGGCACAGATATCCCGGCCTGGGCCAGTTGCCGCCACGCGTCCAGCTGGCCCAGGAGGAACAAGAGTCCCAGCAGGCCCGCGCCGCCCACGGCCGCGGCCGCCGAGCCCCAGCGCGACTGGTTGGCGCACCGCCGGCCGTAATCGAGTACGACGCTGCTCAACATGATCAGCCCCGTGTTCCACCACAGGATTCGTGGCAGTGGCATGGCATGCCAATCGGTGCCCGCGCTGCGCACCATGAACGCGCTGGAGAACGCGGCGAACAACATCGTTACCGTGCCCAGGAAAACCCACATCCCCAGCCTGAGCTGGAAGTTTCGCAACTCGCTCCCCACGCCCAGCGCGCTGCCAGTCACCGTAGCCGTCACTGCTGCCTGCATCCGTCTACGCTCCTCAGGCCGTTACCGGCGCTCTGTCAGGAGCCACAGACTGGTCGGCAAAATCCTCGCCCCCCGCGTCAATGCCGTACTCGTAGGGCCAGCGGTGAACCACGGGTATGTGTTCTCCGAAGTTGCCGTGCGGCGCCGGCGACGCAGTGGTCCACTCAAGCGTGGTAGCCTGCCAGGGGTTGCGCTCGGCCACGCGGCCGCGAAAAATGCTCCACACGAAATTACCAAGGAACAGGACCTGCCCCGACACCAGTACGAAGGCGGCCACGGAGAGCAACACGTTGGTGGGCAGAGCGTCAGCAACGTACTGGTAGCTGTCCCAGGCGTAGTAGCGCCGGGTCAGCCCCTGTAATCCAAGAAAATGCTGGCCGAGAAACAGCGTGTAAAACGGCGCAACGGTAAACCAGAAGTGCGCGCGCCCGAGCCCCTCGCTCATGTAGCGACCAAACATCTTGGGAAACCAGAAGTAGATGGCCGTGAAGGTGCCCATCAGCGTGACGCCGCCTATCATGAAGTGAAAGTGCCCGACTACGAAATAGGTTTCGTGCAGTTGTATGTCGGCCGTGGCGTTGCCCAGGAACAGGCCGCCCAGGCCGCCGGTACCGAAGAACGCAACCACCCCCAGCGCGAACAACATCGGTGTCTTGAAGATCACCCTGCCGCCCCACAGGCTGGCGAGAAAGTTCACGCCGATAATCGCCATCGGGATGGTGATGAGCATGGTGGCAATAGAGAAGTACTCGCCCGAGAAGGGGCTCATGCCACTGACGAACATGTGGTGCCCCCACACGATCATACCCAGCGCACCGGTGGCTATGAGCGCGTAGACCGACAACCGGTAGCCGAACACCGGCTTACGCGTGAAGGCCGGCAGCACGTCGAAGGCAATACCCAGCGCCGGAAGAAGCAAAACATAAACCTCGGGGTGGCCGAGAAACCAGAACAGGTGCTGCCACAGCAGGGGTGAACCGCCACCCGCCTGCACCAGTTCGCCGCCAACCACCAGGCCCGCGGGCAGGAAAAAGCTCGTGCCCAGGTGGCGGTCGAACAGTAACATGACCGCGCCGGCCGTGAGCGCCGGGAAGGCCAACAGCCCCAGGATGGCCGCCACGAAGTACGACCATACCGTGAGCGGCATGCGCATCATCGACATGCCCGGCGCGCGCATACTGAAAATAGTGGCCACGTAGTTGAGACCGCCCATGGTGAAAGAGACTATGAACAGCGCCATCGACAGCAACCAGAGTGTCTGCCCCATGCCCGAGCCGGGCACCGCCGACTCCAGCGCGCTCAGGGGTGGATAGGCCGTCCAGCCCGACGCCGCGGCACCTCCCTCCACGAAAAACGCCCCCAGCATGACCAGCGCACTCACCAGCCCTACCCAGTACGAAAGCATGTTGAGCAGCGGAAAGGCCATGTCGCGAGCACCGATCTGCAGGGGGATCAAGAAGTTTCCGAAACCGGAAACGAGCACGTAGGAGATGAAGAAAAACACCATGATTGTGCCGTGCATGGTAACAAGCGCGATGTAGAACTCGGGCATCATGTAACCGCCCGGCATTCCCTCGGGGAACAGCTTGCCCAGGAATTCGATGGGCTGCCCCGGCCACGCGATCTGCAGGCGAATGAGTATCGACAGCAAGGCGCCGATACCCGCCATGACAAAGCCCGTCACGATGTACTGTATGCCGATGACCTTGTGGTCAAAGCTGAAGATGTACTTGCTCCAGAAACTCTGCGGATGATCAGACATGTTACGCGTTCCCCTTTTTCTGGACGTCGGCTTTTCCAATAACGGCCGCCGCGCCGAAGAACGGTTCCTCATCGGCGAGCCACTTTTCGAATTCCTCGGCCCCGAGCACGTGCACCATTCCCTGCATGCGGTAGTGCCCCATGCCGCAGAGCTCGGTGCACGCGAGCTCGAAGTCACCCGTGCGGGTTGGGAAGAACCTGACTTCGGGCGACATGCCCGGTACGGCGTCCTGCTTGACCCTCATGTTGGGAAGGAAAAAAGAGTGGATAACGTCGCGAGAAAACAGCTTCACCCGGGCCATTCTTTCCACCGGCAGGTAGATGTTGTTCACCAGCACGAGGTCGTCGGCCGAGGCCGGATCGTCGGGGTCGAGCCCCAGCGGGTTCTCGGCGTCGTCGAGAAACTGCAGGTCAACCCTGCCCCACTTGCCGTCGGCGCCAGGGTAGTGAATGTTCCAGGCGAACTGCTGCGCGGTGACGCGAACCGCCACCGCCTGGGCGTTGCCATCGCTGCCGTAGTACTCGGCCCATACCGGCATGCCGATCATGAGCACGCCGCCCTCGGCAATGAGTGTCATCATCACGGCCAGCGCCAGCGAGATGCGCCGCTCGGTGGTGTGCGTGGCCATGCGATGCTCGATGCGGCTGCGGCCGGCGCCCTTCCAGATGAACCAGGCCAGCACCAGGTGGCCGACCAGGAACATTCCCCCCGCGCAGGCCAGCACGAAGTTGAGCATCGCGTCGATGCCTTCCCCGTGGCGCGAAGCCAGCTCGGGAAAGAAATCCTGGGAGCCGTAGGCAGCCGTCACCAGGCCGGCCAGCGCAAACAGCGCCACGACGGCCTCGGCTTCAACGCCCCGTTTCTTTTTGCTCACCGATTGCCCGCCGTCAGATTCGCTGCTCATACCCGGCTGTTCTCCTTTGCAGTGGCCGCTGTCCTGCCCGCCCGGGGCGCAACCCGGACGCAGGCGCGGTCTTTTACCACGCAAACGCTTTGCGAAAGCGGTGCCAGATCGGGCCAAGGCTGTGCGTAACTGGGAAAAGGCGCGGGGAGTCTGCCCGAATGCTGAACCGCGGCCTCGCCTGGGGGCGAAGAATCCCGACCTTGCTTCCCACTAGTGAGAAGCACGCCCCACGGTTTTTCCGAATCCTGCTTCGCACAAGCAGGAGAGCTTGCGTAGCTTTGAAGCCGAGCTTCAGTCGGTCACGAGCGCGACCGTGTCGCCGAGCTTTATTTCTCCAGCACGGGAGACCCCGGCGTAGCTGCCAAGATCCTGGCCGGCGTCGGCCACGATGCTGCGCAGCACCGACGGATCGTCAGCCAGGCCGGCCGTAGCGCGGGTGGTCATGCCGCACCTCACGGTGGGCAGGAGCGAATCGAGTTCGACCTCGCCTATTTTCAGGCGCGCGCCCTGCCAGCCGGCCTCCACGAGGCCCTGCTGGTCGTCGACCGTGCGAATGAGCAGGTTGGGCCTGAAGCGCGCCGGCTCCCAGGCGGCCGCAGGGTTGAGCCCGGCCATGTGCTCGAGCGATGCCGTGGTAAGCAGGTGCAAGGGAAAGGCGTCGAAGTAAGTGCCCGGTGGCGAGGTGTGCTCCATGAGTTCTTCGGGAAACACCGACAGGTCTGGCAGCGCTTCGCCGGGCAGGCGAGAGAACATCTGCCGTATTTCTTCTTCGAAATCCTCGTTATCGGGCGCGCCGCGGCGGTAGTGGGTCGTGTTGTCGGCCGGCTGTCGCGGCCACAGAGTGACCTCACGGCCGAGCAGGCGCGAGAGTACTCCGTTGACGTCGGGGGCGTCGCTGTCCAGGCTCGAGCCGTCGGGCAGAATCATGCGTACTGGCCCGATACCGCTCTCTTCTGAGGCCGAGCTGTAGCTAGCCGAGCAGCGCATGAGCAGGGGCATTTTCTTGGCGCCGCGTATCTCGCCTGCTTTTTCGTCGCGCAGCGCCCAGCCGCGGTCGCCCGCCACCCCGTCTCTGCCCTGGCTGGCACTGGCCAGGGCTTCACCCTGCATGGACTTGACCGGGTAGCGCCACAACCCGGCCAGCTCGCCTATAGTCGTTGTTGTCATCGTCGGCCGACTATAGGGCATAGCAGCGGGCCGCCCAAACACGGTCAGCGTCCCGCCGGGCGAAACATGGCAGCCAGGTAGGCGCCCAGGAACCTGGCCAGGAAAGAGGCGAGCTGCGCAAGCTCGCCCAGCCGTTCGCGCCTGCCCAGGAAGACCGCCAGCTGCGGCTTGAGGGCGACAGCAAAGAAATCGTCCCAGTCGTCGGCTTCGAGCCTTATGCTGTAGTCCCAGTTGACCGGCTCGCGTACCTTCCCTGCCAGGCGGACCTCGTCGTCCACCGTGATTTCCTCGCTGCCTATGTCCATGACCAGGCACTTGCGCCGCCCCAGTCCCCTCGACCAGAAGATCACGCCTGCATCTCCCTCGTGTAGGCCACGAGATCAGGCTCCCCCGGCCTGGCAGTGCAGGGCGCGAGAACGCGTGGCGCCAGCAGGCTGACCAGCAGGCAGCCCGCGAAGCGCAGCGCGGGCAGCATCAGGCCAAGCAGGAAAGAAACGCCCCTTTCACGGGCAAGGAAGGCCACCACCCCCGGGTCGCCCGCCACGCGGGTAAAAGCCAGGATGTCGCCGCAGTCCATCAGCACCACGTAATCCCAGTTGACCTTGCCCTCCACGATGCGCCCCCTCAGGCTGAGCGCGTCGCTGCCTGCCTCGAGCTCGGCCACCGCCAGCTCCATGGGAAGCTCCAGCTTACCCAGGCCCTTGCTGCGCAGCCTCACGGCATCTCCTCCACCGCCTCGTCCGACAGGTAACCGCTGCGCTTGGCCGCGGCCACCATCTCGGGCTCTTCCCACGGCAACTGTATACCCAGGTCAGCCGCCACCACGCGACTGCAATTGTAGCCGGGGCCCATTATCACCATGCCCCCTGGGTGGGTGCTCGCCCCGCCCACGTAGAGCCCGGCCAGGGGTGTGCGATTGGACGAGCACTCGGGCAGCGGGCGGTTGAAGCCCATCTGCAGGCTGCTGTACGCGCCGTGCTTGATAGAACCACGCTTCATGGTGGCCAGGTGCTCGGCTATATCGTGCGGCGACCAGTGCACCCGCACCCTGCAGTTGGCCTCGGCCAGGTTGGGTGCGTAGCGCTGCCAGGTCTGCATGCAGCTCTCTGCAAAACCAGCAGCCTCCTCGCCCCACGGTCGATCGTAGGGCGCCCAGGTCTCCCACCTGAGCGCGTGCACCGGTCCGAGCGGCACGTGCGCGGGCGATTGCAACGGGTCAAACAGGCTGGGCACGCTGGCGTGCCCGGCATCGGCGCGCGCCTCCCCGGCGCTGGCGGCTGCGTAGTGGGCCACCACGTCTTCGGGCGACTGGTAGCCCATCACCACCATCAACGCTTCGTCCACCGACTTGTCGTAGCCCTCGTAACGCGGCGCTTCTCCCACGATGCCCGAGTTAACGATGAACATGCTGGTGTGCTCCCACTCCCACTGCTCGGCCACCTGCTTAAAATGGACGGGCAACTCGCAGCCGGCGGCCAGGCCCGTAAAGGTCTGCTCGGGGTTGAGGGTGCTCACCACGGCCCTGGCCCTGAACTCGCGGCCGTCGGCGGCGAGCACGCCCACCACGCGCCCTCCCTCGGTCAACAGGGATCGGGCCGCGCAGCCGGTTATCACATCGCCGCCGTGCTCTTCCAGGCCGCGCCGCAACGCCGACGACAACTGGTGCGAACCCCCACGCACTATCGAGTTGTTCAACAGGCGGTGCACGTAAATCGGCACCAGGAAACCAAGCCCTCCCTCGTCGGGGTCGAGACCGAATACGCAGGCGAGGTAGAGAAAGGCGGCCTCCACACGCGGATCCTCGAAACCGTAGTCAGCGATGACCTCGCGCGGGGTCATTTCCGAAAAAGCCGCCATGCGCTTTCCCAGTTCGTCGGAATTTTCGAGCAACTCGGTCTGCTCTATGGGCGGGATGGGCGGAAAATAGGTAGCCGGTACAAGAAAGCGCTCGCACATCTGCGCCATTTCGTCGGCCATGCGCCTGAACCGCGAACCGTCGCCCAGCGACAGGGCTTCTATGGAACGCTGCGACTCGGCCGGGTCGAGCGCCAGCGTTATCGAATGACCGCCCTCGTACAGGAAGGCGGCCTGGCGGGCAGGACGAGCAAAGGCCACGCCGCGCGACGCCAGGTCGAGCTCGCTCACCGGCGGCATCAACTCGGCCAGCAACATGTAGACGGCGTGATGGTTGAGCCGAAAGCCCGACAGCTCCTGGGTGACCAGCCCTCCCCCGGTCTCCACGTACTTTTCGAGCACGGCCACCCGCGCACCGGCGGCCGCCAGGTAGGCACCGCAGCACAGGCCGTTGGGACCCGCACCCACGATGATAACGTCGTAGTCGTTGCTGTTCGAACCTTTCATTTCATCAACCTCTCAAAGAACCGTTCGGCTGGCCTGTTGGTCCACCAGTCCTGTTGGCGCACGCCCAGGTCTTCGCCCATGGCGCACGCGGTCACGTAGCCGTTGCCCAGGTGGGTGAGCGAAGCCGGCCACACCCCCTGGCTGAAGTAGAGACCCTCTATGTCCGCACGCGACGGCATGCGGCCCTGGTACCACTGGCCACCACTGCAATCGCCGCCCAGTTCGTGGCCGTACACCGCCGAGGGGTTACGCCGCCAGTTGTCGACCGGGGTCGTGTAGCTGTCGGCCACGCGGCGCTCGTCGAAGCCCGCTATCATCGCCCGCAGGTCCTCCACGTGTGCCTCGTGCAGGCGGTCGGTCAGCTCGCGATCGTCCCAGGCTTTAACCCCGCCGTAGCGACGCAGGTTGACAGGGTACTCCACCTCGTAGACGACCACCGACTGGCCTTTCGGGCCCAGCCTGGTCGGGTCGACGGCGCCCAGGTTGTACATCTCGCCAACGTCGGCGGCCATGCCGAACAGCTCCTCGTTTTTTGCCAGCTGGAAGCTCAGCTTGGCGTGCTCCCAGCTGTCCCAGGCCCTGAGCGGGAAAGCGCAGCGCGCCACGTCGGGATCCCACGACGCCGACTTCCATTCGGGCACGCGGTCAAACAACACGTAGCTGGTAAAGGCGCAGTGGCCGGTCATGTCCCAGTCTTTCATTCGCCTCCACAACCCGGGGTCCGCCTGCTCAAGCCTGCGCTCGCCGAGCATTTCCAGTGCCAGCGGTGGGCTCACGTGCAGGTTGACCGCGTGGCGGGCCCGTATCTCCAGCTCGGGATAAGGTGAGTCGGCCGACAGCACCACGCCGTCGGGCCTGCCGCCGGCAAAGGTAACCTTCTCGACCGGCGCGTTGAACAACAGCGTGCCTCCGTGATGACGAAAACAGCGAACCAGCGAATGCACGAGGTGGTGCATTCCGCCGCGGGGAATACCCAGGGTTACCGTCATGGCCAGCAACTGCATGAGGGCACCTTCACCCTTCTCGGCCACGTCGCCGAAAGTATTGATGGCGGCCCCGCCGAGCAGGCTCATCTTGACACGCTCGTTTTCGTAGAGCAGGTCCACCATCTCGAAGGCGTTCATGCTCTTGAAGTCAGCCGGCGAAAAACCCACCAGCTCGCCCAGGCTCCATATGTAGTCGAGGCCTTCGTCAGACGGCTGCGAGAAAACCACGCGCTCGAGAATTTCGACGCTGTTCGATTGCACCGCGGCCACCAGGCGTGAAAAAGTATCGGCGTCCTTCTCGCTGTGCCGTGAAAACGCCGCGTGGGTTTTCGCCGGGTCGTAGGAGTACAGAAGGTTACTGCCGTCCTTCCATATCGTGCCCGCGGGAATTTCGGGTATCACCAGGTCCAGGCCGAAGCTGTCCAGGTCGAGGTCGGCCCAGACCGGGCTCATGGTGAGAAAACAGACCCCGGCGTGGGTGTCCACCGGTACCCCCGCACCGAATATGTCCTCGGTAAGGGCGAAGGGCCCGCACTCGTTGCGACGCTCGACCACCGCCACGGCCAGCCCCGCACGTTGCAGGTAGCAGGCCGCGGCCAGGCCGTTTATGCCCGCTCCGACCACGACCACGTCAAATTCCGTTTGCATTGTATACCTCCAAGGTTCACAATGTGCAAGGTGCTACCTTGCACTTAGGGCAACTGTAACCCATTTCGCCCCGGTGTGTCAAGGCAGGCAGATCAATGTAGAAGGTGACACATGAAAGAAGCCGCAAAACGACCCCCCAGCCGGCCCCGCGACGGTGGCGCAAGCCGCGACAGGCCAGGCGCCCCGGCAACCGTCCCCGCTGACTGGATAGCCATGAAAACACTGCGCGACCGCAGCGGCGCCACGCGGGCCACCGTGGCGCACTACCTCAAGCTGGGACTGTTGCCCCGGCCGGTTCGTACCGGGCGCAACATGGCCTGGTACGACCCGGTCTGCGTCGAGCTGATGGAAGCCATCGGCGAGCTCAGAGAAAAGAGCCGGGTGTCGCTCGCCGAGATCGCCGACATGGTGGTCGAACACGGCTTTGACCACCTCAAGGCCCTGTTGGCCGCCACCAGGCGCAGCCAGCGCAACGTGGTCGAAGCACTGCGGGCCTCGGCGCCTGAAACACGACAGGCGGCACTCGGGCGTAAAGGGATAAGCAAGTCGGTTCTCGACGAGCTCGAGAGACTGGACCTGGTGACGCTCACCGACGGCAGCTACGACCCGGACAGCGTGGCCGTGATCGACGCCGTTGACGCCCTGAGAACGGCCGGCCTGGACGAGCAGACCGGCTTCGCGGTGTCAGACCTTGAAGCTTACCGACAAGCGGTCGGCGGCCTGGCCGAAGCAGAAATGGAACTTTTCAACCGCAGGGTGCTCGGTCACGGGCCCGCGGACCGAACCGAGCAGGTGCTAGGTCCCGCCTTCGATAGCATGGAAAATTTCATACTCGCGCTGCGCCGCCGGCTGTTGTTCGGCCTGGTAGAGGGTCAGACCGACTGAACCCTGGCCCTGGCGGATGGATCCGTCGGCACCTGGTCGGGGCTGACGAAGGCCGGGTTCTCGCGGTCGCGCAGGTCGGCCATACGCCGATGGGCGAGATACACCCAGGGATCGTCGCCCGGTAGTACGTAAAAGCGCTCGGCGCGCGCGGCCTCGAAGCTACGCTCGGCTATGGCGGCCGCCGAGGTGGCGCCCACCATTGCCTGGTCCATGGCGTCGGCAACCACCTGCCGCTCACCGCCGTCCACACCTATGTCGGCGCGTGACGCCGGGCGGTTGCGCGAGGCGCTGTTGATGTTGGTCGTCACGGCTTCGGGACACAACACCGACACTCGTATGTCGGCTCCCTTGAACGAAAGCTCGTGGTGCAAGCATTCGCTCATGGCCACCACCGCGTGCTTGCTCGCGTGGTAGGCCGCCACGAAGGGCATCGACGTCAACCCCGCCATCGACGAGGTGTTGATGACGTAGCCCTGTTGGCTGCTTGCTATCATGCGGGGGATGAAGGCGCGCAGGCAGTTGGCCACGCCGAAGACGTTTACGTCGAACACCCAGCGCCAGTCATCGTCGCTGCACTCCCAGGCCGACCCCGCGCAGAACACGCCCGCGTTGTTGCACAGCAGGTTCACCTGCCCGTACTCGGCAAAGGCCCGCTCGGCCAGCGACTCGACCTGGGCAGTACTGGTAACGTCGGTGACCACCGGCAACACCGGCGCACCGCCCGCGCCTATCTCGGCCGCGGCAAGCGCGAGGGGGGCCTCCTCTACATCGGCCAGTACCACCTTCATGCCCTCGGCCACGGCGCGCTCGCCCAGGGCTTTTCCTATTCCACTGGCGCCACCCGTGATGACGGCCACCCTACCGGTAAAATCATGCATTGCTGGTCCTTGGTTATCTCCCCGGTCAAGGCTACTACAGCCGCCGAGCACTGGCCACACTCTTTCTGCCCCGCCTGGAAAGTCTTACCCTCCCCCGATTCGGTGGTCACTCGATTTCTTCAGTACTCGGCCCGTAACCCCAGCTCAAGACTGCGGCCGGGTGCGGGAGCCACGTCGCGCAGGAACGACGTGGGGTCGCGTATGTCCTCGTCGAGCAGGTTGCGCCCCCTTGCAAAAACGGTCCATTGCCCTGTGCCCGCGCCCCCGAAACTGAAGGCCACCGAGGCCCTCAGCCTGTTGCTCGCCGCGGTCTGCGATTCGCCTGGACCAGGGTGCCGCTGCTCCTCGCTGCGCATGGCCGCCAGGTCACCGGTCAACCGCCCCCCCGGATGCGTCCAGTCAAGTCGCGCGCCCCAGCGAGGGCCAGGCATCCTGGGAACCTCGCCGCGGCCGTCGGCCAGGCGACCCCGGGCGATATCCGCAAACAAGTGCAGGTCAACCGACAACGTCGAACCGGAGACCAGCGGCACGCCCAGCTGAAATTCTCCACCGTAGAAATTCGCGTCCTCGGCCACGTGCGCGAACACCGGAAGGCATTCACCCCCCGGCGGACACGACCCGACGATCGCAGAGCTGGACTCGTCGAACACCTCACCCGTCGCCAGCTCGGCCACGTAATCGTCCACGTGGTTGTAGTAGGCGTTGAGCTCGCCCGTCACCCCTCTGCCCTCGCGCCGCCACGCGATTTCCAGGCTGCTTGCCTTCTCGAGGCCCAGGCCGGGGTCACCCTTACTGTATATCCCCTTGCCGTGATGCTCACCGTCGGCGAACAACTCCACAAGGTTGGGCGCCCTCCCTGAACGAGAGAGCGACAGGCCCAGGTAGTCGATGCTGCCCACGCGGTACATCGCCGAGGCAGACAATGACACCGCGTCGTGGCGCGGATCGCCGCCCGCCCCGGCGTCGACAGCGCTTGTCTCCAGCCTGCCGCCCAGTTCGAACAGCCAGCGGCCCAGGTGCAAGTCCTCGACCACGAAGATTGCCGCGGCAGAAGTATCCGCGTCGGGAATGAACGCTTCCTCGCCCGAGGGCTGAAACTCGCGGGCACTGAGCTGGACACCCACGACACCGTGCCAGTGCTCGCCGTGTTGCTGCGGCAGTTCGATCCTGGCTTGCCAACCCCTGTTGGAGAAACTCGTTCCGACCTGGCCGTCTTCGAGTTCCCTCTGCTCGAAATCGCTCGCAGACGCCTTGACCCGCAGTGACTCAAAATGGCCGAAGGGTTCCAGCAACTCGGCCTTGAACTCCACGGCGCTGCGAGCGATGTCGATACGGACACCGTGCTCACCGGGCACGCCGTAGTTGTTGTCCATGCCCGAAAGCGCCATTCCCAGCCAGCCACGATCGCCCAGGCGGGAAAACCCCACGCTACCGTCGCGCTGGCGGCCGTCGCTGTTGGCAAGCACGCCCGGCCCCGGCAGGGACGCGGCATCGCGGGCCCGGTAAACTCCCTCGAGGTGGGTTGCCCACCGTCCCTCGCCCGCATCCAGCGACAACACCGTGCTGTTTTCATCGGTCGCCGTATCGTGGCGCTGCTCAAGTATACCGGTCGGACCCGGCGGCGCGTGATCGGGCACGCGGGAGTCGATAACGTTGACCACTCCGCCTATCGCCCCGCTCCCGAACAACAGCGTCGACGGACCGCGCAGCACCTCGATCCTGCTGGCCAGCCCCGGATCCAGCACGACCGCGTGGTCCGGGCCAAGAGCCGACGCGTCAAAAACCGGCTGCGAATCACGCAGGACGAGGACCCGGTCGGCGCCGTGCCCACGAATAACCGGCACCCCTACAGACGGTCCTGCCGACGACGACTGAACCCCGGGCTGAAACGACAGTGTCTCGCCGAGGGTAGAAGCGGCGTGCTGCCTGAGAGCCTCGCCGGCGAGTACGTTGACCGCCTGTACCGATGTGCGTCGCGCCCTGTGCAGGGGGGCTGTTACAACTATCTCCTCCACCAGCGGATCGTGTAACAGGACCCCGTTATCCCCCTCCTCCCCGACAGCCTGCCGGTGCTCACCGCCGTCCACTCCGGCGCGGCTGCCAGCTTCGGCTGCCCAAGCGGCCGGCGGCCCACAGGCCGCGCCCAGCAGTGCAGCGGGCAGCAGTGCCGCGAGCAACGCCCGGAATACCAAGCGGCCGGCTGCCCCGCGCAGCTCGCTCAGGGTCGTGTCTCCAATCGTGTTGAAAAGTGTCATACGTAATTACCTCACACCAGCT
>JACNKC010000012.1 GCA_014382245.1 Pseudomonadota bacterium | reverse complement strand
GCTCGACGCGGGCGACGGCAGTCCGTCCGGTGACGGCGCCTACTCCAAGTCACCGGGCCTGAACTCCAACGAGGGGGCGGTGCACATCGTAGCTGGTCACTCGGGCGGCTATCGCCTGGGCCTGGCATCCCTGCACCCGGTGATGTATTTCGCCGAGGACGTTGGCGGATCGGTGGTGCTGGATTTCAACGGCAGCTCGGTGACCGTGAGCAACGTCCAGCAGGGCGGCGCGGTGAGCGACAGCTTCACGATCGTCAAGCACGTGGTGGCTTGCGCGGTAGATGCTGACTGCGATGACGCCAACCCCTGCACAGATGACAGCTGCTCGTTGCCGGCCGGCGCCTGCGCGTACACGCCCAACAGCGCGAGTTGTTCGGACGGCGACGTGTGCAACGGCGTTGAGATCTGCGACGGGGCGGGTGGCTGCACGATAGACGTGGCGCCGTTGGTCTGTGGTGACGGCGACTCCTGCACGGTGGACCTCTGCGACGCTGTCACCGGTTGCGACAACGTTCCGGTGGCGGAGTACAGCTGCCTGGATGCCGGCAAGCTCCAGTTCGCCGTGAGCGACAAGGACGACGACAGCAAGGACAAGCTCAAGTGGGCCTGGATAAAGGGAGAGGCCCTCACCGTGGCTGACTTCGGTGACCTCGAGGAGGAAACGACATATTCACTCTGCGTTTATGACTACCAGGGTGGTGCCGCTGTTTATTCCACTCAGCTCGACGTGGGCCCCGGGGCACCCTTTGCCAAGGCGGGCAACAAGGGCTGGAAGTACAAGGACAAGCTGGGAGTGGCCGATGGCTTGTCGAAGATAAAGATGGGCTCGGGTGCCGCCGGCAAGTCGAAGATAATAATGCTGGCCAAGGGCGTAAACGTGCCCCTGGCAGCTTCATTTTCTTCCGAGGCCATGTTCGCGGCTGACACCCAGCTGGGGGTGGGGTTGATCAACAGCGACGGCCAGTGCTGGAGAACCGTGTTCGCCGCTGCCGACGTAAAGAAGAACACTGCCTCGACGTTCAAGGCCAAGGCCAAGCAGTAGACGGGTTCAGCCGTCTTCGCCAAAGAACAGGCGTGCGGCGTTGCCGTGCAGGTAGGCGGCCAGTGTACTGTCGTCCAGCTGCAGGCGGCGGGCTTCTTCCACGCAGCGGCCGATCGGGATCGCCGGGTGGTCGCTGGCAAACATGACCTTGCCCGGCGCGCGCTTTTCCATGAAGACCAGCAGCTCGGTGGGCAGGTACTTAGGCAGGTAAGCCGAGGTCATCATGTACAGGTTCGGGTACTTGAGCATCAGCCGGCAGGCTACACCCCACCAGGGGTCGGCGCCGTGCGCCATCACCAGCTTGAGATCAGGAAAATCCAGGCACACCCGGTCAAGGTGCAGGGGGTCCTGGCAGGCCGCGGGTGCGGGCGGGCCGGGTATGCCCGTGTTGATGGTGAGCGGCAGGCCGAGCTCGACGCACTTGCTGTACACCGGGTAGTAAACCGGGTCGGTGGGCGGCAGGCCAAAGTAGAACGGCGTGATGCGGGCCAGTACCAGCGGCAGCGACGCGGCCATTGCCGCCAGCTCGTTCACCGTTTTCATCAGCCGGCGGGGGTCCAGGTGCACGCCCAGGGCGAAGCGGTCGGGCTGTTTTTCGACGAAGGACAGAACGTGGGCCGAGGGCTTGCTGACCTCGGTGGTCAGGATGGCCCGCTCCACACCCAGCTCGTCCATGGTGGCCGTCATCTCTTCTATGCTGTAGTCGCGGAAGAAGTCGTCGCCCTGCTTGAAGTATTTTTCGGCGACCTCGAGCAGGTAGTCGGGCGTCCCCAGCTCCGACATGTTTACGTTGACCCAGGCGTCTATTACCCGCTTCATGAGGTCATGGCTCCCTCGCTGAAAAACTGGGACATCCACTGCCTGTAAACCGACAGCGGGCCGTCGGCTTCGCAGAGCAACGGCCGGCGGTGGTAGCGCTTGTGTTCCCAGATGACGATGTCCTGGGCCACCTGTTTTTCGAGATCGCGGATGATGGAGGCACCGATTCCCTCGATGAGCTTGTCGTCGCCACCGGCCTTGATGCTGTAGGCAAAGCTCACGTCGGTGAGTTCATCGTCTATGGGGGTGGCGGTGTTGATCATCAGGGTTTCTAGTTCTCCATGCACGCGCACGACCTGGAAGCCGGGGCCGTGGTCGTCGGTGTCGATGCCGCCGTCTATCTCGCCGCGGGGAGTCGACATCTTCATGCGCGAGCGGCACTTGAGAAGGTGGCCCTCGACCTCGGCAGTGGTGGCCGGTTGCGTAGCGGTGCCGTGCACGTACTCGAAATGGGCCTGGTCGACAGAGTTTTCGTTCATGTCGAGCCAGTGGCTCTTGATGGTCCACTTGCGTACAACCAACGGGGTCCAGTCGGATGATTTCAACTCGGGCAGGGTCGGGATTTCAAAGGAGGGCGGGAGCCCGGCGTCGTGGTGCCAGGCCATGATGATGCCGTTGCTCTCGGCCAGTGGCCAGCAGTGAATGCGGGCCCGTGGCGGAACGTGGTCGCTGTAGGGAATGTCGCCACAGCTGCCGTCGGCCATCCACAGCCAGTTGTGAAAAGGGCAGCGTATGCCCGAGCCCTCGACCTTGCCGCCGTGGCCAAGGTGGGCACCCAGGTGCGGGCAGTAAGCGTCCACCGCGTGCGCTGTGCCCTGCTCGTCGCGGTAGAGCACCAGCTCACGGTCGAGCAGCGACAAGGTCAGCACCTGTCCGGCAGCGAGTTCGTCGGAGTAGGCCAGGCGAAACCAGCCGTTGGCTACAGCGGGAAAGGGGAAGCGACTATCCTTGGAGGTCGATCTGGCGGTGGTCATTGTCTTGGCAGCCCCAGTACGCGGTTTGCGATTATGTTGCGCTGGACTTCAGACGTGCCGGCGTAAATGGTCGCGGCACGCGACCACAACAGTTCGTAGGCCCAGTAGCCCTCGTCTACGGCGTCGGGGTCGCCCGCGGGAATCATCGCCCGCGGCCCCAGCAGGTCGATGGCGGCCGACTTGACCTCCTGGTCGAGCTCGCTCCAGAGGATCTTGAGCGTGGAGCCTTCGGCACCCGGCACGCCACCGGCGTCGAGCGTGCTTGCGTGTCGCCAGGCCGACATGCGCAGTATCATCATGCGCCCGGCAAAATCTGCCAGCCGTTGTCTCACCAGCGGATCGTCGGCCGCGCGGCTGCCGTCTGCCCGCGGCTCGCGGGCCGCCTGCGCCAGCCTGTCCAGTTGCAGGGCCAGCCGAGCGTGTTGCGAAGAGCTGCCGCGTTCGTGGGCAAGGGTAGTCATGACCACGTTCCAACCCTGGTGAAGCTCGCCGACCAGGTTTTCCCTGGGCACGCTCACCTGGTCGAAAAAAACTTCGTTGAACCACTCGTGGCCGGTCATCTCCTTGAGCGGTCGCACCGTGATGCCCGGGCTGTTCATATCGACCAGCAGGAAGCTCAGCCCGCGGTGCCGTTTGGATTCGGGATCAGTGCGCACCACGAGGATGCACCACTGCGAGTGGTGGGCGAAACTGGTCCAGGTTTTCTGGCCGTTGACGACGAAGTGGTCACCCTCGAGATCGGCGCGTGTTCTCAGCGACGCGAGGTCGCTTCCGGCGCCGGGTTCCGAGAATCCCTGGCACCATATCTCTTCGCCCTTGAGCACGGGTTCGAGAAAGCGGCGCTTCTGCTCGTCGCTGCCACATGCGATCAGCGTCGGGCCAACCAGCGCCGCACCCACCGACATGTTGATCATGTTGGGAGCGTCGGCCAGCGCGTATTCTTCACCGAAGATCATGCTCTCGGCCACGCTCGCGCCGCGGCCGCCGTATTCGCTGGGCCAGTCGAGCCCGGCCCAGCCGCCCTCGTAGAGCTTGAGCTGCCACTGCTTGAGAAAGGCCACGAGTGCCTCTGGATCGTCGGGTTCGCGCACGGTCTTGCCCCAGCCAGTGGGCAGGTTGTCGGCCAGCCACTGCCTGAGCTCGGCGCGGAAGGAAGCCTGTTCGGGGTTGTCGTGCAGGTCCATTGTTTTGCGGCGCTGCTTTTACAGCGCGGGGGCTGGTCTGAGGCGGGTGAGGGCGGCCAGCGCGAGCCCATTCAAGGTGGCGAACAGGGCAAAGGCAAGGGTATAGCTCCCGGAGAGGTCAAAAATCGCGCCCGCCAGCCACGAACCGAGCACGCCGGCTGGAAAAAGCGTGAACATCAGCGCGCCGTAAATACGCGCGAGGTGCTCCTGGCCGAAGCAGTCGATAAGCGCCACCGGCATCACCACGTTCTCGGCGGCCGTGGCCACTCCGTGGGTAAGAAGGAAGGCGAGCAGCATTGCGGGGTGGGCCGCGCCGAGCAGCAGCAGCGAGGCCAGCGTTATGAGCGCGAAGTTAGCCAGCAGCACGCTGCGCGCCGGCAGGCGGTCGGCGAGCAGGCCGACGGCGAGCTTGCTCCCCACGCCCAGCGCCACGGCCAGCCCAAGGCCGGCGGCGGCGCGGGCGTCGTCGTAGCCGATGTCTCCCAGGTAGGCGACGAGGTGCTGGTTGACGGCCAGGTAGTAAAAATAAAAACTGAACAGCGCCCAGGCGAGTATCCAGAACGCGGGCGTTCGAAGCGCTTCGGGAAGATCGACCCCGCCTGTAGCGACGACACTCGAGGTGCTGACCTTGGTCGTGTTGCCTCCAGCCAGGCCGGTGTAGGTGTCGGGCGAATCAGGCGGCCGGTCGCGGACGGCGAAAAGCGCAAAGGGGAGGATGACCGTCGTGGCGCCGATGCCTATCCACCACACCGCCTCTCGCCAGGAGTACGCGGCCGCCAGCTGGCCGGCCAGGACGGGAACCAGGGCACCGCCGGCGTTGGAGCCCACGTATACGCAGGCCAGCGCCAGGCCGCGAC
>JACNKC010000094.1 GCA_014382245.1 Pseudomonadota bacterium | reverse complement strand
TGGTTGGCGGCTGCTATTGATACGGTGGCCCAGATGCAGGCCCATCTCATTCAGCGTAACTACGATGGATTCATGTCGCGTGGTGGCAGGGCCCGCGGGAGGACGGGGTGAGAATGGCTCTTCTTGGCCCTCCCGGCTGCGGCAAGGGGACCCAGGGCGCTGCATTGCGCGAACGATTTGGTTCCGCACACGTATCTACGGGTGAACTCCTGCGCGCGGCCGTCAAGGACGAATCCGAGCTCGGCCTGGCGGCTGCCGCCGTGATGGCCGAAGGCAAACTCGTGCCCGACGACCTGGTACTGGGCCTGGTAGAAGAACAGCTCAACGGACACGGTCGCGACAACTACCTGCTGGACGGGTTTCCGCGCACCCTGGCGCAGGCCAGCGCTTTTGATACAGCTTCGGACAACGGTAGCTACGAGCTCGAGCACGTCGTGGCGCTGGACGTGCCCGAGGCAGAACTGGTCCGACGCTTGTGTGGGCGCAGGTCCTGCGTTGACTGCGGGCTCTTGTACCACCTTGAGTTCCGGCCTCCCTCGCGTCAGGGAGTGTGCGACGCTTGCGAGGGAACCCTCGAGCAGAGGGCTGACGATGTCGAAGAGTCGGTCAGGTCCCGGCTTGGCATCTACAGGGACCAGACCGCGCCATTGCTGGGTTTTTACGGTGAGAAAGGGATTCTCAATAAGATTGACGGTACCGGTAATCCGAGCGATGTCACCGAACGGATCCTCGAGGCGTTGGGTGCCTGAAATGATTGAGCTGAAATCAGAGGGCGAGATCGGCAAGATGCGCGCTGCGGGTGCGGTGGTGGCCGAGATTCTCCGTGAGCTGGCGGCGATGGTTGAGCCTGGTGTCACCACGGCTGAGCTGGACAGCAAGGCGGAGCGCATGATATCGCTCGCCGGTTGTCGCTCGGCCTTCAAGAATTACCAGGTCGGTGACGTCGTTTATCCTGCCGTGTTGTGTGCATCGGTGAACGACGAGGTCGTGCACGGGATTCCCAGCGACCGTCCGATAGAAGAGGGAGACCTCGTCTCGTTGGATTTCGGCGTAGAGAAAGAGGGCTACTTCGGTGATTCGGCCGTGACCGTGGTTGCGGGCGACACCGACGATGAATCCCGCCGACTGGTCGAAGTTACCAGGCGCAGCATGGAGGCTGGTATCGAGCAGATGCGGCCCGGGCAGCGGCTCGGAGACGTGGGTGCTGCCGTGCAGGAAGTGGCCGAGGGCGGGGGCTTCTCGGTCGTACGGTCTTTTGTCGGTCACGGCATAGGCAGGGCCTTGCACGAAGACCCGCAGCTGCCCAATTTTGGAAAACGTGGGCGCGGGCAGGCACTGAGAGTGGGGATGGTGCTGGCCATTGAGCCGATGATAAATGCCGGCGGTTACGGGGTGCGTGTGAAGGAAGATGGCTGGACTGCCGTTACAACAGACGGCAGGCGGTCGGCCCATTTTGAGCACACGGTGGCCATAACGGATGAGGGGCCGCAGGTATTAACGGCCGCGGCTGAAGAGGCATCGCTATGAAAGTAAGAGCGTCGGTAAAGAAGATGTGCAAGGACTGCAAGGTCATCAAGCGCAAGGGGGTTGTGCGCGTGGTCTGTAAGAACCCCCGGCACAAGCAGAGGCAGGGATGAGCTGCATTGGACGGGCCGGAATTGATCCGGCGACAGGAGAAATGGCCTGATGGCTAGAATAGTTGGAGTAGATCTTCCCCACGGAAAGCGCATGGACATAGCGCTGACCGCGATTTTCGGGATTGGCAGGACCTCTGCGGAAAAAATTCTCGACGCGGCGGGTATCGATCGCGGCACGAAGAGTGACGACCTGGGCGATGAGCAGATCAACGCCATAAGGAGCGTGCTCGACGAGAGCTACCAGGTAGAAGGTGATCTTCGGCGAGAGATCGCGATGAACATCAAGCGTTACATGGACCTCGGCTGTTACAAGGGTTTGCGCCACAGGCGTGGTCTTCCCGTCAGGGGACAACGTACCAGTACCAACGCGCGCACCAGGAAAGGCCCTCGCAAGGCCATAACCGGCAAGAAGATCGCGCCGAGGAAATAACTTTCAAGCGGTGGGGTTCACCGCGTGGAGCATGATACGGAAAGAAGCATGGCAACAAAGAACAAGAGCAAGAAGAAAAAGAGCAAGCGCACGGTATCAGAGGGCATTGCCCACGTACGTGCGACTTTCAACAATACTCACATAACCATAACGGACCCCGCGGGGAACGTCGTGGCGTGGAACAGCGCCGGAGCTTCGGGCTTCAAGGGCTCCAGGAAGGGCACGCCATTTGCTGCCCAGCAGGCGTCCGAAAAGGCCGGGCGCGCCGCGGTCGACATGGGCATGCGTACGGTGAACGTCCGTATCAAGGGACCGGGCAGTGGCCGCGAGTCTGCGGTAAGGGGCCTCGGGGCTGCCGGCCTGCAGGTTAACACCATAAGTGACGTGACCCCCATTCCACATAACGGCTGCCGGCCGCCGAAGAAGCGCCGGGTCTGACCGGGAGGAAACCAGGAAGTGGCAAGATATACCGATCCCGTCTGCAGGCTTTGCCGCAGAGAGGGCACAAAACTTTTTCTCAAGGGTGAGCGTTGTTTCACCGATAAGTGCGCGATTGAGCGTCGTAATTACGCTCCCGGGCAGCACGGCCAGGGGCGCAGGCGCAAGATATCGGAGTACGCGGTTCAGCTTCGCGAAAAGCAGCGGCTCAAGCGAATGTACGGTCTGCTCGAGAAGCAGTTCAAGCGATACTTCACCATGGCTGAGAAATCCCGTGACGTGACCGGCGAGGCGCTGCTCACTTTTCTCGAGAGGCGGCTCGACAACATGGTGTACAGGCTGGGGTTGGCCGGTTCGCGGGCGCAAGCTCGCCAGTTGATTCGCCACGGTCACTTCGCCGTCAACGGTGGCAAGGTTAACATACCTTCCTACCTGACGAGCGAGGGCGACGAGATATCTGTAGCCGAAAAAAGCAAGGGGAAACAGGTTTTCGCGGAGGCGCTGGGCTTGGCCCAACGACACGAAACTGTTTCATGGCTCGAACTCAACGCCGACGCATTGTCCGGAAAGGTGGTTCGAATTCCCGTGCGGGAAGAACTGCCGCTGGCCGTGAACGAACGGCTGGTCGTTGAGCTTTACTCTAAATAACTGTTTGGCAGGTCGTCATTGGCGACCACGCACCCTGGAGGCATGTTACTGATGTTGGATAACTGGAAGGATCTTTCAAGGCCCGAAATCGAGGTCAAGGAACTTACTAATAGCTACGGTCGTTTTGACCTAGAGGCGTTCGAGAGAGGGTTTGGCACCACGGTTGGCAATGCGCTTCGTCGCACCCTGCTGTCATCGTTGAAGGGCGCTGCGATTTCGAGCGTTTTTATTCACGACGTACTGCACGAGTTCTCGACCATCGATGGTGTCAAGGAAGACGTCACCGATATCGCGCTCAACCTCAAGGAAGTCCGCCTGCGGGTCTTCGAAGGGCAGAGGCACGAGGGCGAGCTCGAGGCCTCCAGCGAAGGGCAGGTGACCGCCGGTGACCTGCAGTTCGGGCCCGAGGTTGAGGTTCTTAACCCCGAATTCGTTATCGCGACCCTGGCCCCCGGAGCATCGCTCAGGATGAGCCTGGTGGTCAAGCGCGGCAGCGGGTACCTTAGCTCGGACCGCAATCGCGAAGAGAGCGCGCCGGTGGGCACCATAACGCTGGACACCTCTTACTCGCCGATAAGCCGCGTTAACTTTTCTGTTACCGGTGCCCGCGTGGGCCAACGTACCGACTACGACAAGCTGTCGTTGCAGGTGTGGACAGACGGCAGCGTGCGTCCCGACGACGCCGTGGCCCTGGCGGCCCGCATACTGCAGGACCAGGTGCAGGTGTTCATCAACTTTGATGTGAACGAAGTTGAGGCCCAGGCGGAGAAAGAAGTCACGTCGTCGCAGTTGTTCAGCGACTCCCTCTACCGTTGCGTCGATGAACTCGAACTCTCGGTGCGCTCGGCCAACTGCCTGCAGAACGCTGATATAAAGTACATCGGTGAGCTGGTGCAGAAGAGTGAAGGGGAGATGCTCAAGACCAAGAACTTCGGTCGTAAATCGCTGCTCGAGATCAAGGACCTTTTGATCACGATGGACCTGAACCTGGGCATGCGCCTGGATAGTTTTCCCGAACGCGACGAGCTCGACAAGCTTCGCTTGGAGCAGGAGACTTTCTGAGAAATGCGACACCAGAAGGCTGGAAGAAAACTGGGACGGAATTCGTCTCACCGCAAGGCCATGTTTCGTAACATGGTAACCTCGCTTATCGACCTGGGCGGAATCACCACCACCGACGCCAAGGCCAAGGAGCTGCGCCGCGTGGCCGATCGCATGATCACCCTGGGCAAGAAACAGACAGTGGCCGCGCGCAGGCAGGCCCGGCGCTTCGTTCGTACCAATTCGGCGTTGGCGAGGCTGTTCAATGACGTGGCCCCGCGTTTCATGCAGCGCGAAGGCGGATACACCCGGATCATCAAGCTGGGCAGGCGCAAGGGCGATAACGCTGCGCTGTCGCGTATCGAGTTCACGGAGCAGGCCGCGACGCCCGAAAGCACAGGCGACTGATGCCCACCGCAAGGGTGGGGTAGGTGAGAGAACTCCTACAGTCTCTTCTCGGGGATGCGCTGACCGCCGCTCGCGACGCGGGCGAGTTGGAGCTGGCCGAAACCACGCCGGTAGTGGTCGAGAAGCCCCGCGAGCAGGGGCACGGTGATCTTGCTTGTAACGTGGCAATGTTGCTCGCTCGCTCTGAGCGCCAGCCCCCGCGTAAGATTGCCGAAACCCTGGCCGCGCAGATAAACGACCCCCGCATCGAATCGGTAGAGGTCGCCGGTCCGGGGTTCATCAATGTTACATTCAGCGCTGCTGCTTGGCGGGAGAGGCTGGGCGATATTCTCGAAAAGGGAGACGGTTTTGGTCGCGTAAACCTGGGCGAGGGCCGGCGCGTGCAGGTCGAGTTCGTGTCGGCCAACCCCACTGGTCCCCTGCATGTCGGCCACGGCAGGGGGGCGGCAACCGGCGACGCCCTGGCCCGCGTGCTGGAAGCCGCGGGCTACGAGGTAGAGAGGGAATACTACGTCAACGACGCTGGTCGACAGATGCGGATACTCGGCCGATCGGTGCTGGCGCGTTACCTGCAGGCGGTCGATGAGAACGCGGCCTTTCCAGAGGAAGGTTACCCTGGTGAGTACGTCACCGAGATAGCCAGCCTGCTTCGGGAGGACAAGGGTGACGCCCTGGAACAGCTCCCCGAAGATGAATCCGTAGCCATTGCCGCCGATTACGCTGGAGACAAACTCCTGGGCCGTATCCGTGAAGACCTCGCGGCTTTCGGCGTTAGCATGGACAACTTCAGCAGCGAGAAAAAGCTACGTGGCGACGGGACCGTCGAGGCGGCCATACAGGAACTGAGAGACGCGGGGCATACCTACGAGGAGGGTGGTGCAGAGTGGTTCAGGTCTACCGATTTCGGCGATGACAAGGATCGGCCGCTCGTGAAGAGCGGAGGCGACCTCACTTATTTTGCCGCCGACGTGGGCTACCATCGCAAGAAGTTCGCGCGCGGCATGGAAAAGGTGGTTGATATCTGGGGTGCTGACCACCACGGCTACGTGAAGCGCGTGCGCTCGGCCCTCGATGCTCTCGGGGTTGATCCCTCGGGCCTCCAGGTAGTGCTGGTGCAGATGGTCAACCTTACGCGCGACGGCGAGCCCGTGCGGATGGGCAAGCGCAGTGGAGAGTTCGTGGCGCTGCGCGACGTGATCGATGAAGTAGGGGCCGACCTGGCGAGGTTTTTCTTTCTCGCGCGAAAATCTGATGCTCAGCTGGAGTTCGACCTTGAGCTCGCGCGGCGGCAGACGGCCGAGAACCCCGTATTCTACATACAGTACGCCCACACCCGGATTGCCGGTGTATTCAGGCAGGCCGAGGAGAAGGGCATCCCGCTGCTCGAAGGCGCGGCCGACGTGCTTTCGGGCCTCCAGCATGAAGACGAAATTGCGCTGATCCGGGTACTCGATGACTACCCCAACATAGTTGAAAGTGCCGCGAGGTCGTTAGAGCCCCACAGGGTGATATTCTATGTGCAGGCGTTGGCGGGTGATTTTCACAGGTTCTACAGCCGCCACCGGGTGGTATCGGATGACAAGGCAGTGACGGCGGCCCGACTGCTGCTGGTGAAGGCGGTGCAACAGGTAATCGGGAACGCCCTCAGCCTCGTGGGGATCAGCGCTCCGTCGCGGATGTGAGGCCGTAGGGTTATGGCTGGACGTAGCAGGGGGCAATACCAGTTTTCTTTCAGCGAGTTGCTCTTGCTGGCTGCCGGGTTTACCGCAGCGTCTCTTTTTATTTTTTTCATGGGCTTCTACCTGGGGCGTGGACTTTCTGACCAGCATTTGGAGGCAGACCTGGCGGTGGCCAGGGTACCGATTACCGAGCCGCCCGAGTTTGAGTTGCCCTTGGACGTGGAACCGGCCCTGGACGCGCTTGTTGAAACTCCAACCGAGGAGTCAGCGGCCGAACCGGAACCCGAGCCCCGGTTTGAACCGAAACCCGAAGCCGTTAACGACCCCGAGCCGGAGCCCGAGAAGGCAGCCGTTGCTGGGATCCCGGCCGGCGAAAAACCAGAGTCGGCTGCTCAAAAACAGGCCTTGAATGAAGAAAGCCCTGACGATGAATCGAGTGCAGCCGAAAAACGTCAACTTGCTGAAGAAGAGCTGGAGCAAGAGCTCGTGGCCGAGTTCGAGGCCGGCGGTCGGGAAGCCGTCTCCGACGAAGAAGCCGGAGAGTCCCTGGATCCTTCGGTGCTGGCGAAGGCCCTCGTTGCCGCCACTAATGAACAGAAGCCATTGACCGACGCCGACCTCGAGCTGGCGCCGGGCGAGGGCGCCTACACGGTTCAGCTCATGGCTACCCGCAGCCGGGAAGAAGCTTACGGACTCGGCCACAGGCTACGAAAGGAAGGCTACCGGGCCTACGTGAAGCTGGGTGATGAAGAAGGCGTTCCGTGGTACAGGGTCAGGATCGGCAGCTATCAAACGATAACCGAGGCGCGAGTCGTTCAGGGGGAGTGTAACGATGAGCTCGGTTTCAAAAGCGCATACGTGACCATGCAGTAGGTAAAACCGCGGTGAACCTGTCAACAATTTCGCCCTCACTCGACGAGTACAGTCAACTCTGTGCAGATTACGACGTCGTTCCCGTCTGCCGGAAAATCGCAGCTGATCTCGACACCCCGGTATCCGCGTTTCTCAAGCTGCACGCTGGGGGGGCCGGGTTTCTGCTCGAAAGTGTCGAAGGGCAGGACAAGGTCGGCCGCTACAGTTTTCTGGGTACCAGGCCCGCGATGACCCTGAGCTGCGAGGGGGGCAGCTGTAAGCTCATTCATAGAGATGGTCGCGAAGAAACAATGGAGGGCAAGCCCCTCGACGTTCTTGGCCGCCTACTCGGTAAGCCGCGCGTGGCGGACAGCGAGGAACTCGGGGCGTTTTCCGGGGGCTTCGTGGGTTACTTTGCCTACGATCTTGTGCGCAGCGTCGAGAAACTGCCAGAGAGTACGACCAATGATCTCGGCGTGGCCGACCTTTCGGGAATGATCGTCGATGCCTTCGTAGTTTTTGACAACGTCCGCCACACCATGACGGCGGTAAAGCTCACTTTTCCGGCTGACCACGACGACGGTATTGACCAGGCCTGGTCCGACGCGGTAGACGAGTTGGAAGATACGGTCCGGCTTTTGTCCGAAGCGGTGGCAGAAAACCCGCCGCCCGGCCCCGGTGGCAAGGGATCCCCGGTGTCCAATATGACCCCCGGGCAGTACGGCGAGAGCGTCGAGGCCGCGCGCGAGTACATACGCGCGGGCGACATAATACAGGTGGTGCTCTCGCAGCGTTACGAGCAGGAGCTACAGGTCAACCCGTTTTCGATCTACCGCGCGCTGCGTACCATAAACCCGTCACCCTACATGTTCTTTCTCGACCTTGAAGACGAGATAGCGGTTGGCGCTTCGCCCGAGGTGCTGGTCAAGGTGGACGGGGACAGGGTGCACGTGAGGCCGATCGCGGGCACCGTCGGGCGCGGCGAGACCCCCGAAGAGGACGACAGCCTTGTCGCCGCCATGCTGGCCGATCCCAAGGAACGGGCCGAGCATGTCATGCTGCTGGACCTGGGCCGAAACGACGTCGGCAGGGTGGCCGTAACCGGCAGCGTCAGCGTCGACGAACAGATGGTGGTCGAGAAATATTCGCATGTGAATCACATAGTTTCCCATGTAAGTGGCCGCCTGAGGGACGACTGCGACAGGCTCGACGCCTTTGCGGCGGCACATCCAGCGGGTACGCTCAGCGGCGCGCCCAAGGTCCGCGCAATGGAGATCATCGAAGAACTCGAACCCACCCGGCGGGGTCTCTACGGCGGTGGTGTGGGTTGGGTCGACTACTCCGGTAATCTCGACACCTGCATTGCGATTCGTACCGCGCTCATCAAGGGAGGCCGGGTGTACATGCAGGTGGGCGCAGGGATCGTTGCTGATTCTGACCCCAGCCGCGAGCAAGCCGAATGCGAGGCCAAGATTCGCGGCATGATCCTGGCGCTGGAGAAGGCCAGCAAAATGGAGAGAAGATGAAGCAGGTACTCGCGCAGCTGGTGGCGGGTGGTGATCTGTCGGCCGAGGTCATGGAACGCGCGGTCGGGCTCATCATGGACGGTGAGGCGACCCCTGCCCAGGTCGGCGCGTTTCTCGTCGCCCTGAGGCTCAAGGGAGAGACCCGCTCCGAGCTGGTGGCTGCCGCACGAGCAATGCGCGCGCGTGCGGTACCGCTGGAAGTAGAGGGCCCGCTGCTCGACACCTGTGGTACCGGCGGCGATGGCCTGGGCACCTTCAACGTGTCCACCGCGACGGCTTTCGTAGCCGCGGCGGGAGGGGCACGCGTTGCCAAGCACGGCAATCGTGCGGCTTCGGGCAAGGTTGGAGCCGCCGACGTTCTCGAGGCCCTCGGCGCGAGGATAGACGTGACTCCAGAAGTCTCGGCCCGGTCGCTCGAGGAAATCGGCTTCGCGTTTCTGTTTGCCCCCAGCTACCACCCGGCGGTTCGCCACGTTGCCGGGCCACGCCGAGAGCTGGGCGTGAGGACCCTCTTCAACCTCACTGGTCCACTTTGCAACCCGGCGCACGCCAGCCAGCAACTGCTCGGCATTTACTCGGGCGAATGGCTGTGCGGGGTGGCCGAGGCCCTCGGGGAGCTGGGGTCGGAGAGGGCGATGGTCGTGCACGGTTCGGACGGCAGCGACGAGATCACCACCACGGGCCCGACAGCTGTGGTGGAACTGAAGGGGGGGCGCATCGAGGGCTACACCATCGACCCCTCGGCCCTGGGGCTGGCAAAGGCGCGTGTAGACGACCTGGCGGGCGGCACTGCCGAGGACAACGCGGCGACCCTGAAAGGCATACTCTCGGGTGGCGAAGGTGCGCTGGCTGATATTACGGCGCTCAACGCCGGCGCGGCCTTGTACGTGGCCGACAAGGCCGAGGACATAGCTGGTGGCCTGGCCCTCGCTCGCCGGATCATGAAGAGCGGGGACGCCCGTGACCTCGTCGCAAAGTGGGTCGCCCTTACCCGTGGAGCGGGGGAGTGATCCTGGATGACATCCTGGCGACCAAGCGAGGCGAAGTTTCTCGCGGGCGCGCCGAGCACTCCTTGTCCGAGTTGCGCGGGCTGCCCCTCTACGGCCAGGAGCGTCGGGGGTTTACTGCTGCACTGGGGCTTCCCGGGCGCCGCATAATTGCCGAGATCAAGAAAGCGTCGCCGTCGCGTGGAGTCATAAGGCAGGACTTCGAAGCAGCCCTGCACGCGCGACAATACGAGGAAGGTGGAGCGGCCTGCCTCTCGGTGTTAACCGACCGGGAATATTTTTCGGGTAGCCTCGCTTGCCTGGAGGACGCGCGGGCCGCTTGCGCACTGCCCCTTCTGCGCAAGGATTTCATGATCGATGAGTGGCAACTCACAGAAGCCCGCGCGCACGGGGCCGACGCGGTGCTGTTGATCGTGGCCGCGTTGCCCGGGATCCAGCTCGATGAGCTCTACGTCGCAGCCAACGAAGAAGGGCTCGACGTCCTCGTTGAAGTCCACGACGAGGCTGAAATGGAACGGGCCGCGGCCATCGGGGCGGCGCTCATAGGCATAAACAACCGTGACTTGAAGACCTTCAACACCAGCACCGATGTCACGCGACGCCTCGCGCCACTGGCGCCGGACGGCGCGTTGCTTGTTTCCGAGAGCGGACTGGGCCAGGCGGGCGAGCTCGGCCAGCTGGAGGATATTGGGGTCACTGCCTTCCTGTTGGGTGAATCTCTGATGTCTGCCGCGGAACCCGGCGCCGCTCTCGCTGGCCTGCTTATCCCATGAGTACCTGGGTCAAGATCTGTGGCGTGACCCGGCCCGTGGACGCGGTAGACGCGCGGCTGGCGGGCGCCGACGCCATTGGCATTAACTTCTGCGAACGCAGTTCGCGCTTCTGCAGTGACCCCCTGGCGGCCGAAGTTGTAGCCGCACTACCTCGCGGCTTTCCCGTGTATGGTGTATTTGTTGACGCCGGGCGCGACCGGGTGAGGCAGGTTCTCGCCGAAACAGGAATCAACGGACTGCAATTTCATGGTGACGAGACCGATGAAAATGTCTCAGGTTGGGATGTGCCGGTGATCCGGGCGGTAAAAGCAGCCGACAGGCCCTCTGTAGAAGCGGCCCTGGCGGCGAAGCGGGAAGCAGTGCTTCTTCTCGACAGCCCGGTTGGCGGAGGCAGTGGTCAGCAGATTGACAGCGCCTTGCTCGACGGACTGGACCTTTCGCGCACGGTGATCGCGGGCGGTCTCGATGCAGCTAACGTAGCGGGTCTCGTGCGAGCGCGGCGGCCCTGGGGGGTGGACTGCGCTGGCGGAGTGGAGAGCGGACCCGGGGTGAAGGATAGGAAGCTGATGACGGAGTTTGTTAACAATGCCCGCTCTGCCTGATCGCCGCGGCCGCTTTGGCGAGTACGGGGGGCGCTACGTCTCCGAGACCCTGGTGCCGGCCCTCGAGGAACTCGAGCAGGCTTACGCCAGCCTGCGCAGGGACGCCGACTTCAAGGCCGAACTCAAAGGTCTTTACCGCGACTACGCCAACCGTGAAACGCCCCTGTATTTTGCCGAGCGGCTGAGCGAACACCTGGGCGGTGCGCGGGTTTATCTCAAGCGCGAAGACCTCTGCCACACCGGCGCGCACAAGATCAACAACACGCTGGGACAGATACTGCTGGCCCGCAAGATGGGCAAGAAACGAATCATAGCCGAGACCGGTGCCGGCCAGCACGGGGTCGCGACGGCCACCGTCGCCGCCTTGATGGACGTAGACGCCGAGATCTACATGGGCTCGGAAGACATCGAGCGGCAGAAACTCAACGTGTTTCGCATGCAGTTGCTCGGGGCGCGGGTGCACCCGGTCGAATCGGGTAGCCGCACGCTCAAGGATGCCATAAACGAGTGCATGCGAGACTGGGTAACCAACATCGCCGATACCTACTACCTGGTGGGCTCCACGATGGGTCCGCATCCTTACCCGGTTATTGTTCGGGATTTTCAGTCGGTTATCGGCAAGGAGGCACGACGGCAGGTTCTCAAGGCCGAAGGCAAGCTGCCCGACCTGTTGGTCGCCTGTGTGGGCGGTGGCAGCAATGCGATGGGCATGTTCTACCCCTTCATCAAGGACGAGTCGGTGGCGATGACCGGCGTGGAGGCGGCCGGTGGCGGCCTTGATGCGGGTCCCCACGCGGCATCCATAAGCCGGGGCTCGCCCGGCGTGTTGCACGGTAAGAAAACCTACCTGCTGCAGGACGAGCTGGGACAGGTACGCGAGGCCCACTCCATAGCGCCCGGGCTGGACTATCCGGGGGTCGGTCCCGAACATTCGTGGCTGCACGACAAGGGGCGGGCCAGTTACGTTGCGGTCACCGACACCCAGGCACTCGAAGCCCTGCAGCTGCTTAGCAGGCTCGAGGGGATCATACCGGCGCTTGAGAGCGCCCACGCCGTGGCCCACGCACTGGAAGTGGTGCCGGCCATGCCCCTCGACGCGGTGGTCGTGGTCAACCTCTCGGGCCGTGGAGACAAGGACATGCCGGCGGTGGCCGGGCATCTCGGGGTCGAGGTCTGAAGCGTCGTGGCGAGAGGCAAAAAGCGGATCAAGCGCTGCCTGGACAAGCTGTCGGCCGAGGGCCGAACGGCCCTGGTACCGTTTTTCTCGGTTGGCGATCCCGGCATAGATGAGACCCACGACGCAGTGCTCGCCGCGGTCGACGCCGGCGCCGATATCATTGAGCTGGGTGTGCCGTTTTCTGATCCCATGGCAGATGGTCCGGTCATCCAGGCGTCGAGCCAGCGGGCGCTGGAGGCCGGAACCAGCCTGCACGGAATACTCGAAATGGTCGCTTCGCTGCGCGCGAGGACCGACGTGCCCCTGGTATTGTTCGGCTACTACAATCCTTTTTTTCACTACGGTGAAGAAGCTTTCGCCCGCGATGCAGCCAGCGCCGGTGCCGACGGCGTGCTCTGCGTAGACCTGCCTCCCGAGGAAGCCCGGGGCATGGTGGCCGCCTGTCGCTCCAACGGTATGGACAGGATTTTTCTGTTGGCCCCGACCAGCGACGATTCGCGTATAAAGGCAGTGTCGCGTTGCTCGTCCGGCTTCGTCTATTTCGTGTCAGTTACCGGGGTGACCGGCGCGCGGTCGAGCCTGTCCGCCAATGTTTCGGCCAAGGTGGCGCGCGTGCGCGAGTTATGCGACCTGCCGGTCGGCGTTGGATTCGGTATTTCTACCCCGGAGCAGGCACACGCCGTGGCCGGTTACGCCGACCTGGTTATCGTTGGCTCGGCCCTCGTTAAGACCATGCACGAAGCGGGCGCGACGCGATGCGCGGCCGAGGCTGGACGATTCGTCTCCGACCTGCGCCGCGGAATAGACGGCTGACCGGGCGTGGGCGAGTACCAGCAGACAATAGACTGGCTGTGTTCGCTGGACGCCCTGCGGGGAATGGACTTTCGCCTGGAGCGGCTGCACGCGGCCCTCGGCGCCCTGGGCAATCCCGAACGGGGACTGCCTGCCATCCAGGTGGCAGGCACCAACGGCAAGGGCTCTACGGCAGCCCTGATTCACTCGGTCTACAGTGAGGCCGGATATCGCTGTGGCCTGTTCACCTCGCCCCACCTGCAGACTTTCAGGGAGCGCATCAGGGTGGGGGCTGACTTCATAGATGAAGACCGAGTCGTCGACCTGGTTGAGCGCGTCAAGTGGGCCGGCAGCAAGGTCGAGGCTGAGCTTACCTTCTTTGAGTTTGGGACACTGATGGCCCTGTTGGAGTTCAGCCAGGCTGATCTCGACATGGCGGTTTTTGAAACCGGCCTGGGAGGCAGGCTCGACGCGACGAGCGTCGTAGACAGCGTGGCCTCGGTGATAAGCAGCATAGGCCTGGACCACTGCGAGTGGCTGGGCGACAGCGAGGAGGAAATCGCGAGAGAAAAGGCGGGCATCATACGTGCCGGTGTGCCGTTGGTTACTGGTCGTATGCGACCGGGGCCCCAGGTCGTGATTGGCGGCGTGGCCCGCGAGCTCGGGTCGCGCTGGTTGCGCTGGGGGAGAGACTTCGGCCCCTCGTCGGAAAGCGGGTTGGTGGGTCAGGCCCAACGCCACAACGCCGGCCTCGCAGCAGCGTTGATTCGAGTACTGGCCGATCGCTTTCCCGTCAATGACGAGCAGTTACGCTTGGGGTTGGAAAACGTGCGCTGGCCGGGACGCCTGGAGACCGTGGCCAACGAGCCGTGGGTAGTACTCGACGTGGCCCACAACCCGCAGTCAGTGAGCCTGCTCGTAGAGGAACTGCGCGAGCTGGATCTGCCGCGACCGCTGGTACTCGTGCTCGGGGTCATGGCTGACAAGGACTGGGGTGAGATGGCCTGTTCGCTGTTCCCGATCGCGGACCGGCTCGTACTCGTACCGGTAGACAACCCGCGCGCTCTTGATCCAGGGCAGCTGGCCAAGCTTGCCGATGGACTGCTTCCGTGGGAACTCGCCGAGACTGCCCGCGCCGGTCTGCGCAGCGCGCGGAGCACGGCTGGGCGCGAGGGTAGCGTGCTGGTCACCGGCTCGGTTTTTCTCGTTGGTGAGCTCTACCGAGAGGCGGCGGGAAGGGATGCCTTTGATGTGTAGTGGCGGGGCCAACGCGGGGCGTGGTTTGTCGCTGCTGTCCTTCGGTACTTTTGCCCTGTTGGTGTTTGGCTCGATCGGTGGCGCGCGGGCCGCGGAGGTCTCGGTAGAGGCCGACAGTATCTCTTACGAGAATGATGGCGGGCGGCTGGCCGCCGAGGGCAGCGTGCGGGCGACCTGGGACGACAGGCTCCTCGAGGCTGGTTCGCTGAGTTTTGAGCAGGAGAGCGGCGTGCTGAGCGCGCGGTCGGGGCTCAGCCTGAGCAGCCCCGACATGGAATTTCGTGCATCCAGCGCGAGGCTTATGCTCGATGATGAAACCGGTTCGCTCGAAAACGTCGAGGCCTGGTTGAAGGACAACTCGGCGTGGTTCGGCGGCGACCGGATCGAAAAGACCTCGGATCGCAACTTCAGTGTAAAACGAGGCTATTACAGCACCTGCGAACGGCAGGAAGGTGTCTCGCCTGACTGGTCTATATCGGGGTCGGAGATCGACGTTGACCTCGACGGCTACGCCAGGATCAACAACGCATCGTTCCGCGTGCGGGGAGTTCCGGTTCTCTACCTGCCCTACGTGGCCCTGCCGAGTAAGCTTGGCCGCGAATCCGGCCTGCTGTTTCCCCGCATAGGTACTTCGAATGATCGTGGCTTCCTGTATTCGCAACCTTTCTTCTGGGCCATCGACAAGCACCGCGACGCGACTTTCAGTTTAGACGTTGAGACGTCGGCCAGGATCGGTGGCACCGGCGAGTATCGCTATCGCCCATCCCGCAAAACTACCGGTCTCCTGAACGTTGAGTACTTCAACGAGAGCGTTCGAGGTGACCAGGAATCAGAAATCGTCTCGCCCGAGCTCAGTGACCGGCAGATACCGAATGATCGCGGTAGCATACAGGGCAAGCATCGGCAGGGGCTGGACTCGGGTTTGTTGCTGTATGCCGACTACATGGCTGTCAGCGACGATCTCTATTTCAGGGAGGTGAGCCCCGGGGGCAGAACCGACCTCGCTCAGCAGTTGCGTGACAGCCGCCGTTACGCCGATTCGACGGCCGGTGTCATGGGCTCGGCTGGTTATCGGAGCTACGGCATGAGCAGTTCGCTCTACCGTGATTTCTACGGTCCGGGCGGCAGTCGCAGGTTCACGGCCCAGCGGCCGATCGGCGCCTGGCTGCGGGAAGACGGAGCCGCGGGCAACGGCTTGTACTCGTTCTCGGCCACAGCCGACTACTTCAGGCGGCGACAGGGGGCGGACGGCCAGCGCCTCGATACCGTGGCCGGGCTCGAAATCCCCCTGCTCACGGGCGGTGCGCTCGACGTTTCGTCGTGGATGAGGGGGCGGCTTACCGGCTATAGTTTTGACGACCGCAGCACCTGGCGTGACGGCGTAGAGCAGCCCGCGCGCAGGCTCTCGGCCCAGGCCATTCGCGGGCTGGGTGAAGCTGGAGTCGACGCCAGGGCGGTGCTCGTCCGCGACTACAGCTTGCAGGACGGATTGATGCGTCACACGCTCGAACCGGTGGCGCGATTGGCGTGGACAAGTGGCAGCCACGGCGAATTGCCACTGTGGGATGGCGTCGATCGAATCGAGGGCAAGCGGGTGGCGACCCTCGGCCTCGAGTCGCGGTTTCTTCGGGCCGATGGCCCCGATGACCTGCCGGTGGAACGGGCCATGCTGGCGCTTACGCAAAGCTACAGGCTCGACGAAAAGGTACTGGGCAACCATTTTTCGGATCTCGACTTCGCCGTGGCTGTCGATCCTTCTTCGTCCCTGTCCTTCAGCGGCCTGGCGTCATATAATACCGGGGGTAACGTTCTCACCGGCGCGGTAGCAGCGGTAGATTACAGCAGCTCACCGCTCGCGGCACTCGGTGGCAGGCAGGGGCGTATACTGGCGGCGTATCATTTCGTGAGGGACGGGTTGGCGGATTCTCTCAGGACGCGTGCTTCGCTGGGATTATCTGAGCGGACGACACTGGCGGTTAAATTGGACTACGATTTTGTCAGTAACAAGTTCCTGGAAAAGGGAATGTCGCTGCGCTTCGGTGGGGACTGCGACTGCTGGGCCGTGGACGCCGGCGTGTCGAGCACCATCAACCCTGACGAGCTCCAGTTCAAACTGCTGGTAGAGTTGTCGGGACTCGTCGACCTGGGGTCGTCAGCCACGCATCGTGACCAGGCCCTGCTCGGCTATCTCGCCGGTCGCGAAGATAAAGGCTGGAGGTCTTCATGGTGAAAATCCTGGTCGCAGGCGCAGCGGGCTTCATAGGCTCGAACTTCGTGCGCAGGCTGCTGGCAGCCGGCGGTCACGAGGTGGTGGTTCTCGACTCGCTCACTTACGCCGGCAACATGGAGAACCTTGCAGGTCTCGATGCGTCGAACGGGTTCAGCTTCGTGCACGGCTCCATTTGCGATCCTGCCGTCGTGAAGGCCGCCGTGCAGGGCTGCGACGCGATTGTCAACTTCGCAGCCGAAACCCACGTGGATCGAAGCATAGAAAACCCGGCGGTGTTCATAGAAAGCAACGTGCTTGGAACCATGGTTCTCATTCAGGCCGCGGTCGGTGCCGGCCTACGCTTGTTGCAGGTTTCTACTGACGAGGTGTATGGCAGCCTCGGCGAGGAGGGGCTTTTTGACGAGGACTGGCCGCTTGACCCTTCCAGCCCCTACGCGGCATCCAAGGCATCGGCCGACATGCTCATCGGCGCCTCGGCGCGCACCTACGGGCTCGACGCGGTGATAACCCGCTGCGGCAATAACTACGGGCCAAGACAGTTTCCCGAAAAACTGATCCCCTTGCTGATCGCCAACGCCATGGCCGGCGAAACTCTTCCCATATACGGAGACGGACTCAACGTGCGCGACTGGATACACGTGGACGATCACTGCGACGCGCTGAGGCTGGTACTCGAAAAGGGACAAAGCGGCAGGGTCTACAACGTGTCGGCGGTGGGCGAACTCACCAACCGCGAGGTATGCTCGCGCATTCTGGCGGCCCTGGGCAAGCCCGAGAGCCTCATGCGCCACGTTGACGACAGGCCGGGGCACGACAGGCGCTACGCGCTCGATCCGTCGCGTTTGCAGAACGAGTTGGGGTGGAAGGCCAACGTAGCCTTTGACGAAGGCTTGTCTACTACCATCGAGTGGTACCAGGCCAACAGTGCCTGGTTGGATAACGTCCGTAGCGGTGAGTACCGCGGCTACTACGAGCGTATGTACGCGTCGCGATTAGAGAGTGGGACCACCGTGGCCGAAGAGGATTGAAAACTATGGGCAACGATCACAAGGCTGCCGCGACCACGAGAGTAGAGAAACCCTGGGGCCATGAAATCATATGGGCTCACACCAGTGACTACGTCGGCAAGCTCCTGCACATTAACGCGGGCCAGGCACTCAGCTACCAGTACCACGAGAAAAAAGAAGAGACGATATACGTGGTCAGCGGCACGCTTCATCTTCACGTCAGCGGCGATGATTCCCCGCCCTCGGTGATCGAACTCGTCGAGGGTGAGGTATTTCACATCACCCCGGGCTTGCGTCATCGCTTCGAAGCGAGACAGGAGGTCGACCTGATGGAAGTCTCGACTCCTTTTCTTGACGACGTTGTTCGCCTCGATGACAGGTACGGACGCTCGGGAGAGTAGTCGCGGGGTGAAGCGTGTTGCCGTAGACGTGGTCACCGGGTTTCTTGGGGCCGGCAAGACCTCGTTGCTCAGGCACGTGCTCGCCAACGGTCTCGAGGGTGAGAAGGTCGCCGTCGTGATGAACGAGCTCGGCGACATCGGTATTGATGGTCGCGTGGTCTCGGGGCTCGAACACGTCGAGGCCATGGTCGAGCTCAACAGTGGTTGCGTGTGCTGCACGATCGACGACTTTCGTTTTGACCTCGCCATGCGCGAGGTCGTTGAAACCGTAGACCCGTCGCTGATCATCATCGAGACCACTGGTGTAGCCGACCCCGGCCCGGTGGTCGACAGGGTCACGGCTTGCGGCATGGGCATCGACGCGGTGATCACCGTGGTCGACGCGGCCGCCCTGGCCAAATCGCGCAGGCGCAGCAGGGTTGTTGATCGGCAGGTGAAGGGAGCTGACTTCCTGGTCGTCAACAAGACAGACCTCGTGGGCCGGGCGAGGCTGGCCTGGTTGCGGCGAAAACTGGCCTGGAGCAACCCGCGGGCACTGATGATGGACTGTGAACAGGGTGCGGTGGACGGCGATCTGCTCTTCGGTGTGGGGGTGAAACGTCGCCGCGAGGCTGCTGTTGGCCCCGGCAAAAGCGAGAGCAGGGACGACGCAGGTGGCATATCTACCTTCAGCTGGAGCACAAAACGGCCCCTGGACAGGCGTTCTTTCGAGAAAGTCCTGGCCCGTTTGCCGGCCGCTGTGTACCGTGCCAAGGGGCTCGTCAGGTTTTTCGGGCACGAATGGGCGTGCCTCTTTAATTTTACGTGTGGGCGAACGGAGCTTAACTGGTTACAATTAGGGGAGGCAGTCGCGTCTACCGAGGCCGTGTTCATAGGCAGGATAGACGATCGCCTGAAATCAAAGCTGGCCGCGAGGCTGGATCGCTGTATACACCGGGAGTCCGAGTAGTAGTGGAAAGCACAGTCGAAGAAGAAGCAGGCGTAGAAAGCGAGGCTGGCGAAAGAACGGTCCAGTCCGGTCTCGAGGAGGCCCTGCTCAAATCGGGCAAGGTCAGCCCCGAAGAACTCCGCAACGTGAAGCGGGTGTCGCTGGAGAAGGGCGAGCGCATTGAGCGTATGCTGGTAGACCTCGGTTTCCTGTCGGAGGAAGACCTGCTCCCCATACTCTCGGCTTACCAGGGAGTGGAACTGGTCGAGGCCGACGCGATCCCCGACCCTCCGGCCGAAGTCCCGGGCGTGTCGCTCGAATTCATGCGCGGTGCCCGTATCCTTCCCATGCGGGTCGAGAACGGTAGCCTTACCCTGGCCATGGCCGATACCGGGGACAGGGCGGTGGTCGAAGCTGTTCAACAGGTGAGCGGCTTGCGGGTGAACCCGGTGCTGGTCCGGCCGCGCGACCTGCAGGAAAAGTTCAACACGATGTTCGGTACTCTCGAGAGCACCGATACCGAGGGAGAGGGGGTCGAGTTTCTCAACGAGGACGAGGAGTCGGTCGAGCACCTGCGTGACATGGCCAGCGAAGCCCCGGTCATCAGGCTGGTCAACCAGGTGTTGTCGCGCGCGGTCGAACAACGCGCGTCGGATATTCATGTTGAGCCTTTCGAGAACGAGTTGCGCATCAGGTACCGGGTGGACGGGGTGCTGCACGACATAGATTCGCCGCCGCGCAGCCAGGCAGCTGCCATAATCTCGAGGATCAAGCTCATGGCGAAACTGAATATCGCCGAGCGTCGCTTGCCCCAGGATGGTCGTATCAAGCTGCGGCTGGTCGGCCGTGAGATCGACCTCAGGGTGTCGAGCCTGCCTACGCTTTACGGCGAGAGCGTGGTCATGAGGATCCTGGACCGCTCCAGTATATCTGTGGACCTAACGGGCCTCGGGCTGCCCGAGGCTACGCTGGATGAATTTACCGGGATGATCGTCCAACCGCACGGGCTCGTGCTGGTGACCGGGCCCACCGGCTCTGGTAAGACGACCTCCTTGTACGCGGCCCTGGACAAGATCAACTCGTCGGAAAAGAAGATCATAACTATCGAGGACCCGGTTGAGTACCAGCTCGCCGGTGTCAACCAGATACACGTGAAGTCGCAGATCGGCCTGACTTTCGCGAGCGGCTTGCGTTCGATTGTCCGCCAGGACCCCGACGTAATCATGGTCGGTGAGATTCGCGACGCCGAGACCGCCGAGATCGCCATACAGGCTGCCCTGACTGGTCACCTCGTGTTCTCGACCCTGCACACCAACGACGCTGCGGGAGCTATTTCGCGGCTGTTGGAGATGGGAGTGGAGGATTACCTGCTGGCTTCTTCGTTGCTTGGGGTGATGGCCCAGCGCCTGGTGCGGAGATTGTGCCCGGACTGTAAGCAGCCGGTCAAGGCCGGCTCGGAGCTGGCTGGCGAGTTGTCCGAGGTGGAAGACTCGGCGTCCACGGTTTATGACTCCGGTGGTTGTCCCGCGTGCTCGGGGACAGGTTTTCGTGGCCGATGCGGCATCTACGAACTACTACAGGTGGACGACTCGACACGCGCGCAGATACTCTCGCGCGCGTCGGCGGGCGACATCAAGGCCGAGGCCATCAAATCGGGCATGAGGACGCTGAGGGACGACGGCTGGCGGACAGTAAAGAGCGGGGTCACCAGCGTAGCCGAGGTCCTGAGGGTTACGCAGGACGAAGGGCCGACGGCCTGACAAGCGGCGACACCGTTACCAGCGCGTCGCTTGTCAACTGCGTTGCTATCGTGCCGGCCTGGCGCAATGCCGACACTATTGTTTCTACCTTGAGCTCGTTGCTCGTCCAGCAACCACTGTCACCGCGACGCGTCATCGTCGTTGTTTCGCCTGGAGATGACACCGCTTGCAGGGCGCGATCAATCGCGGGAGTCGAAGTGGTCGAAGTGGCCGAGCGCTTGCTTGCCGGTACTGCTCGCAATCTTGGCAGGGGAATGGCTGGCGATGTAGATCAATTGCTGTTCGTAGACGCCGACTGCACTCTCGAGAGCAGCGCTTTGTGCAAGTTGCAAATGGCCATGCAGGGGCAAGACCTCGTGGCGGCTGGTGCTGGCATCGACAGGGATAATCCCGGTCTCGTGAGCTGGTTGCGCCACAGCCTGGAGTTCAAGGAGATTGGCCGTGGTGCCCCGGTCAGCGAGCGCGGGCCGCTGGCCTCCGCGGCCCTGTTGTGCCGGGCCGACGCCTTCGACCGGGCAGGGGGGTTTCCAGACACCTGGCCGGGCGAGGACACGGCGTTGTTGCATTCACTGCGAGCCGCGGGTGGTCGCGCGCGCCTGGTGCCCAGCGCGCGGGCCCGCCATCGTCACCCGGCGGGACTGGCCCGTGCGCTACGGCACCAGTGGCTGCTCGGCGCCGGCTCGGCGCGCGCGAGACTTTCGGCTGATATGCCGGGCAGCCGTTTTGCCCGCAATCCGCTGCTTGGCCTGTTGCTGTTCCCCGGTAGGGTCGGCCGGGGCCTGGCCTGGTTCCTGCGCTATCGCCCATCGGAATTGCCGCTTTTTCTTATAGCCAGTCCGCTGTACATATGTGGGATTGCCGCTTGGACCATCGGCTTTGTCGCCACATCGTGGCGCGAGTCGCGTGGCCGGGGCGGACGGGTTTTCATCGACGGTGTCGACAGCGGCCGAACCAACAACCAGCCAGTACGCGCCCGTGGCGGGCAAGCCACGGGTCACCGTCGTGGTCGTGCACCACAACACCCCTGATTACCTGCACAGTTGCCTGCGCCGGGTCGATGAGGCGCTGGGCGACCTCGCCTGCGAGGTGGTGGTCGTTGACAACGGGTCCCAGGGCAACGGCCGTCCGGGTATTCGATCCGGCGGCCGCCTGCGCGTCATATCGAACCGGGAGAACCGGGGGTTCGCTGTGGCAGCCAACCAGGGTGCTTTTGCCGCCGGAGGGGAGTACCTGCTGTTTCTCAACAGCGAGGTAAAACTCACACCCCGCAGCGTGCCAGAACTGCTGGCCGTACTCGAGCGCAACCCCGGTCTGGCCGCGGTGGCGCCGCTGGCCATCGGCCTCGAAGGTCGATCCAGGTTTCCGGGCATGAAGTTTCTCAACCCATGGAACCACGCAGCGTCTCTCATCGGCCTCGGTGGCATCGCTGCGTTGTCCAGGGAGTGGCAGGTCCAGGGACGCGGTTTGACCGAGGTCGACTGGATCAGTGCTTCAACCATGTTGATGCGGCGCAGGGCCTTCGAGGGGGCCTGTGGGTTTGATGAACACTATTTCTTTTACGAAGAAGACGAAGACCTGTGCTGGCGCCTGGCCCGGCAGGGTCACAGGGTCGCGGTATGGGGTGCCACCAGGGTATTTGATCCGGGCGGCGTCAGTGCCGCGATAAGCGGCGACTGGCCGGTGGCCGAGTTTTACCGGGGCCAGCTGCGTTTCGTACGTCGTCGCTGGGGCAGGCTCGGCTTGCTCGGCTATCGCGGTTGCATAGCGTTTGCTCTGCTGGCCAAGCTTCTGCTGCGCTGGGTGATGCCGATACGGGGCTGGCGCAAGGGCACCGGTATGGACCGCCGGCAGCTGGCGCTCGCTCTTCGCACGGTGATAACCGGCCCACGGGCATCCGCGCAAGCCGGAGAGGCAGCGCGCGTCGCACGTTGAGAGTCTCACCGGAGTACAGCGCTCCCATGCAGCGCGGGACCTCGTTGGCCCGCCTGGCCCGCTTTAGTGATTGTTTATGGTTGCTGGCTGCGAGAGCGCTTTCTGTTCGTTATCGCCGCTCGGTACTCGGTTTTGCCTGGACCCTTTTCTACCCGCTGGGGACGATGGTCATTCTCAGCCTGGTCTTTTCACAAGTGTTCGCCGGAGTGGGCCACTACGCGTTTTACGTAATAACGGGGGTCCTGCCCTGGGGGTTTTTTTCGCTGGCCAGCATACAGGCCGCCGACAGCCTCCTGGCCGCCTCGCCGGTGCTGCGTAAAGTCTATGTACCCTCGGTGGTGTTTCCGGCCTCGGTGGTGACGGCCAACTTCGTTAATCTCCTGCTGTCCCTGTTGGTGCTGCCGCTGGTCGCCCTGGCGACGGGTGCACAGGCGCTCCCGTCCTTCGGGCTGCTGGCACTGGCGCTTGTCTGCCTGCTCGCCTTCACGGGCGGGGTGTCGTTACTGTTGGCGGCGGTGAACCTGTTTTTCCAGGACGTGCGATACTTTTTTGAGGGTATCCTGCTGCTCTGGTTCTACGCTACGCCCATTGTTTACCCGGTATCCGTGTTGCCCGAACACTTGTCGTGGTTGCCGGCTATCAACCCCTTTGCCTGGATACTGCTGCTCATGCGCGGAGCGCTTTACGGTTCTGTTGTTCCCGTCGGTGCGCCGCTGTTGTGCGTGGCTTTTTCGTTCTCGGTGCTCGCTATCGGCTGGATGTTGTTTCACAGGCTTGAGAGGCGGTTCTACGCGTGGCTCTAGTGGCGACAGCGGCCCCCGCAAAGGCGGGCCAGCGCCGCGTGGTGCAGGTTGAAGAACTAGGGGTACGCTTGCGTTCCGAAACACACCGCGTGCGGTCGCTGCGCGAGTACCTGCTCCTCGGCCGCCGACACGTGGGCCGCGTGAGCTGGTTCGAAGCCTTGTCGGGTATAACGGTCTCCCTGCAGGCGGGAGAGCTGCTCGGGGTCGTGGGCGACAACGGTGCAGGCAAGACGACTTTTCTGCGCGTGCTCGCGGGTATAGTTCCGCCCAGCGAAGGCCGTGTATCGGTGGCGGGTGCCATAGCTCCGCTGGTAGAGATGGGGGCGGGGTTCGACGTCGAACTCACTGGTCGCGAGAACGTCTTTCTATATGGTGCCATGCTCGGCCTCGACCGCCGCCGGGTCGCCGGACTGTTCGACGTCATGGTCGATTTTGCCGGGCTCCAGGATTCGATGGACACGGCGGTCAAAAACTATTCGTCGGGCATGGTAGCGCGTCTCGGGTTCTCCGTGGCCACCGCCGTTCCTCCCGCGCTCCTGCTCGTCGACGAAGCGCTGGCGGTTGGAGACGCTAACTTCAGGCTGCGCTGCAGCGATCGCATCGATCGCCTGCGCGAGCAGGGGACGGTCGTGGTGCTGGTTAGCCACGATCTCGAACTGGTAAGGTCGCAGGCCGACACCGCTCTCTGGCTTCACGAGGGCAGGGTGGGGGCCGTTGGCGAGGTGGGTGCGGTGCTCGCAGCATACCAAGCGCAGCTTGAGCGGGGCGGCGGGGAAGTCGCCGCGTGAGCGCGGTCCAGGAGGCCGGCTGTGGTTTCGCCGGAGCTGATGTCGCGGTGATCGTAGTGGCCTACCGGGCCGGTACGGGCCTGTTCGATTGCGTGCAGGCGCTGAGGGCCGACACGAATCGGTCAACGGAAATCGTACTGGTGGACAACGGCGGCCTGGCCGACGAGGTTGCAGAAGCCGCGGCCCGTTTCTCTCCTGTCACTGTGCTGGGGAGTGGCCACAACCTTGGCTTCGCGGGCGGAGTGAACCTGGCCATGCGCTGGCTGCTCGGCCGCAAGGGGCGCGGACCCCGGGTGGTGGCGTTGGTCAACCAGGACTGCGTAGTGAGACCCGGCTGGTTGGCTCCACTTGTTGCGGCGCTCCTGGAGCCCGGAGACCGAGTGGCCGTGGCCGGTGCGACGCTGCTCGACGCCCGGGGGCTTCTGATTCAACACGCCGGCGGAGTGATCCACGTCAACGGGCTCACCGATCACATGGGCCGCGGTCGCGGCGTCGACGAAACTGGGCAGCTCCAAGCGCGGGACGTCGCCTACGTCACCGGGGCACTGTGCGCACTCAGCGTCGATGCGTGGTCGCGGCTGGGGCCGATGGACGAGGGCTATCACCCTGTTTACTTCGAAGAGGTCGACTACTGCGTCCGCGCTCGTGAGCAGGGCTACCGCGTGGTTTACGTGCCTGCGAGCGTGGGGCTGCACCAGGAGGCTGCCAGTTCAGGCGCCGGCAGCCGTTTGTATTTTGACCGCTATCATTGCGGGCGAGTCAGGTTTGCGCGTCTTCACCTGCTGGGGAGGGGGCGGCGGCTTCGTTTCATTGCCGCGGAGCTCAAGTGGCTGGTCTCGCTGCGCAGTCGCGAACAACTGCTGCCTGCACTGGGAGCATGGCTGGCCTACCTGCGAGGCGGCGTATCCGCCGGGCGGCAGAAGGCCGCTGCAGGGACGGCTTCGCACATGCTTACTGCCGCCGCCCGGCCGGGTTTCAAGGGTCCTGGGAGTCACGGCCGATGAGCAGGATCTGCCTCGTGGGTGTAGGCCTGCCCTCGCTGGTGGCCGGTAGTTCTCACTGCGGTCCGGGTCTGCGCAGCGGGCACTTTGCTGGGGCGCTGGCAGAGGCAGGCCACGAATTGCTTCTCCTGTATCTCGACCACGCGGCCATGGCCGGGCCTTCACTTGCAGACGCCCGTAGGATCGCACCGGGCGTGCTCGCACTGGCGGCCCCGGAGCCCGATTTCGCGCCGGGTTCCCTGGCCGCCGTGGCTCAGGATTTCGGGGCCCGGGCGGTGGTTGGGTGCACGGCCTACGGCAGCTCGTTGGCCTTGCGGCTGGAGCTGGGTCTACCTGCCTGGGCAGACCTGATGGGAGACCTGATGGCCGAAGCCCAGGCCAAGGCCGCGT
>JACNKC010000013.1 GCA_014382245.1 Pseudomonadota bacterium | reverse complement strand
TACCACGATCAACGACTGGCACACCTGCCCCAACAGCGGCCGTATCAACGCGTCGAATCCCTGCAGCGAGTACATGCATCTCGACAACTCGGCCTGCAACCTGTCTTCGCTCAACCTGATGAAGTTCCAGGCCCCGGACGGCAAGTTTGATGTTGATGGTTTCCGCCACGCGGTAGACATCATGACAACTGCCCAGGACATCCTGGTCGACAATTCCAGCTACCCGACCGACCACATTGGCGACAACGCCCGGGCCTATCGAGAGTTGGGCCTGGGCTACGCCAACCTGGGCGCCATGCTCATGTCGTTGGGGATGCCTTACGATTCGGACGAAGGCCGGGCGTCTGCCGCGGCTGTTACATCGCTGATGTGCGGCGAGGCTTACCTGCAGTCGGCGCGGCTGGCCGAGGCTCGTGGCCCTTACGCTGGCTACGCGCGCAACCGCGAACCGCAGCTTCGCGTGGTGGGCAAACATCGCGCTAAGTCACGCGAGCTGGATTCCAGCCGGGTGCCCCTGGAGCTGCTGTCGGCGGCCCGCGACGTCTGGGACGAAGCGGAAACCATGGCCACCGATCACGGCGTTCGAAACTCGCAGATGACGGTGCTGGCGCCCACCGGGACCATCGCCTTCATGATGGATTGCGACACAACCGGGGTGGAGCCGGATCTCGCGCTGGTCAAGTACAAGAAGCTCGTGGGTGGTGGCACCCTGAAGTTCGTCAATAACACCGTTGCCTCGGCGCTCGCGCGGCTTGGCTACGAGAGCCGCGAGGTCCGGGACATCGTGGAGTACATAGACGAGCACGACACCATCGAAGACGCACCCCACCTCAAGGACGAGCACCTGTCGGTGTTCGACTGCGCCTTCAAGCCGCGTAACGGCGCGCGCAGCATCGAGCCGCTCGGTCACCTGCGCATGATGGGTGCCGTGCAGCCGTTTATCTCCGGCGCGATCTCGAAGACGATCAACATGCCCAACGAAAGCACCGTCGAGGAAATCGAGGAGGCTTACATGGAGGCGTGGAAGCTGGGCTTGAAAGCCGTCGCTATTTATCGTGACGGTTGCAAGCGCATACAGCCGCTCAACACGGGTGACGCCGACAGCAGCTCGGCCAAGGCGGGTAGTGATGATTCAGCTGCCGCCGATTCAACCGAAGACGCGTCCGGCGTGGCCCGGCCCGTGCGCAGGCGCCTGCCGACCGACTGTTCTTCGTACAGGCACAAGTTCGAGGTGGCCGGCCACGAGGGCTACATCCACGTGGGTTTCTACGACGACGGCACCCCTGGCGAGATCTTTATCAAGATGGCCAAGGAGGGTAGTACGATCTCCGGCCTGATGGATACCCTTGCCACGCTGACCTCGCTGTCGTTGCAGTACGGCGTGCCGCTGAGCGCGCTGGTGTCCAAGTTCTCCCACGTGCGTTTCGAGCCCTCGGGCTTTACCAAGAACCCGGACATCCCGATAGCCAAGTCACTGACCGACTACATATTCCGTTTCCTGGGCACGCGCTTCGGGCAGCCGGTGGTTGCGGCCGGTGTTGAATCTTCCGGCGGCGAATCAAGCGCGGGCGGAGAGTCCGGGGATGTCTCGAAGAGTGCCTCCACCCCGGCAGCGTTGAGAGTGGTACCAGCGGCCAGGCCGACCGACATTTCGGCGGCTGCTGGTGATCGGGGGGAAGGCGGCCTGGAGGAAACCAGCGTTGATTTTATCCTGCCGCAGTCCGACGCGCCGAGTTGCGCCGACTGCGGTGCGATCATGGTCCGCAACGGTGCTTGCTACAAGTGTCTTAACTGCGGGGCGACCAGCGGCTGCTCGTGAACGGCCGGGTCGCAGGCATCCAGAAGAAACTATTCAGGGCGAGTGACTGAAGCGAAACAGGAACTCGTCGCCGGCCACGACGCCGAGCTTCTGCCTGGCCACCGCTTCGAGCACCCTGGGGTCATGGCGCAGTCCTTGGAAGTCCTGGTTGAGAGAGTCGTTGCGGGCAATGCGCAGGCTTGCCTCGGCCGACAGGCGTTCGAGCCTGTTGTTGAGAGCGCTGGCCTGGAGAAGTCCCTGGCGCCCGAAGACGAGGCTGCCCACCTGCAGTACGACCACTCCGGCCAGCACCCAGACCAGCAGTGCGAGCTTACGCGTGTCTCGTTGTTTTCGCCTGGCCATGTCACTGTTGAGGATACCCCAGCAGTTGGCGCTACACTACAGGGCAGTGCCGATTGAAGCGGGCAGGCGTGATGGCGGTCGCGGCAGAGGAGATATAACGGCGTGAAGATAAAGTCTGTCAAGGGACGAGAGATACTCGATTCGAGGGGAAACCCGACCGTGGAGGTCGACGTTATACTGAGATCAGGGGGGCGCGGGCGTGCCTGCGTGCCGTCGGGTGCTTCGACCGGCACCCACGAGGCCCTGGAGCTGAGGGACCTTCGCCGTAAGCGCTACGGTGGCAAGGGGGTCCTGCAGGCGGTCAAGAACGTCAACGACCGTATCGGTCCCGCCGTGCGCGGCCTTGAGGCCGATGATCAGCAGGCGGTTGACGGCTGCATGTTGGAGCTGGACGGTACCCCCAACAAGTCGCGCCTGGGTGCCAACGCCATACTGGGCGTGTCGCTGGCCGCGGCCCACGCGGCGGCGGCCGCTAACGGGCGTTCGCTGTACAGGCAGGTCGGAGGGCCCCGCGCGCGTACCCTGCCGGTACCGCTGATGAACATAATCAACGGGGGGGCCCACGCCGACAACGGGCTGGATTTCCAGGAGTTCATGATCGTGCCCCACGGTGCGCGCAGTTTCAGCGAGGCGCTGCGCATGGGCACCGAGGTTTTTCATGCTCTCAAGTCGGTGCTCAAGGCCCGCGGTATGAGCACCAACGTGGGCGACGAGGGCGGCTTTGCCCCCGGCCTGAGCAGCAACGACGAGGCCATCAAGTGCGTTATGCGCGCCATTGAAGACGCGGGCTACAAGCCGGGTCGCCACGTTTCGTTGGCGCTCGACGTCGCGGCCAGCGAATTCTGCGAAGGTGGCGTCTACCGCTTCGTGAAGTCCGACGGCAAGACACGGAGCAGCGCGCAGATGATCAAACTGTACCAGCGGTTGTCTGAGCGCTACCCGCTGGTGTCGATAGAGGACGGCCTGGACGAGGACGACTGGGATGGCTGGGCTCGCTTGACCAACAGCCTCGGAGATCGCGTGCAGTTGGTGGGCGATGATCTCTTCGTCACTAACAGCCAACGACTCAATCGCGGCATTGACGAAGGCGTGGCCAACTCGATACTGGTCAAGGTCAACCAGATAGGAACGTTGAGCGAAACTATAGGGGCTGTGCGCATGGCCGAGCGAGCAGGATACACCGCGGTGATTTCGCATCGGTCGGGCGAGACCGAGGACTCCACGATCGCCGATCTCGCGGTAGCGCTCAACGCCGGGCAGATCAAAACAGGCTCGCTCTCGAGGGGAGAGAGGACGGCCAAGTACAACCAGTTGCTTCGCATAGAAGAGGAGCTGGGCGATCGCGCTGTCTACCCGGGGGGCCGGGTTTTCGGTCGGCAGCGGGCCTGATCATGGAAGGGGACGGGGGATGCCGGTGATGAACGAGTTGCTCGAATTCGTGATGACAGATGGGCTCAAGTTGTTGCTGGCCGTCGTGCTCGGCGGTGCCATGGGCATGGAGAGGGAGCTCACCGGCAAGCCCGCTGGACTACGCACCAACCTCCTCATCGCCGTGGGCGCGGCGCTGCTGACGATCGTGTCGCGTCACGCCGCCGCCGAGTCGGGTGACCCCGGCCGTATAGCGGCGCAGGTAGTAACCGGAGTCGGCTTTATAGGTGCCGGGGCCATCATACAGGCACGCGGTGCGGTGACCGGTTTGACTACGGCTGCCACCATCTGGGCGGTCGCTGGCGTGGGCATTGCTGCCGGTAGCGGGGCCTGGCAAGCCGCCGTGGTCTCGACGGTGATAATAATTTCGTGTCTCGTGTCGTTGCGCGGCTTGGAGTCACGCGTGCGCGGGCGTCGTAGTCTCGCGCGTTACAGTGTTACGATGCTGAGCGGTACTGATTCTATGCCGGCCATTGACGCTGTGCATTCAAACCCCTCGATAGACGCAGAATCGCTTACCGTACGCGTAGATGAGTTGCAGCGAAGCGTAGAAATCACCTGCGTGGGCAGTAAAAAAGCACACCAGGAATTGTTTCGCGAGTTATGTGCGCTCGATGGAGTGCAGCACGTGCAGAGCGACTGACTCCGGGAGCCATTTCTGGACCTGTTCGTTTGTTGTTCCGGACTATTGACTCCGACCATCGGTGAAAACTATAATTTCAGACAACGATACAACCGAAAGAAAAAAGGGAGTCGTGTGAAGTTTCGTCGGACGGTGCCGGTAGAGGAGTGAAGGAGGATACACAATGGCAGTACGTAAAAAGAAAGCTACTAAGAAGAAGGTAACCAGGAAGAAGGCTACCAAGAAGAAGGCGACCAGGAAGAAGGCCAAGAAAAAAGCTACTAAGAAGAAGGCCAAGAAAAAGGCCAAGAAGAAGGTAGCCAAGAAGAAGGTAGCCAAGAAGAAGGCTACCAAGAAGAAGGCTACCAAGAAGAAGGCCAAGAAAAAGGTAGCCAAGAAGAAAGCCAAGAAAAAGGCTACCAAGAAGAAGGCCAAGAAAAAGGCCACCAAGAAGAAAGCCAGGAAACGAAGGTAACCAAACCGACCGAGCCTGCCCGGTCGTTGCCTCGGCAACGACCGGGCAGGCTCTACCCGACGACGAAACAAGAACCTTTAGTGGTTCAAGGGGCCCCCCGGCAAGTGCCGGGGGGCTTTTTCGTTTGGGCTCCCGTGGGCCGCGGGTGGGCGCATAAGCGATTCCGCCCGCCGCCGTTCGGGGGGAGGAGATAACCGTTCCTGTTGACTCACGTTCACCCCACGCTTAGTACGGCCTCGCTCGCGTTGGCTTGT
>JACNKC010000025.1 GCA_014382245.1 Pseudomonadota bacterium | reverse complement strand
GGCTCGAGCACGCCGGCCCCCGGCGGCTCCCGTTGGGTGGGGCCTCCCCCGTCGGCCGGTGTTGCCCGCTCGTCTACCCAGCCGCGGCGGCCGTCCGAGGCCCCCGACAGCATGCGCGACTGGTCTGATATCAACTCGACAAGGTCCAAGGCCCTCCGGGCGGCGTCGCCCGCACGGGCATCGCCCAGGGGCTTGCGCCCACCGCTTCCCGCGACCGTTTCGAGTCGGTGGCTGATTTCAACGGCTTCGGCCGACTGCGCGTAGGCCGCGTCGGCGCGCTCGGCGAGATCGTGGATCTCGTCAACCACCAGGTGCGTGAGCGCGGGGTAGTCGGGGGGCCAGCGCAGCAACAGGTCATGGTTGGTGACGGCGATCTCGGCGCTTTCGAGCCTGGCGCGGGCCTCTCGCAGGACGCAGTCGCCGTGGCAGCTCTCGCAGGCCTGGCGGCTGCACTCGCTCGCGTCGGAGCTTGTTATTTCGCGACGGTAGCGGTCAAGGCCGGGGTTCATCAGGTACAGGGCCTGGGGGATACGGTCGACTTCGCCGTGGCCGGCACTTCGCGCGAAGGCGGCCACCAGGGGCACGGCCATTGATGCTTCGAGGCCGGGTTGCTCGAGCTGGCGGTCGAGGAAGTCGTCCAGCCGGGCGCGGCACAGGTAGTTGGCCCTGCCTTTTATGGAGGTGAAGCGCAGGTCGGGGTAACCCATGAGGGCGGCGGCGGCCGGGATGTCCTTTTCGAGCAGTTGCCGTTGCAGCAGCTTGCTGGAGGTGGTCACGAGCACCTGCTCGCCGGTGCTGCGTGCAAACGGTATCGCGACCGCCAGGTAGGCCAGCGTCTTACCGATACCGGTACCGGCTTCGCACAGGCGCACGCTTCGGCCCTCTTCGCCCTTGAAGCAGGCAAAGACGTGGCGCATGAGGTCTACCTGTTCCTGGCGGGGCGCGTAGCCGGTGATGACCGAGGCTCCGGCGTCCAGGTCGAGAAGACGATCGGCGATGGCCTCCACGTCGAAGGGAACGGCTTCGAGCGGGGGCGAGTCGTCACTGCGCAGTTCGAGTGGGGGCTCACGTTTCAGGTCGGACACCGGCAAGCGCTTGAGCCTGGGCAACCAGTTGCAGGTGGGCCCGTAATCTTCGAGGGCCTTCCTGGCGTTGGCCCCGGCGGGGTCGCCCGCGGCCGATTCTTCGAAAATCCTCAGTACCAGGCGCGCGGTGTCCAGCGTGTCGTCCAGGGCGCGATGGCGTTCGCTGCGCCCGAGTTTCATGCGGCACAGTGTGTCGAGTTTCATGTTGGGCAGGTCGGGGTACACCAACGCAAACAGGTCCAGGGTTTCGAGAAACTCGTGGTCGCCGAAGCGTGGGCTCACCTGTTTTTTGAGCCAGCTGCTCTCAAACGAGGTGTTGTGCGCCACTACGGCCGCCTCGCCTATGAATTCGTTGAGCGCGGCGAACACGTCTGTCGACGTGGGGGCCGCAGCTAGATCGTCGTCGCTTATGCCGGTCAGGCGGCGGATAAAGGCGCTGAGCGGCTTGGAGCTCTGGATGAAGGTGGAAAAGACGGCGAGGCCTCTTCCGCCGGGGTCAACGAGCAGGGCGCCTGCCTCTATGAGGTCATCGTCGTCGGTGTCGAGTCCGGTAGCCTCGAAATCCAGGAAACACAGCGGCCCAGCGTCGGCGAGCCTGTCGAGCAGGTCGGGGTCCAGCCCGAGGTCCTCGGCGCTGACTGATGTTGACCAGTTATCGTCAAGCGTAAATCCCATTTCGTCCTGAAACGGGGCCCGTGCCTCTTCGCCAGCCATCGCCCGTGAGTATCTCAGCGCGGGGGCGGGCGCCAGCCCGCGGCGTACAAAAACCGACGATGCTGTTCAGCCAGGTGCGTCGCGCTGCGTCGAAACAGGTCGCCCCGCGCGTGCGCCGCGCTGTCAACGCAAGGAGAACGCCGTGGCACGACCGTTGCTGTTGAGACTGGGCACAGCGGGGACGGGATAAGTCCCACGGATCGGCCGCGGCAACCAGGTCCCGGCAGTCCAGGCGGAGAATTGATAATGGCTAACGAAGAAACGCAGAGAGAACAGGGCAGCGAGAGCGGGCAGACCACCGGCATCGCCATGGCGATGACCTACAGCGCTTACCGCGAGATGGAGATGGTGCCGGCCTCCATAGCCGACACCTTGAGCACGGCGATACTTTCGTTGGCCGATGACCCCAGGCCCGACGGAGTCGTAAGGCTCGATGACAACCGGGGCTGCTATTACCTCCCGGTCAATGGCTGGTACGTGCTGTATCACCTGAGCCTTGACCAGGATTCGCTGACCGTACTGGGGGTGCTCGACGGCCCCTATCACACTGTCCACTGACGCCCGACGGCGGCAGGCGTACCGGTAGCGGTGCCGGTGATTGGACCGGCTGGCACCGCCTTACCGTGGCGATCAGTAACTGCATCTATGACGACGACGGAAACAGGGAGAGGAAGGACGATGAGGGTGAGAGAAAAAACGGATGCGCGACTCGAAGCATGGCTCGAATACCAGGGCGAGGGCCGGGGCAGGGCTATCATAGCCGGGCCCGCCGGTGACTACCTGCTGCAGGACCTCAGGTTGGCGGCCGCCCACGGGGTGGGCAGCGTTCGCGTCAACCTATACAACGACCTCGACGGCAGCGCTCGCAAAAGCGTATCTGCCTGTCTCGAAAAAATAGCCAGTCGCGGAGTAAGGGTCAGCTTGAACAGGCGCTGAGGGCGTCCAGCAAGCGGGTGGTTTCCAGTCCTGGATCGGGGGCCGACATTACCGCCCCGATTACCGACACGCCCTCGCAGCCTGTGGCCATGACGCTTTCGACGCGAGCGCTCACGATTCCTCCCACCGCGATAACTTTTACGGCCCCGGCCGATTCCACCACCCGCTCCAGGGCTTCTATTCCCTGGGGCGGGCCATATTTTTTCTTCGACCCGGTGGCGTACACCGGGCCGAACTGCAGGTAGTCGACCACGCCCTGCTCGGCCGCCAGCCGGGCTTCTTCGACCGAGTGAATCGACAGTCCCAGTGTTGCGTGTTCACCCAGCAGACGTCTCGCGACGCGGGCATCAAAACTGTTAGAGGGTAGGTGCGCGCCGTCGGCTCCGGCGGCCAGGGCCAGGTCCAGTCGGTCGTTCACCAGCAACAGCGCGCCAGCACGGCGGGTGACGGCGCGAAGTTCCAGTGCCAGCTCTAGCAGCGGCCCACCGGGCAGCTGTCGTTGGCGCAACTGGATCGCGCGGCAGCCGGCCTCGCAGGCCGCTTCGACCCGCTCAAGTAATTGCTCGTTGCCCAGGGCGTCGTCGGTAATGACGAACAGCGGCGGCTGTGGGAAGGATGGCGTCCGGGGCTCCAGCCGCGGCGATATCTTTTCAGCCGACAAGGCCTGTTACGGGTGACGAGGCCGTGGCGTACTTTTTCATCGCGATGCGTCCCGCCATCCAGGCCTTGCGCCCGGCCTCCACGCCCAGCTTCATGGCCTCGGCCATTAGCAGCGGGTTATCGGCGCCGGCTATCGCCGTGTTCATCAGCACCGCGTCGCAGCCCAGTTCCATCACCCGCGCGGCGTCCGATGCGGTGCCCACGCCCGCGTCCACGATCACCGGCACGCCCGAGTGTTCGCGGATGATCGAAATGTTCCAGGGGTTGCGTATGCCCAGGCCCGAACCGATGGGCGCGGCCAGGGGCATGACGGCCGGGCAGCCGATGTCTTCGAGCCGTTGGCAGGCCACCGGGTCGTCGGTTACGTAGGGCAGCACGTCGAAACCTTCGTCGACGAGAATTTTCGCGGCCTCCAAAGTCGCCGCTACGTCGGGGAACAGCGTGCGCTCGTCGCCGATAACCTCCAGCTTGACCAGTTTTCCGACACCCGCTTCGCGCGCCAGCCTGCAGGTGCGAACGGCCTCGTCGGCGGTGTAGCAGCCGGCCGTGTTGGGAAGTATCGTGTAGTGCTCGGGGTCGAGATAGTCGAGCAGGTTTTCCTTGTCGGGGTCGGTGATGTTCACGCGCCGGACCGCGACAGTGACGATTTCTGCGCCCGACGCCTTGATCGCGTCCCTGGTCTGCTCAAAGTCGACGTACTTGCCGGTGCCCACGATGAGCCGGCTTTTGTAGCGCCGGCCAGCCAGCTCAAAATAGTCGCCAGTTGTTGTTTTGCCGTCAGCCACCGCTTCGTTGTCAGCCACCGCTTCGTTGTCAGCCACCATACTCAGCCTCCACCCACAAAGTTGACGATTTCAACCTGGTCGCCTGCCGCCAGCCGGGTGCGTTCCCAGTCTTCGCTGCTGATGATGTTTCGGTTGAGCTCGACCGCACAGCGCTTGCCCGCCAGGCCCAGCCGTTTGATCAGCGCATCGACGCTGCAGCCGTCGGGCACGCTGGAGGCTTCGCCGTTTATGGTCAGCTGTGTTGTCTCTTCGGGCATAGTCTCATCAGGGTATCGCGTACCGGGGTCCAACTGACCCCGATAGCCGCGGCCCGCCTTCTTTACAAGTCAGGCCCTGCTTGGTACAGGTGACCGTGGCGCGTTCGTCGCAGGTTGGCAAAGCCCCGGCTGTGGGTACTTCGGATTCAGGGTCCGGGCTGCAGCAAGCGCGCGCCACCATCAATCTCACGGCCCTCAGGCACAACTACCGGCAGGTGCTCGGCCTGCTGTCGGGATCCGACACCACCGTCATAGCCATGGTCAAGGCCAACGCCTATGGGCACGGCGCCGCCAGGGTCACCCGCGCGCTGGTAGACGAGGGCTGCACGACTTTCGGCGTGGCCACGCTAGAAGAGGCTCGCGAACTGATCGAAGAATCGGCCTGCGCGGCCGAGCAGATCATCGTCTTTGGCGGGGTGTTGCCTGGTTCCGCGGGCGTGGCCGTGGCGCTGGGTGTGCAGGTGGCTGCCCACAGCGAGGCCACCGTGCAGGCGCTGGGTCGCGAAGCCACTGCTGCCGGCAGCGAGGTGGCCGTGCACATCAAGGTCGACACCGGCATGCACCGTCTCGGGGTCGAGCCCGAGCAGGCCGGCCGCTTCGCCCGCCTGCTGGCCGATACCGAGGGCACGCGCCCGGTGGCCCTGTGCTCGCATTTTGCCCAGGCCGAGTCGGTGACAGGCAGCGTGACCGAGGGCCAACTGGAGGCCCTGTTGCTGGCCGACCGGCTCGTGCGCGACGAGGGCCTGGACCTTACCCGTCACCTGGCCAACAGCTCGGGAGTCATGACGCGCCCGGAGGCCTGGCTCAACCGGGTTCGTCCCGGCATCATGCTCTACGGCCTGTACCCCGACTCGTCGCTGCTGGGCAAGGTGGCGCTCAAGCCGGTGATGACGCTCGAGGCTCCCGTGTTGCGCGTCAGCGAACTTGGAAGCGGGCAGGGCATAGGCTATGGCCACAGCTTCCACACCACGCGGCCAAGCCGCGTGGCGACCCTCAGGTGTGGTTACGCTGACGGATACCCCAGGGCCCTGGGCAATCGCGGTCGGGTGCTGCTGGGGGGAGGGTTGGCGCCGGTCGTGGGCCGTGTATGCATGGATCACACGGTGGTCGATGTGACCGAACTCGGCGAGCTGCGCGAAGGCGACAGCGCGGTGATGTGGGGCGATAGCCCGTCCACCGAAGACGTGGCCGTGGCGGCAGAAACTATTTCGTATGAGCTGGTGGCGCGGGTGGGAGCCCGGGTAGAGCGTCGCTACAAGGATGACTGACATCCACGATGGAGCAGACAAAGTGCAGGCAGCAGGCGAGCGGGTAGAACAAGAGGTGCAAGCGAATACTAACAAGGTAAGCACGGCGCTGGTGAGCGTGAGCGACAAAACCGGCGTGGTGGAGTTCTGCCGCGGACTTGCCGCCCTGGGCATAAAGATCCTCTCCACGGGCGGAACTGCCCGGGCGCTGCGCGACGCCGGGCTCGAGGTGGTAGATGTCAGCCAACACACCGGCAGTCCCGAGATTCTCGACGGGCGCGTTAAGACGCTGCACCCCCGCGTGCACGGCGGCATACTGGCGCGCAGGCAGGACCCCTCCCATCGTCAACAGGTCGAGGAAAACGACCTGGAGTACATCGACCTTGTGTGCGTGAATCTCTACCCCTTTGCCGAGGTCACCGCGCGTGACTGCAGCTTCGAGGAGGCCATAGAGAATATCGACATAGGTGGCCCGTCGATGCTTCGCTCGGCAGCCAAGAATCACGCCGACGTTGCCATAGTGGTTGACCCGGACGACTACGACGTCGTCCTGGCCGAGATCGTCGAGACCGGCGGCGTGGCCGACGCCAGCAGGCGCAGGTTGGCGACGGCTGCCTTTCGCGCCACGGCGGCCTACGACGGGATGATCGCCGATTACCTCGGGCGCGACGAGGACGGCGGCTTCGGTGAGACTATTCACCAGCAGTGGAGCCGGGTGCAGGGTCTGCGCTACGGCGAGAACCCGCACCAGCGCGCGGCGTTCTACCGCGCCCCCGGCGTGAAAGGCCCCTCGATCGCCACCGCCCGCGTGCTGCAGGGCAAGGAGTTGTCTTACAACAACATCGTTGACGCCGACGCCGCCTTGCAGTTGGTGGGCGAGTTCGAGCAGCCGGCCTGCATGGTTATAAAGCACACCAACCCCTGTGGTGCCGCGTTGGCAGGGTCCGCGGCCGAGGCGTTCCGGCTGGCCCGTAGCTGCGACCCGGTTTCGATTTTTGGCGGCATCGTGGCGCTCAACCGCGAGCTCGACGGTGAAACTGCCGAGCTCATGAAAGACGTGTTTCTCGAGATCGTGCTGGCGCCTTCGTTCAGCGACGAGGCCCTGGCCTTGTACTCGTCAACCAAGAAGCTGGCCAATGTCCGATTGCTCGAGGTAGATTCGGCCTTGCCCGGTGGCGAGCAGGCGCTCGACATGAAGAGGGTGCTGGGCGGATTGCTCGTGCAGACGCGAGACCTCGAGCCCTCGGTGGTCGCCGATTGCCAGGTGGTGAGCGCGCGCGAGCCGAGCGCGGCTGAACTCGAGGCCATGGATTTTGCCTGGAAGGTCTGCAAGCACGCCAAGTCGAACACCATCGTGCTGGCCCACGGCGATCACGTGGTCGGCGTGGGAGCCGGCCAGATGAGCCGGGTGGACTCGGCGAGGATAGCCGTGGCGCGGGCAGCCGAGCACGGCCTGGACACCGCGGGTACGGTGGTGGCTTCGGACGCGTTCTTTCCCTTTCCCGATGGCTTGCAGGTATGCGCCGACGCTGGCGCAACGGCGGTCATACAGCCGGGAGGAAGCATGCGAGACGACGAGATCATAAAGGCGGCCGACGCCGCCGGCATGGCGATGGTTCTGACGGGGGTGCGCCACTTTCGCCACTAACCCCCAAGTAGTGAACACGGTAACGGTAACAGCATGAAGGTAATGGTTGTTGGTAGCGGCGGGCGCGAGCACGCGCTGGCCTGGAAGCTGGCCGGGGAGGACTGCGTTGATAAGTTGCTGGCCGCACCTGGCTCAGCGGCCATCGCCCAATGCGCCGAGTGCCTGCCAGTAGCTGCCGACGACGTCGAAGGGCTGGTGTCGGTGGCCCTTGAACGCGGCGTTGACCTCGTGCTGGTCGGCCCCGAGCAGCCGCTGGCCGCCGGGCTGGTCGACCTCGGTCGCGAGCGTGGGCTCAAGGTGTTCGGCCCGGGCCGCGACGGCGCGCAACTGGAATCTTCCAAGGCGTTTACCAAGACCCTGCTCGACGAGGCCGGCGTTGCCACGGCGCGCTGGGCCGAGTTCACACAGGTGGCTCCCGCGCGGGCTTTCGCCGAGGAGCTGGGCTTGCCGGTGGTCGTCAAGGCTGACGGACTGGCGGCCGGCAAGGGCGTGGTCATCTGCGAGGATGCCGAGCAGGTCGACGAAGCCCTTATCTCCATGCTCGAGGGCGGCCGCTTCGGCGAGGCCGGCGCACGCGTGGTCGTTGAGGAGTTCATGTGCGGCGAGGAGCTGTCGTTTATTGCGCTCACCGACGGGCGCACGGTGCTGCCGCTGGCCACTTCGCAGGATCACAAGGCCGTGTTCGACGGCGACAAGGGCCCCAACACCGGCGGCATGGGCGCTTACTCGCCCGCACCAGTCTGCGACCAGGCAATGCAGGCGCTGCTGTTGTCCGACGTGCTCGAACCCACCGTCGCCGCACTTGCAGCCCGCGGCATAGATTACCGCGGCGTGCTCTACGCCGGCATCATGGTCACCGACGAGGGACCCAAGGTGCTCGAGTACAACGTTCGCTTTGGCGACCCCGAGTGCCAGCCGCTGATGATGCGGATGCGAGGCAGCCTGGCCGAGGCCGCGCTGGCCTGCGTGGAAGGCACGCTTGACCGCGTGAGGCTGGACTGGGCCGACGACGCGGCCGCCTGCGTGGTGATGACGGCGCCGGGCTACCCGGGCGAATACAGCAAGGGCGACGTCATCGAGGGCATCGCCGCAGCCAACGAGTTGGACGACGTCAAGGTGTTCGAGGCCGGTACTTCTCGCGATGACGACGGTCGCGTGGTCAGTTCAGGCGGCAGGGTACTGGGCGTGACTTCCACCGGCGGCAACATAGCCGCGGCCCTGCACGGGGCCTACTCGGCGGTATCGGCTATCAGCTGGCCGGGCGCGCACTATCGCCGCGACATCGGTCACAGGGCACTCGACAGCGGGGCGTCCGCATAAGCAGGCGACAGGGAGAGATAGTAAATGGCGAAGTTCAAACCACTGGTGGCAATACTCATGGGCAGCAACAGCGACCGCGAGGTCATGTCGGCTGCGTCCGACGCGTTGACCGAACTGTCGGTAGCCCACGAGGTCGTCGTGACCTCGGCTCACCGTTCGCCCGAGCAGACGGCTGACTACGTGCGTGCAGCACCCGGTCGCGGCGTGAAGGTGTTCGTGGTGGGTGCCGGGCGAGCCGCGCACCTGGCCGGCGCCGTGGCGGCGCACACCACGTTGCCAGTGCTGGGTGTGCCGCTGGAGTCGGGCGCGCTCAAGGGCATGGACGCTTTGCTTGCCACCGTGCAGATGCCCGCCGGTGTGCCTGTGGGCACGCTGGCCATAGGCGAGGCCGGCGCGCGTAACGCGGGCCTGCTGGCGGCCCAGGTGCTGGCCTTGTCCGACACGGCCCTGGCCGGGCGCTTCAAGCGCCTGCGAAAACGCATGACGGCGGCCGTGCCGGGAGTAGTCGAGCAGGTCGACCCCTGAGGGGGCGCCGGTGTTGTCTACCCCTGAGGGGCTCGCCGGCGGCCTTGTCTAACTGTTGATGGATTCTACGCCCACGATGGCCGAGCAGCTTGAGGCGGCCGTGCTGCGCGCGGCCGACACCATCAGGGCCGGTGGCCTGGTGGTGTATCCGACCGAAACTATTTACGCCCTGGGCGCCGACGCTGGCAACGCAGAGGCCGTGCAGCGCCTGCTGGCCGCCAAGGGCAGGGACGATGGGCGTGGCATGTCGGTGCTGGTGGCCGACCTGGAGCAGGCCCGCGCCCTGCTGGACACCAGCCCCGGCACCGAGGCCGTGGAACTCGCGCGGCGCTGGTGGCCCGGGCCCCTGACGCTGGTGTTACCCGCCGCTGCCGGCCTTCCCCGCGGCCTGGTGGGTGAAACCGGAGGCGTGGGACTGAGATGCAGCAGCGACCCGGTGGCGGCCGCCCTGCTCAAGGCCGCGGGTGTGGCCCTGACTGCGACCTCGGCCAATCCCTCGTCGTTGGAGCCTGCGCGCAGTGTGCAGACCGCTCGCGAATATTTCGATGACAGCGTGGAGTGTTACGTTGACGACGGCCCGCGCATGGCCGAGTCTGCAAGCACGGTGGTTGAGTTTTTGGATGGTCGGGCCTATCTGCGAAGGAGTGGCTCTGTTGACGTTACGGGCACGATCAACGTGCAAGGTGGGTGAGAGAAGTGGCCAGGTTCAGACCTTTTAAGGGAATACGTTTTGCCGGTGAAGCCGCGGGCGACATGGACGCGGCGGTGGCCCCTCCCTACGACGTCATCAGTGCAGAGCAGCGCGACGCGTTGTACGACGCCGGCCGTTGGAACGTCACCCGGCTGATCCTCAACCGGGACGGACACGCCGAGGCGGGCCGCCTGTTCCGGGAGTGGACGGAGCAGGGCAACGTGGCCACCGACGCCGACGATAGCTTTTATCTCTACAGCCAGGAATTCGAGGTCGAGGGCAGGCTGTTGCGCCGCACGGGCGTAATAGGCGCGCTGGCCCTCGAGCCCTTTTCACGCGCGGTGGTACTGCCGCACGAGCGCACCTTTTCTCACCATAAGAAAGACCGCCTCGAGCTCACCACCGAGGTGCGGGCCAATCTCAGCCCTATTTTCGGTCTCTACTCCAACCCCGATTTCAAGCCCGAGCCCCCATCGGGTTGGGACAGCCCGGCAGACATAGACGTTGAGCACCAGGGCGCGCGGCATCGCATGTGGGTGGTTGCCGACCAGGAGGCTGCCGAATCGGTGCAGGCGGCGCTGGCCGGGCGGCAGGTATACATAGCCGACGGCCATCATCGCTACGCGACCGCTCTCAACTATTACGCCCAGCTCAACGACGGGGCCGATCCTCCCTCGGCGGACGACGCGCCGGGTGACTCCGAGCAACCGGACGCGCACGTGATGGCTTTCCTGGCCACCTTCGAGGATCCGGGCATGGTCATACTGCCCACCCACCGCGAGCTGGTCAGCAGCGGTGGCGCTGATCACGGCAGGTTCGAAGAATCGTTGTCTTCTGGCTTCGAGTTGCGGCGCTTCGAGCGTACGCCAGGCGGAAGGGACGAACTGCTGGCCGCGCTCGAGCAGGCCGGTGCCGCGGTCAACGCATTCGGCGTGGCCTTGAAAGACCTTGATCACTACTTGCTGGTGAGCAGGCCGGCCGTGGCCGAGGCGGGTTCGCCGCTGGCCGCGCTCGACGTAAGCGCGCTGCACGGCGCGGTGCTGTCCGAAGCACTGCAGGCGGCGGGCGGAAGTGGCCCGCCGGAAATAACTTACACCGTGGACGCAGCGTCATTGCTCGACAGGGTGGACGCGGGCGAGCTCGAGGGAGGGTTTCTTCTCAACGCCACGCGCAGCGAGCAGATCGCCGACGTGTGCCTGGCCGGCGAACTCATGCCCGAGAAGTCGACGTATTTCTACCCCAAGCTACTCACCGGCCTGGTTTTCCATTCGCTGGAGGCCATGAGCGGCGAGCAAAGACGCAGCGCGAACGGCTGAGCGGGCCCACCATGCGCCAGTATCTCGATCTTCTACAGAAGGTGCTCGACGAGGGCAGCCGCAAGCAGGACCGCACGGGCACCGGCACGCTGAGCATATTCGGCTGCCAGTCGCGCTACGATCTTTCGGCCGGCTTCCCGCTTCTCACCACCAAGAAACTGCACCTGCGCTCGATCATCCACGAGCTGCTGTGGTTTATCGCCGGCGATACCAACGTGGCTTACCTGCAGCGTAACGGCGTAAAAATATGGGACGAGTGGGCCGACGAGAACGGAGAGCTGGGGCCTGTTTACGGTCGCCAGTGGCGCAGCTGGCCGACGGCCGACGGCGGCAGCATCGACCAACTGGCCCAGGTCGTAGAGCAGGTGCGCGACAACCCCGACTCGAGGCGCATGCTGGTAAGTTCGTGGAACCCGGGCGAGATCGAGGGCATGGCGCTGCCACCCTGCCACCTGCTGTTCCAGTTTTACGTATGCGACGGGCGTCTGTCCTGCCAGATGTACCAGCGCAGCGCCGACCTGTTTCTCGGCGTGCCGTTCAACGTGGCTTCGTACTCCCTGCTGACGATGATGGTGGCCCAGGTCACCGGCCTTGAGCCGGGGGAGTTCATCCACACGCTGGGCGACACGCATCTCTATCTCAACCATCTCGACCAGGCCCGCGAGCAGCTTTCGCGTTTGCCCGGCCCCTTGCCGACCATGAGGATCAACCCCGAGGTCGACGATCTTTTCGGCTTCAGCTACGACGACTTTGAACTCCAGGGCTACCAGGCCCAGCCGCACATAGCCGCAGCGGTGGCCGTCTAGCTTGGTGGGGCGCTGCCGGTGATCGTTGCTTGCGTAGTGGCCGTTGCCGAGAACGGCGTCATCGGGCGCGATGGTGGCCTGCCGTGGCGGTTGCCGGCCGACCTGGCTTACTTCAAGCGTCTGACCGAGGGCCACTGGATGATAATGGGACGGCTCACCTTCGAGTCGATCGGGTCGCGTCCCTTGCCCGGCCGTCCCTGCGTGGTGGTGAGCGGCCAGGGCGACTACAAGCCCGACGGTGTTGTCGTGAGGTCATCGGTGGCGGCGGCTCTTAACTATTGCCGCGAGCAGTTATCAGACGATGACACGGTGTTTGTCGCCGGCGGCAGCCGGGTGTTCGCCGAGGCCCTGCCGTTGAGCGACCGGGTGTACCTGACGCTGGTGCACGCGAATGTTGAAGGCGACACGAGCTTTCCGCTCGAGGCTCTCGATGGCTGGCGCCTGTCGGACGACACCCGCCGCGAGAGCGATGAGAAGAACCCCTACGCGTTAAGCTTCAGGGTCTACGACAGGCCCTGACGCCGGCCGGGCGGGCTGACTTCTAGCTCGGGACTTTTTTCAGCAGGCGGCGCGCGCGTACGGCGTAACGGCGGTTGGGCAGGCGCAGGTAGGCGGGCAGGTGCTGGTAGGCGTGGCGTGCCTGCCCCAGCGTCTCGCGAGCCTCGTCGTTCTGCCCAAGGACGGCGGCAGACTCGCCGGCAATGAGCCAACCCTCGACGCTGCTGGTGTTGATCTTGACCGCCATGCGCGCCTGCTCAAGCGCTTCGCGCGGGCGCTTGGCCTCAGCGTACCAGCGCGCCAGCGCCAGGCGGGGTTCGCCGTAGAGAAAGCCCGGCGAGATTTCCAGCGCGCGTTCCACGTCGGCCAGTCCGCGCTCGGTGTCGCCGGTGTGCAGCCGTGCAAGTCCCAGGAAGTAGTTCGTCTCGGCCGCCTCGTCCATACGCGCGATGGCCTTCTCCATGTGCGGCAGGGCCTCGGCGTGTCGACCCTTGTCGACCAGTATGCGCCCGAGGTCGTTGTGCGCCCCCACGTCGTGATCGTTTACGTCGAGCAGTTTCTTGAGCTCGTTGACGGCGTTGTGGCGGCGCCACAGCGAGGCCGGGTTGAACCAGCGCCCGCTCACCCTTGCGTTGGTCAGCCAGACGACCAGGCCCACGATCACGAGTGCCAGCAGCGGGTTGTGCAGCAGGTAGCTGAGGAGGTAGAAGAGGAAGAAGGTGCGCAGTTGGCGCTACCAGTCAGTCGCCGTCTTCGCAGAAGTGCGAGCGGGCAATGCGTTCCTTGAGGTACTCAAGCGTGCCCAGGTCCTCGATGATGTCGCCGCCGGTGTCGTAGAAGAATATTTCACCCTGCTTGTTGCGGCCCACCGCCACCAGCCACTCCAGCTCGTCTCGATCTTCGAGCAGGTAGTTGATGGCCTGCGAAACCCCCTTGCCGGGGATAATCGTCACGGTGGCTCGTTTTGGCTGCTTTTTTACAGGGCTTAAGGTTGCAATCTTCTTTTTCATGGCGACCCTCAGGAGCCCACAGGATGCTGTTCTGCCAGGCTCAAGTCAACCTGAGTGTGCACACGCTTTCGACGTGAAATGTGTGGGGAAACAGGTCCACGGGCTGCACTTTCTCAAGGCGGTAGCCCTCGTCGACCAGCACCCGCAGGTCGCGGGCCAGGGTGGAAGGGTTGCAGGATACGTAGACGATTTTTTCGGCTTCCAGCCGTGCGATGTCGTGAGCCGCCGAGCCCAGCCCGCTACGGGTCGGGTCGACAACAACGAGATCAGGCCGTTGTCTTACACCGGCGGCGAGGTACTCCTCGGCCCGTGCCGTGACGGCGCTTACATGCCTGAACGAGGCCCGGTGCGCCGAACGCTCAAGCGCGTGCGCGGCCGCGGCGTCGGATTCTACGGCCACCAGTTGGTCGGCCAGCGGTGCCAGCGGCAGGGTGAGGTTGCCCGCGCCCGCGTAGAGCTCGAGGACGAAGCGTTTACGTTCACTGCCGGCCGCCTCGAGTACCCGTTGCACGAGCAGTTCGTTGGCCAGCGTGTTTACCTGGCCGAAGGCCGTGCCCGGCGCTTCGATGGTGGGGCCGTCTGCCACGGGCCGCCAGCGCCGCCGGGTGTCGCCCCACTCGCGCTTCCAGCCCTTGCCCCAGGCAACGACGCCTTTTACCGGGCAGCCTGGCTGATCGAGAAACTCGCGTACCCGCGCCGTATCCGAGCGGCGCAGGCGGCCGCGGCTGTTGATGGCCACCACCAGTCCGGCCATGCGCCCGCGCGACACGATCTCAACGCGCGTGGCCTGCGTGGACATGCCGGCCACCAGTTCTTCGACCAGCGGCATGGCGTTTCTGATGTAGGGCTCGGCCAGCATGCAGTCGTCCACCGGTACCAGGCGATGGGTAGAGGCGCGGTAGAAGCCCATCCTGTGTCCGGCGAAGCGCAGCTTGAGTCGGTTACGGTAGCCCAGGTTGAGCGGTGACGGGTCGGGCGCGGCGACGGGGGGATTGTCGATGCGGCCGATGCGGGTAATGCAGTCGACCAGGGCGTCGCGCTTGGCCTCGAGCTGGGCCTGGTAGTCGACGTGCTGCCAGGGGCAGCCGCCGCATTCCTGCACCAGCGGGCAGGGTGGCTCCACCCTGGCTTCGCCCGCTGTGAGTACTTCAGCGACCACGGCCTCGTCGTAGCCCGGGTGCGTGGCAGTGATGGTCGCGCGCACCCGGTCGCCGGGAGCAGCGCCCTCCACGAACACCACCCGGCCCTCGTGGCGCGCGATGGCCGCGCGGCCGAAGGAGAGGCTCTCGATGTCCAGCTCGAGCTCTACCGGGGTCTGCGGTGCCGCGCTGTCTTTTGCCGCGCTGTCTTCTACTGTCGTGCTGTCGTCCATCTGCTGGTGCCGTGGCCCGTTATCCTGCGTCCCCGAACGGCGGCGGCAGCAGAGAGTGATAGGGGCAGCCTGCAGTGGCAAACGGGGGGAGGGCTGGCCGGTGGGCAGAAACGGTTCAAATACCGTGGTTGGCCTCTGGCAGGCGGGTAGCTGACGAGGGCCGGAATCTCCGGGGCACGATGGTTTCACCCCCGACGTGGATCCGCGCGCTGTCCAACGCTCACGTCAGGCGGCACCTTTCAACCTAGCGCGCTCCAGCCAAGCGCAATTCCTGCCGCATACACAATCCCAATTGCGAGCGAGACTGCGCTGAACACTGGCTCCCTGGGCGCAACCTTTTGCGAGCCTCGCGACAGCATGACGAGCTGGGGGAAGCACCCAAGTCCCCGAAGCAAATAAATCGCCGCCACAACGGTCACCCCAGCTCGGATGAACGGAAGCGAAATGGGTACGCCAGCAGCTGCGAGTGCATAGAGTCCGAAGCTTGCCAATATGGCAGCAATGCCGAGTGTCAATAAACCCGGCAACGGAGATCCGGACTCCGACTGTTCGATCATCCAGTCACCTGCCGTAAAGTACCGGTACGCCCGTGCACCGAAGGGAATCATAGCGACGTGAAGGAGTGCCAAACCAAAACTCAGCGCTGCACCCACCATGAGAATCCCTTCAAAGCGCTCCATCTTTCCTCCATGTGCCGCCTGACGCTCGCTTCACCTGCAAGGACAGGCCGCAAAGCGGCGTGACCGGTGGCCTTGGCAGGTGCGAGCGTTTGTTAGCAATTTCAATTCAAAAATCTGCCCAGCAGGATGTCCTCCACATTCCGACGAGAGTCGATAACAGACACCACTAAGACTCGGTCCCCTTCGACCCTATAAATCACGCGCCAGGGGGAGAGCACTACCTCTAGGTATTGAGAAATGCCCTGGCTGAGCAGCTCCGGAACAACTCGCCCTTGCATCGGCGACTTAGTAAGCTTGGCTGTCCTGGACTTAATCCGAGCGAGCACCTTTTTGGCGCTGCCCGGGCTCTCCTCGGCGATGTAGAGGATGATGCCTGTGAGGTCACTCTCGGCCACTGCGGCCCACAGAACTTCATCCGATTTGCTCATTTCCGGTCAACCGCATCGGCGACACGAGAAAAAACCTCATCCTGAGAGCGGACCTTCCCCTTGCGGATGTCCTCCTCCCCCTGCGAGATAAGCTTCATGAGGCCCAGCGCATAGCGCATATCTTCGTAACTCTTGGCGTCTTGCAGCACAGCACGCGGCTCCCCGTTCTGTGTGATGACTACGGGGCGCTGCGTGTCAGTAACTTGCTTCAATAGGTCAGAAGCTTTTGTTTTCAAGTAGGTTACGGGGCGAATGTCATTTTTCAGGCTCACTATGGGACCTCCTGCTTTGTGGGTCTAAATATAGTACCACATATGGGGCCTATGTCAATCAATTCCAAAATATCGCTAACGCTCAGCATCAGCGGCGGCGCTAGCCACTCGGCTGATGCGCCTTGTCAGCTGCGTTTGACTGCACTGTACAAAGTCATCGTGCCGTAGATAGTGCTGAAGGTTTCGCACTGAGTGACTTCGGCGAACCCGGTGTCTTGGAATAGCTTGATGAGCCTACCCGATACATTGTCTTGCGTGTTCTTGAAGCCATCCAGGATCTGGATCGATAAGAACAACATACGCATCACGGCATTGGTGGGACAACCCCAATCAGCGATATGCAACTCTGCGCCAGGTTTGAGAATACGGAATAATTCTCGTGCTGTTCGGTGTTTGTTCTCCCAAGTCAGGTGATGAAAGAATAGGCTTGAAACCACACGATCAAAGTGCGCATCCGGGTAAGGAAGGTCGTAGGAAAGCGCGTGGTCAAACTGCACCTCAGCACCCGCTTGCTTGGTTTTGCGAGAGGCAATAGACAAAATGGGCAAGTCGCCGTCCACGCCGGTTACAAGGGCTAGTGGCTGGTTTTGCTTGATCCAGATGGCCAACGTCCCCGTGCCGCAGGCAAGGTCAAGAACCTGCTGCCCTGCTTTGATTCCAGCTTGCCGAATGAGGGCTTGTTTGAAGGCACGCTCCCGCGTCGTAACGCCTACTACAGCATCGTAATAGGGAGTGAGCCAGTGAAAGCTCAATGCCGGCACATATTCTGATTTGTCAGGCTTATCCATGACTGCTCCATTTTTTCCCAGCTAACGCCCCGGTTCAGCGGAAGGCGCGAAGAGCCGCCCGCTGCATGCTGTTGTTACGCGCCTTCTGCCACACGCCAACGCCCCCCCCGCCGTTTGAACCGCCCCGGGTTCTCCGGAGACTCGGTTAGTTGAGTCCGACCCCCATGGCCGGACTTCTTTCCATTCGATAGTGCATCTGTTCGTACTCCGCGGGCGGCACGTACCCGATCGGCTCCAGGAGCCTGCGGTTGTTCTGCGTGCTTTACCATTCTCTACCAGGAGACAATTGCCTGCTGAAGGCCTGGTTACGGAGGCTTGCCTCTTCCTCGAAAAAAAGTCCAGAAAAATCGACGCGACCCTTGACTCCGTAGTACGGTACGGAGTGTATATTGAGGTCAGGATGAGAAAAGGACCGATGCAAATGGAGTCTATGACCATAGGAAAAGTGGCTCGCCAAGCGGGCGTCGGCGTAGAGACCGTCAGGTTCTACGAGCGCGAAGGGCTGATCGAGGAACCGCCCCGACGAGCCTCGGGGTATCGGCAGTACCCCTGCGAAACCGTCTCCCGGATTCGTTTCATCAGGCGAGCCAAGGAACTCGGCTTCACTTTGAAGGAGATCAAGGAACTTCTTTCACTACGGGCCTCGCCGAAGTCACGCTGCGCCGACGTGCGGAAACGCGCGCAATCTAAGATCGAGGACATCGAGGACAAAATGCGTGCCCTGCAGAGGATGAAGGACGCGCTGGTGAAACTGACGGCGGCCTGCAGCGGACGCGGTCCGGTGACCGACTGTCCGATTCTGGATGCATTGGAGGATTGAGAGATGACGACTGTAGAATTCATCTACGATCATGACTGCCCGAATGTTTCAATGACGCGGGCGCAGCTCCTGAGGGCTTTCTCTGAGACCGGGATTCACCCTCGCTGGACGGAGTGGGAGCGCAGCGATCCTCAGAGCCCAGATTACGTGCGCGGTTATGGGTCACCCACTATTCTTGTCGATGGGAAGGACGTGGCGGGTGTTCCACCCTCCGAGGGCATATCCTGCTGCCGCCTGTATCCAGGCGCATCTGGGGAGACGCAGGGCGTCCCGCCCATCCCGATGATAGCGTCGTCGCTACGGGGCTTGGGGAGAGGCAAGGCACCACGCGAGCGCCTGGCACGAAATCCAGGTTGGCGAAGCTCCCTGGCTTCCCTGCCGGGAATTGGCGCGGCGCTTATGCCGGTGGGTGTGTGCCCCGCTTGCTGGCCCGTGTATGCCGGGTTGTTGAGCTCCACGGGGTTAGGGTTCCTGTTGAATACTGCCTTCTTGCTTCCGGTTATGGCCGTTCTTCTATTGGTAGCAGTAAGCGCCTTGGCGTTTCGCGCCCAGACTCGAAGGGGTTATGGCCCCTTTGCTGCTGGCCTGCTAGCTACGGGAGCTGTTCTCTTCGGAAAATTTGTTGTTACGTCAAACGCGACAATGTACGGCGGAATTGTCTTGCTGGTCGTCGCAACCGTTTGGAATGCGTGGCCGCGTAAGGCGGTCGATATCGGTAGTGGTGCCTGTTCCGCTTGTGCTCCCGAGGGGCAGGCATCCTTTTGGCATGAACCACCGGGAGCGAAGGAGGTGTCATCATGAGCATCAATCGCAAAATCGAAGTCTTTAGCGCGGGATGTCCCGCGTGCGAAGAGACGATCGAACTGGTCAACCGCGTGGCTTGCTCCTCGTGCGAGCTAAGCGTGCTGGACATGAACCTGGCCGAGGTGGCTGAACGGGCCAGAAAACTGGGTGTTGGCTCAGTTCCCGCCGTGGTAATCGACGGCAAGCTCGCTGAATGCTGCGCCGGAGGCGGCCCCGATGAGGCAGCGCTTCGTGCCGCGGGATTGGGGCAACCGTCGGCATAGTCGGCCACCGGGTTCTATTGGTCCAAGGCAGCCCGTTCCGAAGCGGGCTGCCTTTTTCATCTCGGCGTTTGTGTAGGATTCGTTTTCTATCGCAGAACGCCTGGCATCAGCGGCGAATTGCGGCGCGTAGCGCCGTCAGCTGGAGCGCCTTGTCAGGCGCTCCATGCACCATGCTATTGATCTGACCACACAGCTAACTCGTTTCGATTGGGATCGGCGAAGTGAAATCGACGACCTCCGGGGAAAGAGAAGATGTCTTTGATGATGCTACCGCCGCTGGCCAGAACGCGCTCCTTCATCCGCTCCAGATCGGTGGCGTAGATGACAATCAACGCAGCACCGCTTTCCGTCGAGGATCGGGCCTCGGCCTTGTAAAAGCCACCGTCAATTTTTCCGTCACTGAATGCACGGTAGTCAGGTCCGTAGTCGGTAAATGACCAGCCGAACGCTTTTTCGTAAAAGGCTTGCGCCGCATCAAGATCGCGGGCAGGAAGTTCAAGGTAGTCAATTTTTTTATCGGCAGGCACCGTATTTCTCCTGTACGTCTAACAATCCTTATCCGGTTCCGCATAACATCCCTGGCCCCGCCCCTGCTTCCGTATAACAACCTGGCGGGCAGTACGGCAATCAACCAAAAGCCCGCGTAACGGCGCCGGTTCAGGGCAAGCCGGATGATTATTATACGCTGCTGGGCGGGTCCGCATAAATGGCCTCTCGCCGCTCAGCACATGTCATCCAGGGGGCTGCGCACTCCCGAGGGGCTGCGGTTGAGCACGTGGGTGTAGATCATGGTGGTCTTGACGTCCTTGTGGCCGAGCAGTTTCTGGACGGTGCGTATGTCGTGACCGGGTTCGAGCAGGTGGGTGGCAAACGAATGGCGAAAAGTGTGGCAGCTGGCGCGATCGCGGCCGCCCTCTGTCCTTGAAGACGCGGCCGTCGGGTGCAGCCGCTTGTTAGGCCGTTCTGCCGGCCCAGGTTGGTTGACCTCGGTTTTACGACTGCTCTTGCTCGGACAGAAAAGAACACCGCCTTCACTTGATTGAAGGATCGAAATCGTCCAGACCTTCAGGGAACGGGATTGCTAATCCACTGGTGGACCCAAGACCTGCCTGCGGCCCTATTGAAAGGTGGGTCGGCACCATCGACGATGGACCCAAGTGATACATGTCGAAGAACAACTGGATCCGACTCTCGCCTGCGAAACACTGCAGTTCAATGTGATCAACGATGTGACGATCGGGTCCAGGCCCAACACTTCCAAGGCGGTGATACCAGTATGGGTGTCCATCAGGACATCGAAGCCGACGGCAGTACCAGTCTCCGTCCCCAGGAATCGGATTCGAACGGTCATAACCGAATTCGCCCGAAGCCCCATCGACCTGGTCTCGTTGTTCGCCAGGCATCATGGAGCGAAAAAGGCGCTCAGCGTACTTTTCGTCACGGTCCATGGTTGACTCCCTGATGTCGGCCTAACAATCCTTATCCGGTTCCGCATAACATCCCTGGTCCCGCCCTGCTTCCGTATAACAACCTGGCCGGCCGTTGTCATGTGCGCGCCCACAGTCAATACGAAACCCATTACGAAACAAGATTCAGTTAATCCCCGGCGCCCCTAGAGTCAATCCCGCAGTGCTCAGGGCAAAGAGCTTATCCCGTCGGCGCATGACGCCCCTTCCCCCACGCGTTGCCCGCGAAACCTGCCGCGGCTAGTATAAGATCGTGGAGAGATCCACCGAAGACCGACGCACCACCACGAAACCAACTGCCCCGTTGAACCCCCAGGGAATCAACAACCGGCCCGCGCCGGTGGGGCAGCAGACATTGCCGCCGGGGACTTGCCATGGAAACCGGTACACGAACTACCAAGCTGAATTTCATAAACTACGGCCTGCGCGTGGTCGGTCTTGCCGTGATCGGGTGGGCCTTGTGCCTGCCCGTGCCGGTGTGGGCGGGCGAGGGCGCGGCTGACGGCGGCGCCAACGGAGATGCCAACGGAGATGCCAACGGAGATATAGCCCGGCTGCTCGACGACGGCGAGGTCAGCCTTTCTTTTCGCTACCGCTTCGAGGGGGTAGACCAGGACGGTTTTTCTGCCGACGCTGAGGCGTCTACCGTACGCAGCCGCCTGTCGCTGCAAAGCGGCGAGTATCGCGGCGTTGATTTCCTGGTAGAAGTCGACGACGTCCGCGAACTCGGGCCCGACAATTTCAACGCGGGCGCCGGCAACACGCCTGATCGCACGGCCTACCCGGTGGTGGCCGACCCCGAGGGCAGCGAGCTGAACCAGGCTTACGTTGACTACCAGGGCCACGACGACTGGACGCTGCGCGTCGGCCGCCAGAGGATCAACCTCGACAACCAGCGCTTCGTGGGCGGCGTGGGCTGGCGCCAGAACGAGCAGACCTTCGACGCCGTGAGCCTGGCTTACGCGGGCGAGCGGGTGACCGGCTTTTACGCCTGGGTGGATGACGTAAGGCGCATCTTCGGCGAAGACGTTCCTGCCGGCAGCCACGACCAGGACGGCACCCACCTGCTCAACCTGTCGGGTGACCTACCCGGCGTAGGGCGGCTGGCGGGTTACTACTACCTGGTCGACAACGAGAACGATTCGTCGTTTTCCACCTCTACGCTGGGGGCGCGGCTGACCGGCCGGCAGGAGATCGCCGAAAAAACCGAGCTGCGCTACGAGCTCGAGTACGCCTACCAGTCTGATGCGGGCGACAATCCCGACGACTACAACACCGACTACGGCAAGCTGGGCCTGGGCCTGGCCAGGGGCCACTACGATCTTGGCGTGGGCTGGGAGCTGCTCGGCGGCGATGCCGACGCGCTGGGCTACGAGGCTTTCCGAACGCCGCTGGCGACCCTGCACGCCTTCAACGGCTGGGCCGACGCGTTCCTGTCGACCCCGGCAGCCGGCCTCGATGACCGCTATGTTGAGTTCAAGGCCACGCGGGGGCGTTACCTGGCGCAGGCTCGCTACCACGATTTTTCGGCCGAGGACGGCGGCGGCAGCCTGGGCGAAGAGCTCGATCTGCGCGTGGGTTGCAAGGTGGACGACCGCTTGAGGGTGGACTTGTTTTACGCCGACTTTGACGGTGACGCGGGACTCGCCGACCGCAGCAAGTTCTGGGCGATGCTGCAGCTGGCGCTGTAGCGGCTGCAGGGCCGCCCGAAGACAGCGGGGCCAGGCCCCACCCCTAAGAAGCGGGGCCAGGCCCCACCCCTAAGAAGCGGGGCCAGGCCCCACCCCTAAGAAGCGGGGCCAGGCCCCACCCCTAAGAAGCGGGGCCAGGCCCCACCCCTAAGAAGCGGGGCCAGGCCCCACCCCTAAGAAGCGGGATACGCACCTTTTCAGTCCCGCGGGCATCCGCCCGCCGAACAGAAAAGAGAGCGCATCCCCTCCTTGACTGCGGCACCCGCAGCGGCCTAGGCTGCTGGCATGCTGCGACTGACCGTCCTCGGTTCGGCGGATGCCTTCAACAGCGGGGGCTACCTGCACAGCGCCTACCTGCTCGAAGGCGCCACCGGCACGCTGCTGCTCGAGTGCGGGCCGTCGGTGCTGGCCGGCTTGAAACGCCAGGGGCTCAACGGCGACTCCATCGACGCGGTGCTCGTCTCGCACCTGCACGGCGATCACTTCGGCGGCATTCCCTTCCTGTTGCTCGAGTACCTGTTCGAGTCGCCACGCACGCGGCCCCTGCTCGTGGCCGGCCCGGCCGGCACGCAGCAGAAGGTTGAGCAGCTCTACGAGTGCTACTACAGCAGGGATCACCTCGATCGCCTGGGCTTTGACCTGCGCTACGTTGAGATCGCACCCGGTGACGAGCTCGAGTTGGCGGGCTTGGAGGTCGGCGCCTTCAAGGTGCCGCACGGCGCCGAGCCCTACTGCCTGGGCTACAGGATCGAAGACCCCGAGGGTGGCAGCCTGCTGTTTTCCGGCGACTCGGCCTGGACCGAGGACTTCGTCGAGCGCAGTGCCGGGGTCGATCTGTTTCTGTGCGAGTGCTGCTTCATGGACAAGATCACCGACTTTCACGTGAGCTACCACCAGCTGGCGGCCAACCGTGAGCGTCTTGCTTGCGAGCGCCTGCTGGTCACGCACCTCGGCTCGGCCGTGAGGCAGGCGGCAGAACTCGACGCCGAGTCACTCGACGCCGAGTCACTCGACGCCGAGCTGGCCGTGGACGGGCAGGTAGTGGAGCTGGGCGCCTAATCGCCCCGCGCAGAGCGCAGGCAGTCGAGAAAATTGAGAGTAATAGCGTAAGTGGCGCCCCAGATGTTGTGGCGGCCAGCGGTTATCACCGGCATGTCGTACTGAGTACCGCCCCAGCTTTTCTTCACGCTGCCACGATGGGCCGGGTCGCCCAGCTCCTCGACGCCCACCGTGAACACGTCGGCCACCTCGCCCGGGTTGGGCGACAGGGTAGCCCCTTGGTCGAGCACGCCTACAACGGGCGTTATCAGGTACTCCACTCCCAGGGTGTACACGTCGTCCAGGCGGCCTATGACGCGCACGTCGTCGGCGTCTATGCCCAGCTCTTCTGAGGCTTCGCGCAGGGCGGTGTCCTCGGGGCCGCTGTCGTGGGGGGCCTTCTTGCCGCCGGGAAACGACACCTGCCCGCCGTGGTTGGGCAGGCTGTCGGTGCGCAGGGTGTAGAGCAGCTCGTAACCCGTTTGGGTGGCCAGCAGCGGCAGCAGCACGCCGCAGGGCGTCGAGCGATCCGGGGGCAGCTCCACGCGGGTGCGCTGGTCGAGATGTCCTTGTATGAGGCGGGCCAGTGGCATGGGGCGACATCGTGGCCCGTGGACGGTCATTTGCCAAGCGGGTGCCGGTGGGGCTAGGTTCAGTTGTCGTGGCAGAAGAACAACGCAGGCTGGTGATCGCGCACTACAACGAGATCACTCTCAAGCTGGGCAACCGGGGCGCCTTCACGGCGCGCTTGCTCGACAACATGCGGCAGGCCCTGGCCCCGCTGCCCAGTGGCGCTGTGCGTTCGCAAGACGGTCGCGTGACGGTCGTGCCGGGCTCGGCCGACCCCGAGGAAATCTGCCGCCGCCTGGCCCAGGTGCCGGGCATCGCCAACCTGTCGGTAGCCACCGTCTGCGAGCCCGACATGGATTCGCTGCTGGCCGAGGTCGAGCGGATGACAGACGGCTGGCAGCCCGCGGGCAGTTTCAGGGTGAGGGTGCGTCGCGCCTGGAAGGGCTTCGCGCTGGAATCTCCCGAGATCGGTGCCCGCGTGGGTGCCGTGCTGGCCGACCGGACGGGTGCGCCGGTTAACCTCGGGCGGCCCGACGAGGTGGTCTACGTGCACGTAGTTCGCGACGCGATCTACCTGTCGCTCGGGCGCGTGCAGGGCTGCGGTGGCCTGCCGGTGGGCACCGGCGGCCGGGCCCTGCTGTTGCTCTCGGGCGGTATCGATTCGCCCGTGGCCGGGTTGCGCATGATGCGGCGTGGCTGCCGGGTGGACGCCGTGCATTTTCACAGCGTGCCTTACCTCGACCGCAGCAGCATGCGCAAGGCGCGCCGCCTGGCCGCGGTGCTGGCACGTGGGCAGTCGGCCACGAGGCTGCACATGGTGGCCTTCGGCGAGGTCCAGTCCGAGGTGGTGCGCAAGGTGCCGCGGCCCTTGAGGGTGCTGATGTACCGCAGGTTGATGGTCAAAATAGCCTGCCGACTTGCCAACCAGGGCAAGGCTGCTGCGTTGATCAGCGGCGAGAGCCTGGGCCAGGTGGCCTCGCAGACCATGGCCAACCTGGCCGTCATAGAGCAGGCCGCCGAGCTGCCGCTGTACAGGCCGCTGCTGGGCATGGACAAGCTCGAGATCACCGACTACGCAAGAGAGGCCGACACCTACGACATCTCGATCGAGCCCGACCAGGATTGCTGCACCCTGTTCGTGCCTCGCCATCCGGCCACCAGGGCAGCGCTTGAAGACGTTCTGAGGGCCGAGGCTTCGCTCGACGTCGAGGCCTTGATAGACGCCGCGGTCGAGGCGTCGGAATACGAGTACCTGAAGTCTGACTGGGAGCAGCAGGCAGCCGGCCTCCCGGAAGCAGCGGGGCGGGAACCCGTGGAGGCCGGGGCATGAACGAAAACCAGCACACCGAATCGAAGGCGTCCTGGCGCGACGAGTACCTGAAGTGGTTGTGCGGCGCTGGATCGTTTTCTGTTGCGCGAGTACGGGCGCACCCGGGACAGCGCGCCTCTGCCGCGCAGCCTGCTGGGCGTTCTTCGAGCCAATCCAACGGCCCACTCACCCCCCATACCCCACCCCCTGCTCATCCTCGAACAACCGGAGATACGGGTCGAACCGGAACCGTCGGTTGCGGGTGTAGCCGGTGATCTCGCGAAGAATGCCGGCGGACACCAGGCGGTTGACCAGGTTGTTGGCACCGGCCGGCGTAACGTCGAGCCAGTCGCGGACCGTGGCCACGGCGACGACCGGGTGATCGAAGAGCCGCTCCAGGATGCGGTAGCCGTTGGCAGCCGCGCGGCCCAAGTGATCGGTGATGCGCGCGCGGCAGTCCTCGCGCATACGCAGGATGCCGGCTGCAGTGGCTGCCGCCTCCTCGCTCACCTCGGAGACCCCGCGCAGGAAGAAGGCGAGCCAGTCCACCCAGGCCCCGTTGTCGCGCACCGCCTGCAGGCGCTCGTAGTACTCGGCGCGGTGGCGTTTGAAATAGTGGGAGAGATAGAGAACGGGCCGCGCAAGCAGCTGCTTCTCGGTGAGCAGGAAGGTGATCAACAACCGGCCGATGCGGCCGTTCCCATCCAGAAAGGGGTGGATGGTCTCGAACTGTGCGTGGGCAAGCCCGACACGGATGAGGGGAGGCAAAGAGTCCTCGGCGTGCAGGAAGCGCTCCAGTTCTCCCAGAGCGGCGGGGGCCTCGCGGGGGGGGGGCGGCACCAAGGTCGCCTCCCCCCACGGGCCGCCGGCCGGGCCGCGCCCGTGCTGGGTTGTCCTCCGTTCCCCCGGTCGCCGATGGGTGCCCCCCCTGCCCCTCCCGGGGTCTGTGTGGGTCTCGCGGTGTGGCGCGGCCGTACACCAAAGCTCCCTCTGGTTTGCGACCCGGTCGGCGTTCTCGCCGACACTGTTTGT
>JACNKC010000061.1:17402-85662 GCA_014382245.1 Pseudomonadota bacterium | reverse complement strand
CGCCCCCGCGACTTCCCCCTGCGCGGCCGCGCTCCTCGCCCTGCAGCCCCTGCGACACCGCGCTTAGGGCGAGCACGTTCGCGGGGCCGGTCTCGCGTGCCCGGTCGAGTACCAAGCGCGTGCCGGCCGCGTTGTCATTCCCCCGCCTGGTGTTGGCCATGCACGCCACCGAGGTCACGCCACCGGCCACGGCCGACCGGCAGCCCGTAGCCACCGTCTCGCGGTACTCGTAGCCGGGCTCCCTCAAGTGCACGTGGATATCGATAAGGCCGGGACAAACGATCTTGCCCTCGGCGTCGATCACCCGGTGGCCGTTGGCCTCTATCGAGCCCGGCGCGGCGCTGCCGGCTATCTTTCCATCCTCGATCAGCAGGTCGGCCGGCTCGTCGCGGCCCGAGGCCGGGTCGAGAAGTCGTCCCCCGCGTATCAGCAGTTTCTCGTCAGTGCCCATCAGGCTCTTCCCCCGGATGCACCGCCCGCCTGTCGCGGCGGCGGTACCGAGCCGGCGCTTTCCCGCCCCGCGGTCGCCTCGTCCGTCTCGCTACCCCTGATACCATCAGCACCGGGAACGATGAGCTGGTAGAGCACCGCCATGCGCAGGGCCACCCCGTTCGTGACCTGGTGCATCATCACCGACCAGGGACCGTCGGCCACGCCGCTGGAAATCTCTATGCCGCGATTCATCGGCCCGGGATGGAGGATGATTACGTCGTCGGCCGCTCGGCTCACTACTTCCTCGGTGAGGCAGAAGTAACGCGCGTATTCATCGAGGTCAGGAAAGTAATTTCCCTCCTGCCGCTCGCGCTGGACCCTGAGCATCATGATTACGTCTGCCCCTTCCACCGCCTCGGCGAGGTCGTGGTGTATGCTCGCCCCGAACTGCTCGAAGGCGCGAGGCAACAGTGTAGGTGGACCCGCGAGTCGCAACTCGGCACCCAGCGTGCGCAGTGCGAAGAGGTTGGACCGTGCGACACGCGAGTGCAGGATATCGCCGACTATGGCCACCTTGAGGCCGGCCAGGTGGGGCTTGTGCTGCCTTATGGTGAGTATATCGAGCAGCGCCTGGGTGGGGTGCTCGTGACTGCCGTCGCCGGCGTTGATGATATGGCAACCCACTATGTCTGCCAGCAGGCGCGCCGCTCCGGCCGACGGATGGCGTACCACGATCGCGTCGGGCGCCATGGCAGCCAGGTTTCGCGCCGTGTCGGCCAGGGTTTCTCCCTTCGACATGCTCGAACCCGAGCCCGATATGTTTATCGAATCGGCAGACAATCTCTTGGCCGCGATCTCAAACGAAATTCGCGTGCGCGTGCTGTTCTCGAGAAACAGGTTGACCACCGTCTTGCCCCTGAGCGTGGGTACTTTCTTGACGTCCCGCTCGCAGACTTCGGCGAGCGATTCCGCCGTGTCGAGCAGGAGCGTAATGTCCTCGGCCGACAAGCCTTCCATGCCCAGCAGGTGCCTGACTTCCTGTGCCATGTCAGTTTCCCTCCAGGTAGACTGCGTCTTCACCATCGAGCTCGGCGAGGCGCACCTGCACCTTCTGGTCAATCGAGGTGGGGATGTTCTTGCCAACGTAGTCGGCACGAATCGGCAGCTCACGGTGTCCGCGGTCCACCAGCACGGCCAACTGCACGGCCGCGGGGCGGCCAAAGTCCATCAGCGCGTCCAGCGCCGAGCGGATGGTCCGCCCGGTAAACAGGACGTCGTCCACCAGGACAACAGTGCGGTTGGTTATATCAAAGGGAATGTCTGTCTGCCCGACAACCGCGGCCGTCCCAAGGCGGCCCTGGTCATCGCGGTACATGGTAACGTCAACGCTGCCAAGGTCAGGCGCGCGCCCCTCAATGGATTCCATGGTGGCGGCCAGTCTTCCGGCCAGTGGCACGCCGGTGGTCCTGATACCCACCAGGGCCAGGTCACCGCCTCCGTTGCGTTCGAGGATCTCGTGGGCGATTCGCAACAGCACGCGTCCCACTCGGCCCGAATCCAATACCGACCTGGCGCTCACAGTCCGCGTCCTCGGCCGAGCGCGCGAACAAAAGCCCCGCAGGTAAAAATACCCCGGGGCCAGCCCTCGATCGGGTGCGCGAACGCACCCGCGGTCAGATAAAACGTAGTTGCTGCTTTCATGGCCACCCTTGCCGGCCTCGCGGGACCGGATTAAAAGGCGTCCGCATGGTTACCGCCGGCGCCGCGGCATGTCAAAAAGCACGGTCGGGCTCAGCAGGCACCTGCCTTCCCGCTCAGGGAATACGGTCGCCTATGCGCGACCAACGGGGGCTGAATGCGTGGGCGTCCCAGGACCAGTAGAGCACGAAGGCTTTTCCCAGGATCTCAGTGACGGGCACGGTGCCCCAGAAACGGCTGTCGTGACTGGCGTCACGGTTGTCGCCCATCACGAACACCTCGTTCTCGGGGACCGTGAACGGCCCGAAATTGTCTCGCGGGCTGCGACGTCGCGGTATGATGTCGGGACCATAGACGGCAAAGGGATCCTCGGCTTTCTCGCCGTTGATGAACAAGCGCTTGTTGCGCACTTCGAGGGTGTCACCGCCAAGGGCGACAACTCGCTTTATAAAATCCTTGGAGCGATCACGCGGATATATGAACACCACAACGTCGTTGCGCTCGGGATCCTTGAAATCGAGGACACGGCCACCGACAAAAGGAACCCGTATGCCATAGAGAAACTTGTTCACCAGCAGGTGGTCGCCGATCTCCAGGGTCGGCAACATCGAGCCGCTGGGAATCTTGAAGGCCTGGACGACGAAGCTGCGAATGAAGAACGCCAGCAGTACCGCGACCAGCAGCGCCTCGGCATACTCGCGCCACGCGGCGGGCTTCTCGGCTCCCGTTTCGGTTTTATTCTTTCTGGAAGACACGCCCAGCCCTAACCGTCGATCTTGAGCACCGCGAGGAAAGCCTCCTGCGGAATCTCTACCCTGCCGACCTGCTTCATCCTCTTTTTCCCTTCTTTCTGCTTCTCAAGCAACTTGCGCTTGCGGGTTATGTCGCCGCCGTAACACTTGGCGGTTACATTTTTACGCAGGGCCTTTACTGTTTCTCTCGCGATTACGCGACTGCCGGTGGCCGCCTGTATTACAACTTCGTACATCTGCCTGGGAATAATCTTCTTGAGCTTGAGAGCCAGTTCCTTACCCAGCCGATACGCGCGGTCCGAGTGGCATATGACGGACAGGGCGTCCACCCTCTCGCCATTGAGCAGCAGGTCGAGCCTGCCCAGCTTGGAAACCCTGAAATCCAGCGGCTCGTAGTCCAGCGACGCGTAGCCGCGGGACACTGATTTCAGGCGGTCGTAAAAATCATACACCACCTCGGCCATGGGCAGGTCGTAGCGAACCACGGCCCGGTTACCGCCGTGGATGTCCATTCCGGACTGCACACCGCGGCGATCCTCGCACAACCCCAGCACCCCGCCGAGATGGTCGGCCGGTACGTGTATGGTTGCAGCGATCCAGGGCTCGGCGATGCTTTCCACTTCCACGGGATCGGGCAGCTGCGCAGGACTGTCTATGGTCAGCGTGCTGCCATCCTTGCGGGTAACGAGGTAGGCAACCGTGGGAGCGGTAGTGACCAGCTCGAGGCCGAACTCCCTCTCCAGCCGCTCCTGGGTAATCTCGATATGCAGCAGCCCGAGAAACCCACATCGAAAACCGAAACCCAGCGCGGCCGATGTCTCGGCTTCACTCGAGAACGAAGAATCGTTGAGCTTCAGCTTCTCGATCGCGTCACGCAACGCTTCGTACTGGTTGCTGTCTACTGGGTATAACCCGACGAAAACCATCGGCTTGACCGCGACGAAACCCTCGAGCGCTTCCTCACAGGGATCGTCCTGGTGGGTGATGGTGTCACCCACGCGGGCTTCGTGGATATCCTTTATCCCCGCGGCCACGAATCCGACTTCGCCCGGCCCCAGCGAATCAACGTCAATGGCGTGGGGTGCGAATACGCCGACCTTGGTAATTTCGTGGAGCCCACCTTGCCGCATCAAGCTCACGCGGTCGCCCTTGCGCACCCGTCCATCGAGGATACGCAAGATGATCATCGCGCCGTGGTAGGGGTCGAACCAGCTGTCAAAGAGAAGCCCGCGGAGCTTCGCCCCGCCCTTTTCCGGTGGCGGAACACGGTCGACGATAGCCTGCAGCAGTGCCGCTATACCCACGCCGGTCTTGGCGCTTATCTCGAGCGCGTCCGAGGTATCGAGCCCCACGACTTCCTCAATTTCTTCCTTGACCCGCGTTGGTTCCGAGCTCACGAGGTCTATCTTGTTGAGCACGGGCAGCACTTCGAGGTCGTGGTCTATGGCAAGATAGGCATTGGCGAGGGTCTGGGCCTCGACTCCCTGGGTCGCATCGACCACCAGCAGTGCGCCCTCGCAGGCGGCCAGCGACCGCGATACCTCGTAGCTGAAATCTACATGCCCAGGAGTATCGATGAGATTGAACTCGTACTCTTCTCCATTGGCCGCAACCCAGTTCATGCGCACCGCGCGGGCCTTGATGGTTATGCCCCGTTCGCGCTCCAGATCCATGTCGTCGAGCAGCTGTTCCGACATATCGCGCTCGGCGACGGTGCCCGTAGCCTCGAGCAGGCGGTCGGCCAGCGTGGACTTACCGTGGTCTATGTGGGCCACGATGCAGAAGTTACGTATGTGAGATTCTTTCATCGAGCGCGAGAGCGCGGAAGGGCCCAAGGGATAAATACGGGGTGTCGCCTAAGAACGCGAGCGAAAGAACTCTATCGTCGCCGCTAGCCCGTCATCGAGCGAGGTCAGGGGCTCCCAGTCCAGCACCTCACCGGCGAGGGTCACGTCGAGCGCCGAACGCTGGACCTCGCCCGGGCGGGCGTCCTCGTGATCGGGCGTGTTGTCAGAGCCCAGCGAGACTATAATCCTCTCGGCGAGGTAGTTGACGCTGGTTTCCTTGCCGGTGCCTATGTTTACGCCACCGTCGTAATTCTTTTCGATGGCCGCCATGTTGGCACGCACCACGTCGCCCACGTAAACGTAGTCCCTGGTCTGCTCACCGTCGCCGTAGATGACCGGATCATCACCCGCGATCAGCTTGCGACAGAAGATCGCCACCACCCCCGCCTCACCGTGCGGATCCTGCCTCGGGCCGTAGACATTGGCGTAGCGCAGCGCGGTGTAGCCAATACCGTGGCAGCGGCTGTAGTAGTAGAGATACTGCTCGCCCGCGAGCTTGCTCACGCCGTAGGGGCAGACCGGCAGCAGCGGCTGATCCTCACCGCAGGGAAGCTGCTCGGGCTCGCCGTAGACGGTGCCTCCCGACGAAGCGAAAATCACCCGCCGGGTACCCACCTGTCTCGCTGCCTCCAGCAGGTTGATGAACCCAACTACGTTTATGTCTGCATCGAAGGCAGGCTTTTCCACCGACACCCGCACGTTCATCTGCGCGGCGTGGTGAATGAGAACGTCGGGCGCCGTTTCGATCACCAGTGCGGCAGCTTCGGGCGAGCGGATATCGAGCTGCTCAAAGCGGGCAGCCGAAGGCACGTTTTTGCTGTGCCCGCTCGAAAGGTCGTCGATGATGGTGACTTCGTGGCCGGCCGCCAGGCAGGCCTCGCTCAGGTGAGAGCCGATGAAACCGGCTCCGCCGGTGACGATAATTTTCAATTTTTTACTCCGTAGCTATTCGAGCCGACAGCTCTTCAGCCCGGCAGCTCTCCGCCCGCTGCGAGCTTTTCGCGGAAATAAGCAACCGTGGATTCAAGCCCGGTTTCCAACGGAACAACGGGTTCCCAGTCCAACACGCGGCGGGCCTTGCTTATGTCGGGCTGCCTTACCCTGGGGTCATCTACCGGCAGTTCCTCGTGCACGATAGGCGCGCTTGAACCAACCGTGTCCCGGATTTTTTCGGCGAACTGCATGATGGTCATCTCGGCCGGGTTGCCCAGGTTCACCGGGCCGGTTTCCTCCGACCACAACAATCGCACCATGCCTTCAACAAGGTCACTGACGTAACAGAAGCTGCGCGTCTGGTCACCGTCGCCGTAAACCGTGATCGACTCGTTCCTCAGCGCCTGGCACATGAAGTTGGGCACCACTCGCCCGTCGCGCATGCGCATGCGTGGCCCGTAGGTGTTGAAGATACGCGCTATCCTGGTCTCTATCCCGTGCGTGCGGTGATAGGCGAGCGTGATGGCCTCGAGAAAACGCTTGGCCTCGTCGTATACTCCCCGCGGGCCGATGGGATTGACGTTGCCCCAGTAGTCCTCCGTCTGCGGGTGTACCAGGGGGTCACCGTAGACCTCCGAGGTGGAGGCCACCACGATGCGGGCCTCCTTGGCCTTGGCCAGGCCGAGCACGTTGTGCGTGCCCAGCGAGCCAACCTTGAGGGTCTGGATCGGTAGCTCCAGGTAGTCCACCGGGCTAGCCGGCGACGCGAAGTGCATGATCGCGTCGACGGGGCCGCTCACGTGGATGTAGTGGGTGCAGTCCTGCTGCTGAAAGGTAAAGGCCGGGTCGCCCATGAGGTGGGCTATGTTGTCGATGTCGCCGGTCAGAAGGTTGTCTATCGCGACCACCTCGTGACCATCGGCGAGGTTACGCTCACACAAATGAGAGCCGATGAAGCCGGCCCCCCCGGTTACGACTATTCTCGACATGCCCGTCCCCCTCTTCGCTCAGGCGTCTGCATTCACGGCTGGCCGGCCGATAGGAAGATAAGTAAATCCCAGTTCAGCCATGTCAGAGGGTTCCCAGAGATTGCGTCCATCGAATACTACGGGCTCTTTCAATCGACGCCTCATCCTCTCAAAATCTGGACGACGGAATTCGTTCCACTCTGTGACCACCAGCAGCGCGTCGGCACCATCGAGCGCTTCGTAATTCTGCCGGTGGTAGCTGACCCGGTCCCCGAATATTTCGCGCGCAACGTCCATCGCCTCGGGATCATGCACGCTTATCGTGCAGCCGGCTCCGAGAAGCTCCTCGACCAGGCCCACCGAGGGGGCTTCGCGCATGTCGTCGGTACGCGGCTTGAAAGCCAGGCCCCATAACGCGAAGTGCCTGCCGCCAAGGTCCCCGTCGTAGTAGTCAAAGATTTTCTCGAACAACCTTCGTTTCTGGCGGTTGTTAACTTCATCGACGGCCTTGAGCAGTGAAAACTCGAGGTCCGCCTCGGCTGCCGTGTGGATTATCGAGCGTACGTCCTTGGGAAAACACGAACCGCCGTAGCCGAGGCCGGGGTAGAGAAAACTCATGCCCAGGCGCGCGTCCAGGCCTACTCCACGGCGCACCAGCGACACGTCGGCACCGACGCTTTCGCAGAGATTCGCGATCTCGTTCATGAACGAAATCTTGGTTGCCAGCAACGAGTTAGCCGCGTACTTGACCATCTCGGCGCTGGCATTGTCCATAATCAGTATCGGGGCACCGCCGCGCACGAAGGGCTCGTAGAGGTCCTTCATGATTTCGCCCGCTCGCGGGCTGGCGCATCCCACTACCACGCGGTCGGGCTTGAGGAAGTCGTCGATCGCGGCACCCTCTTTCATGAACTCCGGGTTGGAGACCACGTCGAACTCATGGTCGGTTCTCGACTCGATCGCCTTGCGCACCTTCAAGTGCGTGCCCACGGGCACCGTGCTCTTGCATACCACCACGCGGTAGCCGTCGATCAGTTTGCCTATGTCTTCGGCCACCTTGATGACGTAACGGAGATCCGAAGACCCGTCCTCCCCCTGGGGAGTCCCCACCGCGATGAAACACACAAGCGCATGGCGAATCGCTCCCGCCAGGTCCGTGGAAAACGATAACCGCCCCTCGGTCACGTTGCGCCGAATGAGTTCCTCGAGGCCGGGTTCGTAGATCGGAACCTCGCCTTTTCGGAGACGGTCTATCTTGGCCTCGTCTATGTCTACACAGATTACGTCGTTGCCACTTTCGGCAAAGCACGTACCCGCGACCAGGCCGACGTATCCGGTTCCTATAACTGTTATTTTCACTATGCCTCCGAATCCTAGAGTGTATCAAGCCGCGGGGGGCTCAACAACAGGCTATAAAGCACCGCGTCGTCATGCCTTTGCGGCTCTACCGACCGCGGCCAACGAAACCCCCGTTTCGGCAGAGTCCTGCTCCGCCGGCAGGTCCAAGGCCACCACGTACACCGGTTTTTTCTGGCTCTCGTGGTAGGTGCGGGCCAGCATTTCAGCCAGCAGGCCCATGGTAATAAACTGGACGCCCATGACCACCATCAGAATGGCCAGGAGCACGATGGGACGACCAGCAAGCTCGACGCCGAAAACCAGGCGGTCAAAACCCAACCAGCCCAGCATAATCGTGCCGGGCACTCCCAGGGCAAAGCCGACCAGGCCGAACGCGTGCAGCGGGCGGGTCGAGAACACCGACAGAAATTTAACCGTCAGGAGGTCGAGCACCACCCGGGTGGCACGCGACAGGCCGTACTTGGAAACTCCCGCTACCCTCGGCCGGTGGTTGACCACGACCTCGGCAACCGACGCGCCGAGATCCCAGGCCATGGCCGGAATGAAACGGTGCATCTCCCCGTAGAGACGCAGCCCCCGCGCTATGCCGCCATCGTAGACCTTGAGCATGCAACCGTAGTCATGCACGCGCACGTTAGTGGCCGACCTTATGAGCACGTTGGCGATCACCGATGGCAGGCGCCGCAGGAGCAGTGTGTCCTTGCGCTCTCGTCGCCAGCCGCAGACCACTTGGTGTCCCTCTTTCATCTTCTCGAGTAAGCGCGGGATATCAGCCGGGTCGTTCTGCAGGTCCGCGTCCATGGTGATGACCGCGTCGCCCGTAGAAGCGTCAAAACCCGCCGCGATGGCTGCCGTCTGGCCGAAGTTACGCCTGAACGAAATCACCCTCACCCGGCCGTCGTCACCGTGAATGCGTCGCAGTCCTTCCAGCGAACCATCCTCTGAACCGTCGTCAACGTAGATAATCTCGTAGGAGCCCTTGAGCGCCTCCATCACCCCCGTCAACTCCGCGTGCAGGGGTTCGAGGTTATCCTTCTCGTTGTAGACCGGGAGTATTACCGAGTAGTCCATGCCTATTTACTCCGTGTGGAAGTCCGTCAGGGCCATGAATTCTCGAAAACGACGTTCGACGTCTTCCCTCTCCACCTGCCTGAGTCCCTCGACCCCGAAGCCTTCCACCGCGAAAGACGCCACGACGCTTCCGTACACGACCGCCCTCCGCAATGAACGCCTGTTGACCTCGCCCGCCTCTGCCAGGGAGCCGAACAGGCCGCCGGCAAAACAATCCCCCGCGCCGGTGGGATCTACCACGGTCTCAAGCGGAAACGCCGGCACGGCGAAAATATCGTCGGCTGAAAACTGGAGGGCACCGTACTCGCCCCGCTTTACCAACAGCGTATCGGGCCCCATGTCGAGTATGCGGCGGGCTGCACGCACCACGTTGGCTTCGCCCGCCAGCTGCACGGCCTCGGAATCATTTATGCTGAGCAGGTCGACGTTTTTCAACAACGCCTCGAGGTCCTCGCGGGCGTCGTCAATATAGATGTCCATCGTGTCGGCACCCACGATGAGAGGCGAATCAAACTGCTCGAGAACGCCCGCCTGCACCGACGGAATGATGTTGGCCAGGAAAACGAAATCGCTCTTCCGGCAGGCCTCGGACAGTCGTGGGTTAAAACTCTCAAAAACGTTGAGCTGCAGGTCGAGCGTGTCACGCACGTTCATGTTTTCGTGGTAGCGACCCGACCAGCGAAAGGTATCGCCGTCAACCGTATCGAGACCATCCATGTTGATACCCCGCGAGGCCAGGAAATCCCTTTTCTCGTCCGGGAAATCACGACCCACCACGCCCACCATGTTCACCGGGGCAAAGAACGCAGCCGCCAGCGAAAAGTACGAGCACGACCCGCCCAGCTGATCGTCGGCCCGGCCTCCCGGTGTCTCCACCGAATCCAGGGCCACAGAGCCCACCACGCATACCTCGTTGCTCACTATGAAGCCTCCCTGTCCACGCGCTCCAATAACAACGCGAGTTTCTCATTCGTTTCGGCCGGCACCATCGAACGATCACTGACCACTGCCGTGTCGAGTACGCGCTGGCAATCACAACCTGGCCGGGGTTCGTAAGAAGCGGCAACCCGGGTGACCACGTCGCGGGCCAAGTCGGCGTTGGCGGCGAGCACCTCCATTATGGAGCCGGCGTCGACGGCCGTTTCTTCCTTGCGCCAGCAGTCGTAGTCAGTAGCCAGGGCAAGGGTCGCGAAGCAGAGCTCCGCCTCCCGTGCCAGGCGGGCCTCGGGAAGGTTGGTCATGCCTACCACGTCGCCCCCCCAGGACCTGAACAGCCGGGACTCCGCCCGCGTGGAAAACGCCGGGCCCTGTATGCAGACGTAAGTGCCACCGCGGTGTATCCTGGCGCCACTGGACTCGGCCGCCGCGAAAACTCTCGCCGACAGTTGCCCGCACACCGGGTCTCCGAAGGCCACGTGGGCCACCAGGCCATCGCCGAAAAAAGTAGACTCCCTGCCCCAGGTACGATCGATGAACTGGTCGGGTAGCACGAGGTCACCCGGCGCAATGTCTTCCCGCAGGCTACCTACCGCCGAGGCAGCAACCAACGAATCGACGCCGAGTTTCTTGAGCGCCCATATATTCGCCCGCGAGTTGAGCTCAGAGGGCAGCAGCCTGTGCCCCCGTCCGTGGCGAGGCAGAAATGCCAACCTGCTACCGGCCAGAACGCCGATGAGGATATCGTCTGAGGGCGAGCCGAAAGGCGTATCGACGCGAACGCTTTCGCGATCCTCCAGGGCCTCCATGTCGTAGAGCCCCGTCCCTCCAATAATACCAAGCATTGTTATACCGTCCTGCTGCTGCGCCTTGTTATCGGCCGCCTTCTGTCAGACGACCATGCAGGCGACCGGTGGTCCTGTTTCGACCAGCAGCTCACTGGCCGGAGCGAGCAGTTCCCCGTTGATCATCAAGGGCTGCGGCGTCGAAAATTCCACGCGCAGCCTGTCAAACGCGGCATCGTACATCAACTCCATGCCTGACGGCAGTCCGAGCAGAAAACGATGCAGGCGCAGCAACAGCGCGCCGGGTGTCTCGTTGCCGGCCAACAGGTGGACGGCATTATCCCCACTGTTTGCCCGCCAGAAAGGCCGCACCCCCATGCCCACGTGGCTTATCGTGGAGGCCAGCAGCAGGTTGTAATCATGCCATCCCAACTCCAATCCATCCGCTTCTATCGAGGCCTCGAAGCCACGATTGACCTCGCCGATGAGTGGGCCCGAAGTCAGGTTGGAAAAAAACAGCCGGGCGAGCAGCAGCAAGGCGCTGGCCGGACCGGGTCTGCGCGCCTGGTAGTAGAGGTCGAGAAAATTGGGCGCCAGCCCCGCCCCCACGGTAAAACCATGGGTGTCGCCGTTGATACGCATGGTGACAAGTTTTTCCACGCGGCCTGGCCGCTGCTCGCCCAGGATCTTCAACGCCCGCTTGAGCAGTGTGCGCGGAGCCCTGCGGCTTACCCCCAGGGAGCGGCATAGGTTGTTGATGGTGCCGCCTCCCAGGGGCAACAGCGTGGGCACGGTCCAACGCCCGCTTTCGCCGAGGAGGCGACCGAGCAAGTGATAATATGTGCCGTCTCCACCAAGCACGGCCAGCAGGTCGAGACCCTCAGCCTCGAACCCGTCGAGGGCCGTGTCGAGCTCTCCGAGACTGTGGGTGGCCACCACGCGCCCGCGATCGCCGATCACCCGGCGCAACCCGTCTACGCTGCTCTGCACCTGGCGACCACGCCTGGCGTTCGCGTTTACCAGTACTCCCAGCCTCTTCATCGCTCGCTCTTCTACCGCCGCCGAATTCCGCCAGCCGCGCTCAGCTCCCTGCTGCGGCCAACTGCCCGCAAGCAGCCGCTATATCGCGCCCGCGACTGATTCTCACCGTGGTATGCAGCCCGCGGTCCAACATGCGTCGCTGAAAAGCATCCACCCGTTCGGCAGACGGGGGTTCGAACAAAGAACCTTCGAAGGGATTGAACGGTATGAGGTTAATCTTTACCGCCATCGACGCGAACAGCGACACGAGACGGTCAGCGTCCTCGTCCGAGTCGTTCACGCCGGCCAGCATAACGTACTCAAAAGTCACGCGCTTGCGCCTGGGCAGGTCGAGTTGCCTGCAGGCCTCCAGCAACTCGGCAATCGGGTAGCGACGGTTGACAGGCATGATGTCATCGCGCAGCTCGTCGCGGGTCGCGTTCAGCGATACCGCCACGTTCACGCTGGTGTCGGTCACCAACCGTTGAAGTGCCGGCACCAGTCCCACGGTAGACACGGTTATCCGCCGCGGTGACACGCCCAGGCCCCAGCGTGCCGTCATAAGTCCTATCGCGGCCAGCAGTCGCTCGTAGTTGGCCAGGGGTTCGCCCATGCCCATGAAAACGTAGTTGGTCACCGGCTGCGGGCCGGCCATCTCGCGTGCCATCAGCACCTGGCCGATGATCTCGTCGGGCTCGAGGTTGCGCATCAAACCCATGCGCGCGGTCGCACAGAAGGTGCAACCCATGCCGCAGCCAACCTGCGTCGACAAGCACAGGGTCAGGCGCTCGCCGCGCGGTATAAGTACGCTCTCCACCGGCGCTCCGTCGGCCAGGCCAACGAGCAGTTTGCGGGTGCCGTCACTGGACTCACGGCAGTCCGCGCGCTCGGGCAGCGTGACGTCGAAGTCCTCGGCCAGGGCCTGCCGCAAGTCCAACGGCAGGTTATGCATGTCGTCGACGGCAGTGAGGGGTCGGTTGTAAAACCAGCCCGCGAGCTGCGACGCCCGGTAGGATTCGAAACCCCGCCTGCCAGTCCAGTCGACCAGCTCGGGCAGCGTCAGCGACCGCAGGCCGCGACGCCGCTCAGCTGCCGCGCGAGTGGAGCTCGTCGTTACTGAAGAAATATCCGATTTCAAAAGCTGCAGTTTCCGGGGCATCCGAGCCATGCCCGGCGTTTCGCTCGATGTCAGTGCCGTAGAGCTTTCGTACGGTCCCCTCGTCGGCCTCTTCGGGATTGGTGGCGCCCAGGAGTTCGCGGTGTCTCGCTATGGCGTTGTCGCCCTCGAGTACCGAGACCAGCACGGGCCCCTCGGTCATGAAATCCACCAGCGAGCCAAAAAACGGACGCTCTTTGTGCACCGCGTAAAAACCCTCGGCTTTCTCACGATTCATGTGGACCATCCGACTGGCGATGACCTGCAGGCCACCGTTTTCAAATATGCCGAGCATACCGCCTATGGAGTTCGCCGCGACCGCGTCGGGCTTCACTATGGAAAGAGTTCGTTCCTTCATCTTAATACGCCTGTCTCCTCGCAGCCGTTCAGGCTGCCCGTTGCATTGCCATCACGAGGGTGACGCCGAGCTCGGCCGGACTCGGGGCAACCGGCATGCCGGCGGCTTCGAGCGCTGCTTCCTTGTCGGCGGCTGTACCCTGTCCTCCCGAGATAATCGCCCCGGCGTGGCCCATGCGCTTGCCGGGTGGTGCCGTCTTGCCGGCGATAAACGCCGCTACAGGCTTGGTCATGTTTTCCTGCACCCACGCCGCCGCCAGTTCTTCGGCGTTGCCGCCGATCTCGCCGATCATCATCACGGCGTCGGTGTCCGGGTCGCGGTTGAACAGGTCGAGCGCGTCTATGAAGCCAGTGCCGATGATCGGGTCACCGCCAATGCCTATGCAGGTCGACTGGCCCACGCCAAGCTGCGTGAGCTGGTGCACCGCCTCGTAGGTCAGGGTTCCGCTGCGCGAGATCACGCCCACGCGGCCGGGCTCGTGGATGTAGCCGGGCATGATACCTACCTTGGCCTGTCCGGGAGTTATTATGCCGGGACAGTTGGGGCCGATCAGGCGCGTGTCGCGCCCCTCGAGAAACCGCTGCACGCGTATCATGTCGGTCACCGGTATGCCCTCGGTGATACACACCACCAGCGGTATACCCGCGTCTGCGGCTTCCATTATGGCGTCAGCGGCTCCCGGCGGCGGCACGTAGATGACCGATATGTTGGCGCCTTCCTTGTCCACGGCCTCGGCCACGGTATCAAAAACCGGGGTGTCCTCGGCTGTTTGTCCGCCCTTACCGGGGCGGACCCCGGCGACCATGGAGGTGCCGTATTCCCGGCAGCCGTTGAGGTGAAACCTGCCGGTAGCACCCAGGCCCTGGGTAACAACCCTGCTGTTTGAGTCCAGTAGAATGCTCATCCTCGATTCTCCGTCACGCTCGCTGCTCGGCTGCCTGTACCGCCTTCGCGGCACCATCGGCCATGTCCTCGGCCCCGATTATATTGAGTCCCGATTCCCCGATTATGGCCTTGCCCTGGTCAACGTTGGTGCCCTCGAGGCGCACGACCAGGGGAACGGTAATCTCCACATCACGGGCGGCGTCTACCACGCCCTGGGCCAGCACATCGCACTTCATGATGCCGCCGAAGATATTTATAAACACCGCCTCCACGTTCTCGTCTGACAGTATGATCTTGAACGCCTCGGCTACCCTCTCCGCGGTGGCCCCGCCACCGACGTCGCAGAAGTTTGCCGGACGACCACCGGCCGCCTGGATTATATCCATGGTCGCCATGGCCAGGCCCGCGCCGTTGACCATGCAGCCGATGTTTCCATCCAGCGCGATGTAGCTCAGGTCGTACTTACCGGCCCAGGTTTCCTTCGGGTCTTCCTCGGCATCATCGCGCAGGCCAGCGATATCGGGCTGGCGAAAGAGCGCATTGTCGTCGAAAGACACCTTGGCATCCAGCGCCAGCAGCGTACCCGCGCCGGTCTGTACCAGCGGGTTTATTTCGACCATGGTCGCGTCCAATTCGAGCCAGGCGGCGTACAGCGACTTCATGAACACCACCGCTTCGGCAACGCCCTCGGCCGGTATGCCCAGCCAGAAGGCAACCTTGCGAGCCTGACCGTCGATCAGGCCAACGGCGGGGTCGATCTCCTGCCGCATTATTCGCCCGGGGGTCTCCTCGGCGACCTTCTCGATCTCCATACCACCCTCGGTGCTGGCCATCATCACCGGTCTACCGGTCGCGCGATCGAGCAACAGGCTCATGTAGAGTTCGCGCGCGATATCACAGCCTTCCTCGACCAGGACCCGGCTCACCCGGCGACCCCCTGCCCCCGTCTGCCTCGTGACGAGCAGTTTACCGAGCATGGCCTCGGCCGCGTCGGCAGCTTCATCCGCGGATCGGACCAGGCGCACTCCACCGGAGAGGTCATGGGCCGGTAGCCCTTCTTTCTCCAGGTGATCGGCAAACAACCGGCCAGCTTCTTCGGCGTTGTCCACTACCGCTCCAGCGCCGCGTCCACCGGCGTGGATCTGCGCCTTTACGACCAGAACTTCGCTGCCCAGTGCAGTCGCGGCTTCGCGAGCCTCTTGTGCGCTGCCGGCGACCTTGCCCGTGGGCACGGCCACGCCGTAGCGTGCCAGCAATTCCTTGCCCTGGTATTCGTGTACGTTCATCCTTTCTGCTTCCTCTCGGCTGCTTTCCTGCCGGTCTAGCGCCCCAGCAGATCGCGCAGTGACTTCACTGTCACGTCGCGCCCCAGCGAGGCTATCGCTTTTGTCAGCGGTATATCCTTGGGACAGGCCTCGACGCAGTTCTGCGCGTTGCCGCAATCAGACAAGCCGCCGCGGCCCATGATGGTTTCCAGTCTTTCCTCCGACTGGACGGCGCCAATGGGGTTCAGGTTAAACAGGAATACCTGACCGAGCGCGTTGGCTCCCATGAACTCCGAGTCGTCGTTGTACTGGGGGCAGGCCTCCAGGCAGCAGCCGCAGGTCATGCAACGCGAGAAGGCATAGGTCTGCTCCTGGTTGGCGGCAGATTGGCGCGGGCCCGGGCCGAGGTCGTGGCTACCGTCGAGCTGTACCCCGGCGTGAACGTCCTTGAGTTTTTCGAACATCCTCGAGCGGTCCACCGAGAGGTCACGCACCACCGGGAACTTGGACATGGGCTCGAGCTGTATCGGTTGCTCGAGCTCATCTGCCAGCGCCGTACACGCCTGCCTGACCTTGCCATTGACTATCATTGTGCAAGCGCCGCAGACTTCTTCGAGGCAGTTGCAATCCCAGACTATCGGCCGCGTGGCCTGTCCGGCCGCGTTGACGGGTGCGGCCTGTATGGCCATCAACAACGATATGACGTTGTGCTGGGCCTTCCACGGAAGCGAAAACTCCTCCCAGGAAGCCTCGCCGCCGGGACCGTCCTGCCTGCGCACCCGGATCTCGATGTTCTTAGCTTCGGCCTTGTTCTGTTCGTGGTTCTGTTCGTCAACCATGCCCATTCCCTCAGCGGATATCCACGTTGTAAACGCGGGCTCTCGGCACGACGTGCTCGGTGTCCACGTCTTCGTAATCCAGTTGCGGTCCGTCGGCGGTCCACGTCGCCTTGGTGGTCTTGAGAAAGTTCTCGTCGTCGCGCTCCGGAAAATCCGGTTTGTAATGCGCACCCCGGCTCTCATCCCGAGCGAGCGCGCCCAGCGTGATGACCCGGGCCAGCTCGAGCATGTTCCACAGCTGGTTGGTAAAGCTCAGCTCCTGGTTAGCGCGCTGGCCGTGATCGGTCATGCCGATGTTCTGCCATCGCTCCATGAGTTCCTGCAGCTTCTCGTCGGTTTCCTTGAGGCGATCGTTGTGGCGCTCCACCGTCACGTTCCGGGTCATCCAGTCGCCCAGCTCGTTCCACAGCGCGTAGGCGTTCTCGGTGCCGTCCATGGACCTGAGCTTGGCAAAGCGGTTTTCCATGCGCGCTTTCTGGTCGGCAGCCGCGCTGCCTCCCTCGCCCGCGGTCTCGGCCGAGCGGGCGAGCATGTTGGGCCCGACTATCATGCCACCGTAGATGCACGAGAGCAGCGAGTTGGCTCCCAGCCTGTTCGCACCGTGGTACTGGTACTCGCACTCGCCGGCAGCAAAAAGACCGGGAATATCGGTCTTCTGCTCGGCGTCGACCCACAGGCCACCCATCGAATAGTGCATCGCGGGGAACACCTTCATGGGTGTAAACCGCGGATCTACACCCATGAACTTTTCGTAGATCTCGAGCACGCCACCCAGCTTACGGGTGAGCATGTCGGGGTCGAGGTGAGTGACATCGAGGTACACGCAGTTCTGGTCGTCGATCTGTATACCGTGCTCGAAGACCACCTTGTGGATCGCGCGGCTGGCGATATCGCGCGGTACAAGATTGCCATAAGCCGGGTACCATTCTTCGAGAAAGTACCAGGGCTTACCGTCACGCACGGTCCACACCCGGCCGCCCTCCCCGCGCACCGACTCGGAGATAAGCCGCAGCTTGTCCTGTCCGGGTATCGCGGTCGGGTGTACCTGTATGAACTCTCCGTTGGCGTAGCTTGCCCCCTGTTGGTAAACGGCCGCCGCCGCCGTACCGGTGTTTACCATGGAGTTTGTAGAACGACCGTAAACGATGCCCGGGCCACCGGTGGCCAGCAGCACCGATGGCGCTTCGAAGACTTCGATCTGCATACTGAGCAAGTCGAGAGCTGTTATGCCCGTGCAGGTGCCAGCCTCGTTGACAACGGCCGAAAGGAACTCCCAGTTCTCAAACTTGCGCACCAGGCCTTCGGCCTCGTAGCGGCGAACCTGTTCGTCGAGCGCGTAAAGCAGTTGCTGACCGGTGGTCGCCCCGGCATACGCGGTGCGGTGATGCTTGGTGCCACCGAAGCGCCTGAAATCGAGGTTGCCCTCGGGAGTGCGACTGAAGGGCACGCCCATGCGGTCGAGCAGGTAAATGATCTCGGGTGCCTTGTCGCACATGTTGCGCACCGGGGTCTGGTTGGCGAGGAAATCGCCGCCGTAAACGGTGTCATCAAAGTGGATAGCCGGCGAGTCGCCTTCACCCTTGAGGTTAACCGCCGCGTTGATGCCGCCCTGGGCACAGACCGAGTGACTGCGCTTGACCGGCACTACCGAGAAAAGGTCCACGCCGACGCCGGACTCCGCGATCTTGATGGTAGCCATCAAGCCCGCGAGCCCGCCGCCGACGACGATAAGTCTCTGTTCAGCCACCGTCGTCTCTCCTCATCCCTTGAAGGCCAGGAGAATGTTTACGCCCAGCAGCGACATCCCGGCAAAAACAGCCATGCACGCAGCGTGCAGTACTCGCTGCGCCCGCGGGCCAACGGTGACTCCCCAGGTGACCGAAAAGCCCCACACACCGTTGGTAAAATGAAACACCGATGCCACCACGCCGAGTAAGTAGACACCGAGCAACAACGGGTTGGCCATTGTCTGTTGCATGTACTCAAAATCCGCGTGTGCGCCGGTGAAATAATAGCGCAAGCGGGTAGAGCCAACGTGGAAGCCGATGAACAGGAAAGCGAGCACACCGCTCAAGCGCTGCAGGGTATAGAAGTAGTTATGCATGTAGGGGTAAGACGAAAAATTCGCCTTGCCCGTCCTGACGATGTACAGGCCGTAAAGAGCATGAAAAAGAATCGGAATGTAGAGAACAAAGACCTCTACAGACAACAACAGGGGTAGCGGAATCGCGGCGATGGCCTCCGCGCTTTCAGTCCAGGCCTCGGGGCCCTGCAGAACCTTGCCGTTCTCGTAGAAATGAAACAGCAGGAATCCACCTATCGGCGCGAGCCCCGACAATGAGTGCAGGCGTCGCAGGAGAAAATGCTTTCGGTCAGCTGTCATGGCCATCGCCCGATCTCCCCTTCCTCAGGAACCCAGTACCTTGTCGAGGGCTTCGACCAGCTCGCGGACGTGCCCGGCCGACACCTCCAGCTGTGAAGCCTCGTCGGCGGTCAACTTGTACTCGATAATCTTTTCGACACCAGCGGCGCCGATCTGCGCCGGCACCCCGAGATAGAAGCCCGAGTATCCGTACTCGCCCTGCAGGTAGGCGGCGCAGGGAAGGATTTCTTTCTTGTCAGAGAGATAGGCCTCGGCCATGCGTATGGCCGCGGTGGCCGGCGAGTAGTAAGCCGACCCCGTCTTGAGCAACGCGACCACTTCGCCGCCCGCGCCCCTTACCCGCTGCTCGATCTCGGAAAGTCTCGCTTCGGCAATAAAATCGGTCATCGGTGCACCGCCCGCCGTACAGCTCGACCTGACCGGGACCATGTCGTCGCCGTGGCCGCCCAGGACCACGGCCGACACGCTTTCTACCGACACCTCGAGTTCCTCCGCGATAAAACTCCTGTAGCGCGCCGAGTCCAGGACCCCGGCCATGCCGACGACCTTGCCCTTGGAAAAACCAGTGACCCGGTGGGCGAGGGTAACCATGGCGTCAAGCGGGTTGGAAACGATGATGACCAGCGCATCGGGCGCGTTCTCGCGTATGCCCTCGCTCACCTGCGTCATGATGCCCGCGTTGGTGGCCAGCAGGTCGTCGCGGCTCATGCCCGGCTTGCGGGCCAGGCCGGCGGTCACGATGCAGACATCGGCACCGGCTATGTCGGCGTAGTCGTTGGTTCCGCTCACCGCCGCGTCAAAAGGCTCTATGGGCCCGGCCTCCATGAGGTCGAGCGCCTTGCCCTGCGGCATGCCTTCGACCACGTCGAACAGGACCACGTCGCCCAGCCCCCTGATGAGGGCCAGGTGGGCCGCGGTCGCGCCTATGTTACCAGCCCCTACAAGGGCAATCTTTTTACGTGCCACGTTGCTCTCCTCTGTTTCAGACCCGCTCGAGTCGACTATCTCAACTGGCGAGCTTGTCGATGATGGCAGCGGCAAAACCGGAACAACTCTTCAGGGTTGCTCCCTTCATCTGCCGGTGCAGGTCGTAGGTGACGTCACCGTCGCCTATGGTTTTTTCTATCGCCACCGTGATGTTGCGCGCCGCCTCGTCCCAGCCCAGGTACTCGAGCATCAGCACGCCCGACAGGATCACCGAGCCGGGGTTTACCTTGTCCTGGCCAGCGTACTTGGGAGCGGTGCCGTGGGTCGCTTCAAACACGGCAACGCCGTCGCCTATGTTTGCGCCAGGGGCGAGACCCAGCCCGCCCACCTGCGCAGCTGCCGCGTCAGACAGGTAATCCCCGTTCAAATTAGTCGTCGCTATGACGTCGTACTCGTCGGGCCTGAGCAAGAGCTGTTGGAACATCGCGTCGGCTATGCGGTCCTGGACCAGCAGCTTGCCCTGGGGGCATTTGCCGCCGTGCTGGTCCCACATCTCCTGTTCGGTGATCACCTGGTCGCGAAACTCTTCGACGGCCAGCTCGTAGCCCCAGTCGCGAAAAGCTCCCTCGGTGAATTTCTGGATGTTGCCCTTGTGCACCAGGGTCACGGACTTCCGATTCTTGTCGAGGGCGTAGCGCAGTGCCGCGCGTACCAGGCGCCGCGTGGCCGAACGCGAAACCGGCTTGATGCCGACACCAGAGTCTGGCCTCAATTCACGGCCCGTGAGCTCTTCGACCAGGTCGATTATTTTCCTGGCGTCGTCGGATCCCTCGCTGAACTCCAGCCCGGAGTACACGTCCTCGGTGTTTTCCCTGAACAGCACGATGTCGAGCAGGCCGGGTTCCTTTACCGGTGCCGGTACCCCCTGGAACCACCTGACCGGGCGCACGCAGGAATACAGGTCGTGTATCTGCCTGAGCGCCACGTTGATCGAGCGTATGCCGCCGCCGACCGGGGTCGTGAGCGGCCCCTTTATAGCCACGCGGAAATCGCGAATGGCCTGGTTGGTTTCCTCGGGCAGCCAGGTGTCGGGTCCATAAACACCGTTGGCCTTCTCGCCGGCATAGACTTCCATCCACTGAAGGCCTCGTTCGCCGCCGTAAGTCTGCTCTACTGCCGCGTCGAATACCCCCGCCGCGGCCTTCCAGATATCGGGTCCGGTGCCGTCGCCCTCGATAAAGGGAATTATCGGCTTGTCAGGCACCTGCAGCGATCCATCGGCCGCCACCGACAGCGCCTCGCCCTGGTCAGGAACGCGTATGTGCTCGTAGTCCGGCAATGTTTTGCGCTGCGCGAAGCCCCGCACAGCCGCCCGAGCCTATCCAAGCCCCGCTCGCGAGTCAAAAAGTACAGAAGCCTGACTTAATTTTATTACCGAATCTCTTAAGTCGTACTTATGCTGGTCATGACCCGGATCCGGTGGCTGTCACCACCGACTTGGTCAGGTGCTCGGGCAGCTGCTCGTAGTGAGAAGGGCTCATTTCAAAAGAGCCGCGCCCGCTGGTCATACTCGTGAGGTCGGGTTGGTAGCGCAGCACTTCGGCCAGCGGCACCTTGGCCCGGATCTTTTCGGTGCTGCCCTCCTGGTCCATTCCCTCGACCTTGGCCCTGCGCGAGTTGAGATCTCCCAGTACGTCGCCCATGCACTCATCGGGCACCCTGATCACGAGAGACACGAAGGGCTCCAGAAGTATCGGCTTGGCCTGCTCCACGCCCTCCTTGAAGGCCATGCTGCCAGCCGTCTTGAAAGCCATTTCCGAAGAATCCACGTCGTGGTACTGGCCATCGTAGAGGGTCACTTTTATATCAACCACGGGAAAGCCAGCCAAGGTGCCCTTCTTCATGGCCTCCTTGACACCTTTCTCGACAGCGGGGATGAAGCCCCGCGGAATGGCGCCACCGACTACCTTGTTGACGAAAGTAAACCCGGCCCCCGATGGCTGCGGCTCGATCTCGATCCTGCAGTCGGCAAACTGGCCATGACCACCGGTCTGTTTTTTCAGTCTTCCGTGTGCCTTTACCTTTTTGCGCACCGTCTCGCGGTAGGGAACCTTGGGTGCGTGCAGGACGACCGAGGTACCGTACTTGCGGGCGAGTTTTTCGCAGGCCACCTCCACGTGAAGCTGGCCGGCACCAGAGAGAAGAATCTCGCCGGTGTCTTCGTCCCTCTCCACCTGCAGGTATACGTCTTCTTCGGCAACCCGCAGCAGGCCCTGCACGGCCTTGTCCTCCTCGCCGGCCTTCTCGGGCGTGATGGCGAAGGATATCGCGGGGTGCTCCGGCTCCAGTGCTCGCACTTTCACTCGATGCGCCGAGTCGGCAAGCGTGTTGCCCGTATGCGTATCCTTGAGCTTGGCTACCGCTATGATGCTACCCGGCCCGGCCGTTGCGACCTGCTCGGTCTTGCGGCCGTTTACATGCAGCAGGTGACCAAGCCTTTCCTTGCTGTCCTTCGAGGTGTTAACGACGTGCAGGTCGGAGGTCGCGGTACCCGACAGCACTCGCATCACCGACAGCTTACCAGCGTGGGGATCAATGATGGTCTTGAACACTTGCGCAACAAAGGGCGCGTCCGGCTCGGGGCTTATACTGCAGGCCTCGCCCTTGCCGTCTATGCCGTCCACCGCCTGGGCGTCGCTGGGGGCTGGAAGCAGGTCGGCTATAGCATCAAGCAAGGGGACAAAGCCCAGGTTGCGGGCTGCCGACCCGCACAACACCGGCACCAGCACTCCCGACGCGACCCCGGCCCGCAGGCCCGCCAACAGATCGTCGTCGCTCAGCTGGCCGTCCTCCAGGTATTTTTCCAGCAGTTCATCGTCGCACTCGGCCGCGTCTTCTACCAGCGTATCCCGGGCCAGTTGAACCTTCTCGGCCATATCGGCACCCAGTTCGTCGGCGCCCACACCGGTCTCGTTGAACTTTCCGGTGTCACCGTCGTAGACCAGCGCCCGCGCCCGCAGAAGATCAACCACCCCGTTTATGCCATCGCCGCCGAGCAGGGGTAGCTGGACCATCACCGCCTTGCCACGCAACACGTTATTGACTATCGCAGCCTGCGCTTCATGATCGCTACCGTCCTTGTCGAGGCGGTTGATAAAGGCCAGCACGGGAACGCTTTCCTCGCTGGCCCAGGAACCCACCCGTCCCGCTTCGGCACTGGCTCCCGAGCTGGCGTCGAGCACCATAACCGCAGCCGAAACGCCACGCAGCGCCGGCCTGAGTTCATGCACAAAATTACCCTGCCCCGGTGTGTCGACGATGGTGACCGCGTGGTTCTTCCAGTCAACGTTGAATATCGATGCCGAAATCGAACAACGGTGCTTGATTTCTTCGGGCTCGGTATCGAAGAGAGAGTTCTCTTCGTCGACCCGGCCCAGGCGGTTGTTGCCCCCGGCGGCAAAAACAAGGGCGTCGGCCACCGAGGTCTTCCCCGTGCCCCCCTGCCCCATGATAGCAACGGTACGTACCTCTGAAGATGAAGATGCCACGTGATCCTCCCGGGGCCCTGCAATGACACTACTGCCGGGCCGGCCCCTTTGCCCGTGTTCTAACCCATGTCACCCCGGGTTCTTTCATTGATAATCCTTAGTCCATCGAGAGTGAGAAACTCGTCTACCTCGCTAATGGTCGACGACTCGGCGGCGATGAGCGAAGCCAGCCCCCCCGTCGCGACGACGTAGACGTCTTCGAGTTCTTCGTCCCTTATGACGTGACGAACGAGTCCGTCAACCATTTCGACATAACCGTAGACGACACCTGATTGTATGGCGTTGACCGTGCTGCGCCCTACAACACGGTGCGGTTTGACGAGCTCAACCCGGGGCAGCTTGGCCGTGCGCCGGTAGAGCGCGTCGAGGCTGATACCAATACCCGGAGAGATGACGCCGCCCACGTACTCGCCGTCGGCGGTCACGTAGTCGAGGGTCGTAGCGGTCCCGAAGTCGACGACTATGGTCGCTCCGCCGCTGCGCTCATAACCGGCCACGGCGTTCGCGATACGGTCGGCGCCCACTTCCCTGGGGTTGTCGTAGAGTATCGGCATACCGGTTTTCACGCCGGGCCCAACCACCAACGGGTCGGCGTGAAAATAATCGCGACACAGGGACACGACGACGCCGGTCATCGGGGGAACCACGCTCGAGAGAATTACGTCGGCGATTCCCGGAGACTCCATGCCCGATGCCTGGAACAGGTTCCAGAAGAGCATGCCGTATTCGTCGGCCGTGCGCTCGGCCTCGGTGACGACCCTCCAGTGTTTTTCCAGCGATGCACCGCGGTACAAACCAATGACCGTGTGGGTGTTGCCCACGTCGATGGCCATCAGTAGTTGGTCGCCGCTCGTACCCGGAGTCATCTCAATCCCTTGCCTTCATATAACCGTCCAGCACCGTGACATCGCCTGCCAGCACCCGCTGCGCAGGCTCGTGCTTCCTACCTTTGACCAGAAGTGCACCATCCGTGTCAATACCCTCGCAGATTCCGCCAATGATACGGCCCCCTGCGTTGACGTTTATTTTGCGGCCGATCATGACGCAGCGCATCTCCCACTGGCTGCAGATGGCAGCGAAACCACCTGCAGAGTACTGCTCGTAGAGCAGTTCAAAATGCGACAGCAGGTCAGCGAGAAAGGCCGCACGGTCAACCTTCGCACCGCTGTGCATGAGCACCGAGGTAGCCTTGTCCTGCAGCTCGGGTGGAAAATCAGAAGCCCGGCTGTTGAGGTTGACGCCCACCCCCACCACGACAAAATCCACGCGGTCGGCCTCCGCCTCCATCTCGGTGAGAATGCCGCAGACTTTTGCCCCCTTGAGCAGTACGTCGTTAGGCCACTTGATTTCGGGCTCAAGGCCGAGGTTTTCGAGGCCCAGGGCCACCGCCACTGCGGCCAGCAGGGCCAGCTGCGGCGCCTCGGCCGGGGCGACGCCCGGCCGCAACAGCAACGACAGGTAGAGGTTGACCCCGGCGGTCGACACCCACTGCCTGCCCAGGCGCCCACGCCCGGCTGTCTGCTCATCGGCAACGACGGCCAGGCCCTCGGCCCTCCCCTCGCGGGCCAGTCGACGAAGTTCGTCGTTGGTCGAACCCGTGCAAGACAGGCACAGCAGCTCGCGCCCGAACACGCTGCTCGTCAAGCGCGAAGTAACGTCGTCGGCATGCAGTCGTTCGGGTGATTGCAGCAGCCGGTAGCCCAGCCCGGGGCGACTCTCGATACGGCAACCGGCATTCCTGAGCGCCGCCACGTGTTTCCATACGGCGGCCCTGCTCATGCCGAGACTGCTACCCAGTTGCTGACCTGAAAGAAAGCCCTCGGCCTGACGGAGCGCGGCCAGCACGAGATCGTCGCCTTTCATTCGTCGCCCGTCTTGATTTCCAGTTCCATTGACAGGTCAGCCTGCTTGACCGAGTGAGTGAGCGCACCCACTGACAGGTCGTCGACCCCGGTGGCAGCGTAGTCGGCCACGTCGTCCAGCCCGAGACCACCCGAAGCCTCCAGCCGCGCCCTCCCGGCCACGAGTTTTACCGCCCGCTTCACCTGGGAGGGCGAAAAATTATCCAGCAGGAGGTGGCTTGCTCCCGCCAGCAGCGCTTCCTCTACCTGCCCGAGGTCATCGCACTCAACTTCTATGACCACCCCGGCCGGCGCCCGTTCGGAGGCCGCCTGGAGGGCAGCTCCTACACCGCCCGCTGCGACTACGTGGTTGTCCTTGATCAACACCGCGTCGTACAACCCCATGCGGTGGTTGTGTCCACCGCCACAGCGCACCGCGTACTTCTCCAGTGCCCTCTGCCCGGTGGCTGTTTTTCGGGTATCGAGCACCCGGCAGGACGACGACACCGCCTCCACCCTGGCTACCACGGCGCCGGTGGCGCTGGCCACGCCGCAGAGATGCCCGAGAAGGTTGAGAAGCGGGCGTTCGACGGCCAGCAGTGCCCGCGCAGAACCATTAACGCGGCAGAGCAGCTCGCCCGCTTGCAGCCGCGCACCGTCGGCGGCCTGTTCAAGCAGCGACAAGGTCGAGGCTTCTTCCTCGGCGCGACCGCGCTCGGCCATGACCGAGAAGACACTATCGAGCAGCGGTACCCCGGCGGCCACCAGCGGCTGCCGCGCAACCACCAGCGCCGTCGCGGCGCAAGCCGCGGGCACCGTGGCCTCGCTGCTGATGTCTCCGCTGCCCAGGTCTTCTTCGAAGGCCAGGCGCAGCAGCGCCAGCACCACGGGGTCACCCAGCGGAGGATCAAAGTTCAGGGCGAATCCCCCAGGCCGCGCATGCGCTCAAGGCCCCGTTGCAGCGTGTCGCGTTCTAGCCGACCGGAATCCGCCCGTGCCCGGGTCTTGTCGATCACTTCGGGAGGAGCCTTGTCCATGAACGATTCGTTGGCCAGCTTGCGCTCGGTAACCTGCAGGTCTTTCTCCACCCGTGAAATCTCGCGGGTGAGCCTGTCCACTTCGGCCCCGATGTCCACATGGTCGAGCACCGGCACCGACAGCTCACAGCCTGCTGCCACCGCGGTGGCAACGCCGGGGGGTGGGTCAGCTGACACGGTAATCGTAGCCACCCGGCCCAGCCTTTGTACCAGGGCCGAGTTGCTCTCTACCAGCTCCGCAACCTCGCCCGGCTGCAGGTACAGCCCGAGTTCGACAGAGGGCGAGATGTTCATTTCAGCCCGGATATTTCGCACCGCCCTCAGGACCTCGATGATGGTGCCGATCTCGTGATCGGCCCCGGGATCGTCCCAGGAAGCCTGCGGCTCGGGCCACGCCGCCTGCATAACGAAATCCGCACCACCACGACCGTCGGCGGGCAGACCCTGCCAAAGTTCCTCGGTAACAAAGGGAACCACCGGGTGCAGCAGGCGCAGCACCTGCTCGAAAACGCCGTTCAATGTTGCCGAGGTCTCCGCGCGGTCGGCCTCGTCACCAGCCAGCAGCACCTTGGATATCTCGATGTACCAGTCGCAGAACTCGTGCCAGGTAAAGCGGTACAAGACCGACGCAGCGTCGTTAAACCTGTAACCGTCAAGCGCTTCCTCCACCTCGCTCACTGCCGCCGCCAACCGCGAACGTATCCAGCGATTAGCCACCAACCGTGGCGATTCGGGCAGGCAGGAAGTCGCATCGCCTTCGCCACGGTTGATCTCAACGTAGCGGGCCGCGTTCCATACCTTGTTGATGAAGTTCCGGTAGCCGGTTATGCGATCGCCGGCCAGGCGCACATCGCGCCCCATGGCCGCGAGCGCGGTCAGGGTAAAACGAAGCGCGTCGGCACCGTACTCGTCGATGATGTCGAGCGGGTCGATCACGTTGCCCACTGACTTGGACATCTTGCGTCCCTGCTCGTCCCTCACCAACGCGTGGATGTACACATCGGCGAACGGCACCTCGTCCATGAAGGCCAGGCTCATCATCATCATGCGGGCAACCCAGAAAAATATGATGTCAAAGCCGGTAACCAGGGTGCTGGTCGGGTAAAAACGCGCGAGGTCTTCGCTGGACCCAGGCCAACCCAGGGTGCTGAACGGCCACAGGGCCGAGGAGAACCAGGTGTCGAGCACGTCTTCGTCCCGGCGCAGTTCCCCCTTGCATGACGTGCATTCCGCGGGGTCTTCACGTGCAACGGTGATCTCGCCGCAGCCGTCACAATACCAGGCGGGAATGCGATGGCCCCACCACAACTGCCTCGAAACGCACCAGGGGCGGATGTTTTCCATCCAGGCTCGGTAGGTTTTTTCCCAGTGGGCTGGCACGAAGCGGGTCTCGCCGCGGTCAAGTGCCTGCAGGGTCCGATCGGCCAGGTCGCGGACTTCCATGAACCACTGCTCGGACAGCAGGGGCTCAACCGTCTCGTGGCAGCGGTAGCAGGTTCCCACCGAGAGGCGGTGCTCGTCAATCTTGACCAGCACGCCTTCCGCCCTGAGCCTCTCCACCACGGCTTCGCGGCAGCTGGCGATGTCCATGCCGGCAAATTCGCCGGCCCCTTCGGACATGCAGCCCTCGTTGTTCATCACCGATATCATCTCGAGATCGTGGCGCCGTCCCATCTCGTAGTCATCGTGGTGATGCGCAGGCGTGACCTTGAGCGCGCCTGTGCCGAACTCCCGGTCAACATGATTGTCGGCAATGATCGGTATAACGCGGCCGGTAATCGGCAACACTACGCCGCTGCCGATGAGCTTGGTGTAACGCTCGTCGTCGGGGTGCACGGCCACCGCCGTGTCGCCGAGCATGGTCTCGGGCCTGGTGGTGGCCACCTCGAGGGCGCCGTCGCCCTTCTCAAGAGGATAACGAATGTGCCACAGGTGGCCATCGCGCTCTTCGTGCTCTACCTCGATGTCAGAAAGCGCGGTACCACAACGCGGGCACCAGTTGGTCAGGTAGCGATCGCGCTTGATAAGCCCGCGCTCGTACAGGGTCACGAAGACTTCGCGGACCGCCTGCGAAAGACCCTCGTCGAGAGTAAAGCGCTCGCGGCTCCAGTCGCAGGACACGCCCAGCCGCCGCAGCTGCCGCGTTATGGTTCCCCCCGACTCGGCTTTCCACTTCCAGGTCCGTTCCTCGAAACCCTCGCGGCCCAGCTCGTTGCGGTCGATTTTCTCTTCGAGCAACTGCCGCTCGACCACGTTCTGGGTGGCGATACCCGCGTGATCGGTGCCCGGCACCCACAGCACCGAACGGCCTTTCATGCGCTGGTAGCGCACGAGGATGTCCTGCAGGGTGTTGTTCAGGGCGTGCCCCATGTGCAGCGACCCCGTTATGTTGGGAGGCGGTATGACTATCGAATAGGGTTCGCCGTCGGCCGCCGGCTCGAACGCACCCTCGCCCGCCCAGCGTTCGTACCACTTTTCTTCAAAACTCGTTGGATCGTAACCGGCCACGGATCCCGGAAATACAGCAGGCCGGGGCAACGGTCAAAGAGACCAGGTCGTTGTTGAGCTTGACAGCCACGGGGGCTAGAGTCCCGACGCCTCGACCGACGAGGGAGGAAGAACATGAGTGACAGACCGTTCAGCGTACTGGGTATACAACAGATAGCAGTGGGAGGCCTCGACAAGGGCGCCCTGAGAAGACTGTGGGTAGACACCCTGGGCCTCACTGTTACCGGCGATTTCCGGAGCGAAAAGGAAAACGTCGACGAAGACATTACCGTGGCCGGCAGCGGCCCGCTCAAGGTCGAAGTCGACCTCATGCAGCCGATTGACCCCGAAAAGCGTCCCGCCGTTCACAGCCCCCCCCTCAACCACGTCGGCTTGTGGATAGATGACCTCGCAGCCGCCGTGACCTGGCTCGGGGAACAGGGAATGCGCTTTACACCGGGCGGCATACGCAAGGGGGCCGCCGGTTTTGACGTCTGCTTTATTCACCCCAAGGGCAACGAGGAGTCACCCATAGGCGGCGAAGGCGTTCTTATCGAGCTCGTGCAGGCTCCCGAAGCGGTGATCGAGGCCTTCAAAAAAGTCGCCTCGCTGTAGCGTGTAGCAGGCCGGCCAGGCGCCGTTCAGCTGGAAACCCGGGCTCAGCCCAGGGGTGAGACGAAGCGGTAGCCGCCGCGAAAAAACAGCAGTGGGTCCTGCTCGGCATCGCTGCCACCGTCGACGGCCTCACCGAAAAATATCGTGTGGTCGCCCCCCTCGGCCCGGGAGTGGCTTCGGCATTCCAGCCAGGCCAGGGCGCCGTCCAGCAATGGAGCCCCGGTTTCGCCCACTCGAAACGGCAGATCCCGTATGCCTTCGGTTCCGGGCTCAGCTCGCGACGCAAAAAGGGTGGACACCTCTTCCTGTTCGGCCGACAGGATGCTGACGCCAAAGCTCTCGGCGCGCGTAAGCTGGCCGTGGGCTATCCCCCCCTTGTCGGCACAAACGAGAAGCAGTGGAGGCTCCAGTGACACAGAGCTCACGGCGTTGGCCGTAAACCCGTGGTAGAGCCCGTCTACGCAGGTTGTGACCACGGTAACTCCCGTGGCGAAGGCACCCATGATGCCCCTGAAGCTGTTGCTGTCCATGCGCGCGACTCCCCCGGGTTTCCCCGCTGGTGCGAAAGGGGGGACTCGAACCCCCACGACCTCGCGGCCACAGGAACCTGAATCCTGCGCGTCTACCAGTTCCGCCACTTTCGCCAGCTAGGAAGGCGGGGATTGTAACGCATCGCGGCCCGGCCGCAAGCCTGCCCGGTCGCCCAGCAGCGCTTCACCGTCGCCTACCGCCGCCGCAAAGCCACCGCCAGGGGCAAGTCTTTCCCGGTTGATGGCCGCCCTCACGCGCGACAACTCCCGCAGGGCCCGAAACACCACCGAAGGCTTGAGGCCGGTGGAGGCGCCCGAACCGCGGGGAAGATGCTCGACCCCGATCTCGGTCAAACTCGCACCTCGCTTGATCGCGCGGGCCAACAACTCAGCGTAAAGCAGCGCACCGTCGGCGCGGGGCTCAAGGCCATCAATAGCGGCACGCGAAAACAGTTTGTAGCCACAATTCACGTCGCGAACCCGCACACCGAACAACAGCGGCGCTAGCAATCGGCTGTATATCCACCCGGCGGCACGCCGGTGGGCCGGATCACGCCTTGCCCGGCGAAAGCCCAGCACGAGATCGGCCTCGCGGCGAGCCTTCCACAGCGAATCAAAGCCCGTCATCGAGAACTGTCCATCCCCGTCACTCACGAGGACGTGGGTCCCCCTCGCCTCGCGCAGACCACGCTTTACCGCCGCGCCGTAACCCCGGTTGAGCGGATGGGTACAGATGCTCACCCTCGCGTTGTTGCGCTGCAAGGCGTCGAGTACCAGCGCGGTACCGTCGGTACTGCCATCGTCAACCACGCGTATTTCGTAGTCTATCTGCTGCTCGCCGAGCACCCGCTCGGTCTCGGCGACTACCTCGCCGATATTGCCCGCCTCGTTGTAAGCGGGCAGCACCACCGTTAATTCACACTCCACCGAATTGCCCCACTACCCTCTCCTGCCAGCGCCCCTGCCCTTGGAAATTTTGCCCGGTTATCGACCACGGGGCGATTGCCGCCAGCCACTGGCCGCCGTAGAATGTATGGCGTCGTAACTCACCGTGGCTACTCGTTCCAGTACAGTTATTCTCAAGCGCAGGCCGCGTACTCCCATTGCCACGGCCTTCGTGCTCCTTACCGCCCTGTGCAGTGCATACGGATTGACAACCCTGGCCTTGTCCTTCAATCACGCACTGGCCGACTCGGTACTCGCCGCTATCCCCGCACCGGGTCCGGCTCGCAGCCTGGCTTCCGACCCGGCCCTTCTGCGCCAGCTCCGCGTCGATGACGCAAAAGCGTACTTCATAGTTTCCAGCGATCACCGGCGTGCCCTGGTACTCGAAACCTCGGTCACCAACCACGGTTCGGTGGCGCTCGAATCCGTGGTCATCCAAGCGCAAGCCTCGCTGGGCAGTATACCACAGGCCGTGTCCACTACGCACTGCGGGAGAAACGTGTCGCCGCGATTACTGAGAAGATTAACCACGGACCAGCTGCTCGTTCTTCGTGATCTCGATCCCGGCACGGGGTTCCTCCTGCGTCCACAGGATAAGACCAGGTGCCAGGCGATGTTTCCCGCACTGCGACCCAGCGTGGAGAACGTCAGCTACCGGGTTGTGTCGGCCCGCCCCCTGCCTCGCCACCACCGCTGACCTCAGCGTCATTGCCGTCACCCTGTTCGGATTCCGATGCCGGGGTGACGTCAATCTCGTCCGGCTGCCGGGTGGCCCGCCGGAAATTCTTTATCCCCCTGCCCAATCCTTCGCCGATTTCCGGCAATTTGCCGGCACCGAACATGATCAGGATGATCACGAGTATGATTATGAGCTCGGTAACACCCAGTCCGAACATTTATACCTCCAGGCAGTCGCGACAGTGCAATTAATGATACTCCATGGGCCCCTCGGAGAAAACCATTGTCAGGCCGATTCCTCGGCCTTCCACACCAGGCGCGGGTGCCTGGCGGCCCTGGTTTCATCGAGCCGGGCCACCGGGGTGTTGAGCGGGGCGCTTTTTACCTTGCCCGGATCCTCCCGTGCCTCGCGGGCAATAGCGATCATCGCGTCGGCAAACTCGTCAAGGGTTTCAAGGGGCTCGCTCTCGGTGGGCTCGATCATGATGGCCCCCTGTACCACCAAGGGAAAATAAATCGTGGGCGCGTGAAAGCCATAATCAAGCAAGCGCTTGGCCAGGTCGAGGGTCTTTACTCCCCCCTCCAGTTTCTTGTCCGTAAAGACAACCTCGTGCATACACGGGCCATCGCAGGGCAGATCATAGTCCTGCTCGAGCCGCACCCTGAGGTAATTGGCAGCCAACACCGCCATGCGTGTCACCTCGGTCAGGCCGTCGCCTCCGCAAGCCTTCATGTAAGCCCAGGCACGAACCAGTATGCCGAAGTTGCCATAAAACGACCGGACCGGACCGATGGAATCGGGCCGGTCGTACTCCCAGTCGAGCTTCCCGTCTTTCTCAACCATGCGCGGCGACGGCAGGTATTTTTCGAGCTGCTCGGTCACCGCCAGTGGCCCGGCCCCCGGGCCACCGCCACCGTGCGGAGTAGAAAAAGTCTTGTGCAGGTTCACGTGCAGAATGTCGGCACCCATGTCGCCCGGTCGGGCTACCCCCATGAGCGCGTTCATGTTGGCGCCGTCCATGTAAACCAATCCGCCGACCTCGTGTACCGCGGCCGTGATCTCGCCCATCGCCGGCTCGAACAGACCCAGCGTATTGGGATTAGTGATCATCAGCCCGGCGACCTCGTCGTCGAGAAATTCCCGTACCGCGTCGGCCGACACCAGCCCGTCGTCACCAACCGGCACGACCACGCAGTCGTAACCACAGAGGGCGGCGCTGGCGGGGTTGGTGCCGTGCGCGCTGGCCGGAATGAGCACCTTGCTGCGCGGCTTGCCCTGGTCTTCATGCCAGGCGCGCATTATCTTGATGCCGGCCAGTTCGCCCTGGGCTCCGGCGGCCGGCTGCAACGACACCGAGGCAAGGCCGCTGATTTCAACCAGCCATTCTTCCAGCTCGCGCAGCAGGCGCAGGTTGCCCTGCACGAGTTCAATTGGTGCGTAGGGGTGCGACGCCACGAAGCCTTCGAGCCCCGCTACCTTGTCGTTCACGACCGGGTTGTACTTCATCGTGCACGAACCCAGTGGATAAAAATCGGCAGCGGCCGAATAGTTGAGCTGAGACAGGCGTAGATAGTGGCGCAGGACCTCGGGCTCGCTCATTTCCGGAAAGCCCTCCAGGTCGGCTCTCAGCAGTTTTGCATCCAGGGGCAACGGCCCCGGTTCGGGCAGGTCCAACCCGCAACGGCCCGGACTGCCCTTCTCGAACACGGTCTTCTCCGGGCCCCGGTCTACTCCAGCACTCACGCCGATAACCTCATGTTCGCGACCTCACCACGCTTGCCTCAAGCCGCCATGCTCTGCCGGGCAGTTGAAACCAGCAGGTCAAAGTCCGCGTCGCTGTTGACCTCGGTCACGGTCACCAGCACCCGGTTCTCGCCGCCATCCGCGCAGCTGCCTTCGAGATCGGCCACGCGCACCCCGGGAACAACTCCATGCTGGACGCAGTTCTCGAACCAGTGCTTGCTGTCGGGTACCTCGATGGCGAACTCGTTGAAAAACGGCGCGCTGAAAACCGGGGCGAGGCCGGCTTCAGACGCCAGGCGCTCGGCCAACTGGTGGGCCCGCGCGGTGTTGAGGGCCGCCAGTTTTCTCAGTCCCTTGCGTCCGGCAAGGCCCAGAAAGGTGGTGACCGCCAGCGCGGCCAAGCCCTGGTTGGTGCAGATGTTGGACGTCGCGCGTTCCCTGCGGATATGTTGCTCGCGGGTGGCCAGGGTGAGAACGTAGCCCCTCCTGCCGTTGCTGTCGCGGGTCTCTCCCACGAGGCGGCCGGGAACCTGCCGCAGGTATTGCTGCCTCGCGGCGAACAGGCCGACCCCGGGTCCGCCGTAAGAGATCGGCAAGCCCAGCCCCTGTCCCTCCGCCACGGCCACGTCAGCCCCGAGTTCACCGGGCGACCTCAGCAGGCCCAGGGCCAGGGGCTCGCTGGTTACGCTCAACGACAAGGCCCCGCAACGCCGGGCCAGCCGTGAAGCCGTGCCGAGGTCGTCGATTACGCCGTAAAAATTAGGGTAACCCGTACATATGGCCGCTACGTCATCGCCAAGCGCTCTCTCAAGCAGATCGGCGTCGGTGCGCCCGTTTTTATCCAAGCCGATCAGCTCTACTTCGGTGTCTCCCGAGCCACGCAGGTAGGTCTCGGTCACGGCGCGGTAAGCGGGGTGAACACCGGCAGACATGAGAACGCGGCGGCGACCACGGCCGACCCTGAGCGACAGCAGCACAGCCTCGGCCAGGGCCGAAGCCCCGTCGTAGAGACTGGCGTTGGCCACGTCGAGTCCGCACAAGAGCGCGACGTAAGTCTGGAACTCGAAACATGCCTGCAGCGTGCCCTGGCTGACCTCGGGCTGGTAGGGAGTGTAGGCCGTCGCGAACTCGGCCCGGGATAAAACAGCAGATACCACCGAGGAAACGTCCCTTCGGTAGCAGCCCGCCCCCTGGAAGGAAGGCAGGATGCTGTTGCTCGTCGATAACTCGCCGGCCCGCTCCAGGACCTCGGCTTCAGGGCAGCCATCGGGCAGTCCGAGGGCCTGTTGGGCGCGAAGATTCGCGGGCACCTGTACGAGCAACTCGTCTACGGATTCCAACCCCACGGTGGCCAGCATGTGGCTGATGTCAGTCGGGGTATGCGGCAGGTAGCGCAACTGTCAGCCTCCCTCGCTGACCAGGTCCCGGTACTCGTCGGCCGACATCAGGCCGGCCGTAGGGTCGTCGTCGCTCGGCTCCATGTGTACCAGCCAGCCATAACCGTAGGGGTCTTCGTTGAGCACCTCGGGGCCATCTGCCAGATCGTTATTCACCTTGACCACCTTGCCGCTGATTGGCGAGTAGACCTCAGACACGGTCTTTACCGACTCGATCTCGGCCAGCTGCTCGTCCTTGGAAAGTACCACGTCGGACAGGTCAGGCAGCTGGATAAAGACGATGTCGCCCAGCTGTTCCTGCGCGTAGTCGGTGATGCCTACTACGACCAGGCCGTCGTCTTCCAGTCGCAGCCACTCGTGCTCCGTCGTGTAATAAACGTCATCAGGAAACTCCATGTCCTCTCCTCTATCCTTGCCCTCGATTCAACCGTTTGCGGTTCAAAAAAAGCACCCGCGACTCAGCGCTGCCTAACATAAAAAGGCAGGGCCGTCACATCGGCGGGCTTGATACGACCCCTCACGTCGACGCTGAGCCCAACTGTTGCTGACTCGGCGTCGACCAGCGCCATCGCCACGGGCCGGCCCAGGCTGGGAGAATGCGTCCCGCTCGTGACCCGGCCGACCACCTTGTCCCCGGCCAGAACCTCGTGGCCCTGCCGGGCTATGGCGCCGTCGGGCAGAAGCCCCAGCAGTAAGCGCGCGGGGCCGCGCTCGCGCTCGGCGGCCAGCGTCTCTCCCCCGATGGCGGTCTTGATATCGTCCCGGACAAATCTTCCAAGGCCTGCCTCGAGAGGACTTATGTCGAGGGCCAGTTCGTGGCCGTAAAGAGGCAGGCCAGCTTCGAGTCTCAGGGTATCCCTGGCCCCGAGACCGGCAGGTATTACCCCCAGTGGTCGGCCAGCGTCAGCAATAGCGTTCCACACGCCCTCGGCCCGGGCCGAGGGCAGGAACAACTCAAAACCGTCCTCGCCCGTGTAGCCGGTTCTCGCCAGCAGCGCCGTTTCGCCCTCCAGTATGATTTCGCGACAGGCGAAGCGCGACAGATTCGCGGCGCCGTCGACAAGCTCGCCCAGCACGGTCGCGGCCGCCGGTCCCTGTAGCGCGATCAATGCCGTATCGGCACTCCTGTCCTCTACCTCGCACCGCGAGCCGGCGTGCTCGTTTATCCAGGCCAGGTCCGTCTCCACGTTACCGGCGTTGAGACACACCATGTAGCGTTGTTCCTCGATACGATAGACGATGACATCGTCCATGACGCCACCCGAGGGCTCACACATGAGCCCGTATTTTGCCCTGCCTACCCGGAGTTTTCTCAGCTCGCTGGTAAACAGCTGCTCACAGGCGTCGATCGCAGCCGGACCCCGCAGTTCGACCTCGCCCATGTGGCTGGCATCGAACACGCCGCCCGCAGTCCTGACGGCATTGTGTTCTTTTACAATCGAGCTGTACTGCAGCGGCATGCTCCAGCCCGAGAATTCGACCATGCGCGCGCTGGCGTCCAGGTGGGTCGCGTACAGCGGCGTACGCGCAGCGCTGCCACTCACGCTGCGCGCTCTGCCGCTAGTGCAGCAAGCCACGCGTCGCGCGTGTTTCGAAGCAGTACCGCCACCGTCATAGGGCCGACACCGCCCGGAACAGGCGTTATGTACGCAGCCCGCCGTCTCGCCACCTCGAAATCCACGTCGCCCACGAGGCGGCCGTCTACGCGGTTGATGCCCACATCGATCACGACCGAGCCGGGCTTTACCCACTCACCGGGAATGGCACGGGGGCTGCCTATGGCCACCACCAGTACGTCGGCGCTTTCTACCTGTCGTTGCAGGTCGGCGGTGCGCGAGTGACACAGCACCACCGTGGCGTGGCGCTCGAGCAGCAGCATGGATACCGGCTTGCCCACCAGCGCCGAGCGACCGATGACTACCGCGTGCAGACCGGCAAGATCAACGCCCGTGGTATCGATAAGGTGCACGCAGCTCACCGGCGTGCAAGGCCGCGGACCTGGCCGGCCAGTGAACAAAGCGCCCTGGTTTACGGGGTGCAGACCATCCACGTCCTTGCCCGGGTCCACTGCCGCCACGGCCGCGTCTTCGTCGAGTTGGGCCGGCAGCGGAAGCTGGACGATGATGCCATCGATGCCCTCGTCGCAGTTGCTGTCTTCGATGACGGCCAGCAGCTCCTGCATGCTCACGTCCGCGGGCAGCGCGCGGTGCTCGGAGTTCATGCCCACCTCGCCGGCCTCGCGAATCTTACGCGCCACGTAAACCGCCGACGCGGGATCGTCGCCGACCAGTATCGTGGCCAGCCCCGGTTTTCTTGCACCGGCAGCCACCCGGCTATCGACGTCAGCTGCCACCTCGGCCCTGACGGCCGCCGCCTCGGCCTTGCCGTCTATAAGCTTCGCGCCCGCGGCTTCTCCGTCGGAAGCGCCGCCAGCTGTCGCCCCGCCACCACTCACGTCAGCGCCCCGCGGCCTTCACCATGCGGGCCACCAGCTCACGGACATGAAGGTCGGCCTGCTCCATGGCGCTGTTTAATCGGAGTTCTTCTCCCGTGGCCATCATCGAAATCCAGCCAAACATCCCCGGCATTTCCTGGCCACCGTACTCGCTGCCGCTCCACCTGCGCTCGAGCCCATCGGCGTCAAGCAGGGCGGCGTAAACCGTGGCCTCTCCCGAAACGGTAGCGGTCCTCGCCGTTCCCACGCGCGGCACGGTCTCGGCCAGGGCCGGGACGAGAAAGACATCGACCTCGCCCCGGGCCGCGAGGCGTTCGGCCAACTGGCGCTTGCTCTCACCTTTGCGGGGCGAGACGGAGTCCCGGTCCAGGGCGTGATAGGCCGGATGGCGGGCCAGTGCCTCGTAGAAAAAAGCAGTGACCAGCTCCGCGTCGGCGCCGGTTACCGACTTGAGCACCACGGCGTCCGGGCAGAGCTCGCAGGAGTTGCTGGTTTTGCCGTCGGTCCAGGCTGCCGGCAGCACGGCTATGGCGATCACTTTCCCGCGGCCGCCGACCAGGTCCACGGGGAGTTCATCCTTGCCCGAGCAGCCACCCAGGGCCGTGGCTGATGCCAGGGCCAGCGACATAAACGCCATCGCCGCGCGCAGCTTCACGCGTCTTTCCTCAAGCCCAGCCCTCGCAGCTGGGCAAGGTCAACGGGCGACGGCGCGTCGGTCAGCGGGCAGGCCGCGCGCTGGGTTTTAGGAAACGCGATGACATCGCGAATTGAGTCGCAACCGGTGAGCATGCCCACCAGCCTGTCCAGCCCCAGCGCGAGCCCGGCGTGGGGTGGCGCACCGAAAGAAAGCGCCTCGAGCAGAAAACCAAACTTCTCCTCCGCTTCTTCCTTGTCGATGCCGAGCACGCCCAGCACCTGCTGCTGCAGCTCGGGGCTGTGAATACGAACCGAGCCACCACCCAGCTCAACACCGTTGAGAACCACGTCGTATGCGTCTGCCAGTACCGAGCCCGGGGACTCGTCCAGCTTGCCCACGTGGTCGGGCCGCGGCGCCGTAAACGGGTGGTGCAGCGCCTGCCATCGCTTGTCGCCTTCATCGTATTCCACCAGCGGAAAGTCTACCACCCAGAGAAAATCGAAGCGTTCGGGATCTGCGAGACCCCTGAGCTCAGCCAGGTGACAACGCAGGTTGCCGAGCACGTCGCAGACCACCCGGTAGCTGTCGGCACCAAAAAGAACCAGGTCTCCCTCGGCCGGTTGGCAACGCTCGGAGAGCGCCTCTTTCTCAGCGTCCGAGAAAAACTTCACCACCGGCGATTGCCACCCGTCGCTGGTGACTTTTATCCAGGCCAGGCCACCCGCGCCGTGGGTTTTTGCGACCTCGCCGAGGTCGTCGAGCTCCTTGCGCGACATGTCGGCGCCACCGCGCACGACAATGGCCTTCACCACGCCGCCACTTTCCACCACCGACCGAAACACCTTGAACTCGCTCTGCGCGAAGACCTCGCTGAGATCGACCAGCTCCATCCCGAAACGGGTGTCGGGGCGGTCGCTGCCGTAGCGGTCCATCGAGTCGTGCCAGGTCAAGCGCGGAAACGCTACGTCGAAGGACTGCCCCGCCAGCTCTGTGAACAACTTCTTCAACAGCCCCTCGACACCGGCCATCACCTGGTCGGAATCGGCAAAAGCCATCTCCATATCAATCTGCGTAAACTCGGGCTGCCGGTCAGCCCTTAGATCTTCGTCGCGAAAGCAACGGGCCACCTGGTAGTAGCGGTCCACGCCCGAGACCATGAGGAGCTGCTTGAACAACTGCGGCGACTGCGGCAAGGCAAAAAAGCTGCCCGGATACACACGACTGGGCACAAGGTAATCGCGCGCGCCCTCGGGAGTGCTGCGTGTGAGCATCGGGGTCTCCACCTCGATGAATCCGGATTCGTCAAACCAGCGCCGCGTTATCGATACGACTTCGTGCCTCAAGCGCAGGTTGCGCTGCATGACGGGGCGGCGCAGGTCGAGGTAACGGTAACTCAACCTCACGTTCTCGGTAATGCGAGCGTCGTCCTCGATGGGAAAAGGGCTGGGCTTGGCGCTGTTGAGTATCTCGAGCCTGTCGACCATGACTTCAACCGAACCGGTCGGCAGCTCGGGGTTCACGGTATCCTCGCTGCGCTCGCGCAGGTGACCTTCGACAGCGATAACGAACTCCCCACGTAGTTGACCGGCCAGCTCGTGGGCGGTCGCGTTTTCCTGGGGATCAAACACCACCTGCAACAAGCCCGTATGATCGCGCAGGTCTACGAAGATTATTCCCCCGTGATCCCGCCTCGAATGAACCCAGCCCGCGACAAACAGGGTTTCGCCTGCCTGTCCCGCGCGCGGTTCGCTGCAATAACAGCTACGCTCCACCTTCTACTGCCTCCCCTATGCCCTTGATCACTTGCTCCGCGTCGCCATCGAGCTCGATAAGCTGCGCGTGATCGGCCTTGTTAACCATGTCTCGCAGCGTAGCCTTGCCGGCTTCCAGTTCAGCCTCGCCGACCAGCAGCACGCAGGCTGCCCCCGAACGGTCGGCCCGCTTCATCTGGGCCTTGAGACTGCGCGAAGGGCTCTCGACTTCCACGCGCTTGCCGACCCTCCTCAGGCGTCGGGCCAGGCCCAGCACCACGCCCAGCGCACGCTCTTCGAGCGGGGCCAGCACTATATCGACAGGCGGCGCGCCGGGTTCCTGGCCTGCCGCTGCCAGCACCATGCGCTCCAGCCCGAAAGCGAAGCCGACACCGGCGATATCGGGCCCGCCCAGCAAAGCGGCCAGGCCATCGTAGCGCCCACCCCCGCCCACGGCGTCCTGCGAACCGAGGCCGGCTGCCGTCACTTCGAACGCGGTGCGACAATAGTAGTCCAGGCCCCGTACCATGCGCGGATTGGCGATAACCTCTACCCCCGACTCGGTGAGGAGCTCCTTGACCCTGCCGTGGTGGCTCTCACAGTCGTCGCACAGCGAGTCTACCATCATCGGTGCTCCCCGCATCGCCTCCCTGCAAGCCTCGACCTTGCAGTCGAGCAGGCGCAGCGGATTACGTTGCAGGCGCGAGCGACAGTCGTCGCACAGCGAATCTATTCGCTCCTCGCCCCAGGCCGCGAGTGCATTCCTGTAAGCGGGACGGCAAGCCTCGTCGCCCAGGCTGTTGAGCTCGACACGGTACTCCCTCAAGCCAACGGCTTCGCAGATATCGGCCACGAGCGTCACTGCCTCGGCGTCGGAAGCCGGGTCGCTGCGGCCAAGCATCTCGGCTCCTATCTGGCTGAACTGACGAAAGCGCCCCTTCTGAGGGCGTTCCCTCCTGAACATGGGCCCCTGGTAGTAGAACCGCCCCTCGGGCTGCGAGCGAGCCAAGCCGGCGGCCAGGTAGGCCCGCACCAGCGACGCGGTCCCCTCGGGTCGCAGCGCCAGCGTGGAGCCGTCTCGATCCTCGAAGGTATACATTTCTTTCTCGACGATATCGGAAGTGCCACCCACGGTCCGCTTGAAGAGCTCGACCTTTTCGAGCAGTGGTAGTTCCAGTTCCTCGAAGCCGTAGTTTTCGAGGACCTCGCAGCTTGCTTCGCGCACAGCTCGTCGCGCCAGCACTTCGCCAGCCTGAATGTCGCGAAATCCCTTGACTGCTGCCAGTTTCATCGACGCCCTCGAGGCCCGTCGTGTCCGGCCCGGCGCGGCCCTTTATCGGGTCGACCCCCCGAATAGTCAACGCGCCCTTTGCCGTTATAAACAGTCATCGCCGCGCGCCGCCTGCCCGGCTTGCGCTCAAGCAGCACGCGGACGGCACCCTCTTGCGATGTTGACAGGAAGCTACAGCCCGCGAACTGCCAGCGCGCCACGACCTCGGGGCGCGGAAAGCCCCAACGATTGTCGCGCCCTGCCGATGCCACCGCCAGTGCCGGGCAGGCCCTGTTGACCAGGCCGGCCGTCGAAGAGCTCGAGCTGCCGTGGTGGGGCACCTTGATCACGTCCAGGCGGCGACCTCTCTGCAGGCCTTGCAGCAAGCGGCTTTCGGCCCTGGATTCAATGTCGCCGGTGAGCAAGACGCGGCGCCCCCTCCAGGCCAGCAGCAGCACCAGCGAACGGTCATTGGACGCGCACTCGCCGCTGCCGTCGGGAGGATTGAGAATCCGCAGGCGCAGGCGACCTGCACCCTCCCGACCTGGGAACGAGAAACGCCCCTTGCCATGCATTGCGACCACGGGGACGCCCGCTCGACCCAGGCGCTCGAGGAAACGGCCGAAGGAAGAACTCTCGCAGCGGCCCCCGGGCCACACGAAACGGCCCAGCTCGATACGCTCGAGCAGATCATCGAAACCTCCCCAGTGGTCGCTCTGCACGTGCGTGGCCAGCATCGTGTCTACGCGTCCTATCTGCATCCGCCTGAGCAGCGGGCTAAGCACCAGGCTTCCACGGCCGGGCGGGCCACCGTCCACGAGCAACACCCTGCCGCCGGGAAGCCTGAGCAGCGTGGAGTCTCCCTGCCCCACCGAGGCAAATACGATTTCGAGGCTGTCCTGCGTCCAGCGCTGCTGCCAGGCCAGCGACAGGCACGCAGTGGTTGCGACCAGCAAGAGAGCGGCCGTCAGTCGACGGCGTTTCGAGAACAGCAGTAATGGTGGACCTGCCAGTAGCAGCATCAGCAGTGGCCAGCCCGGCGCCACGACGTTCAGCCCCGCTCCGGGAATGCCCGCGCCCAGGCGGGCGAGACCGAGTAACAGCTCGGCAGAAAATACGGCCAGGCCCAGCAGCGGGGAAAACAACAGCGGCAGTAAGAACCAACAAAGCGCCGATGCCAGCGCCAATGTCACCGTAACGGCAACCAGCGGCAGGGCCGGCAGGTTGACCAAGGGCGCCACCAGGCTGAGCCGCCCGAAGTGCTGCGCGGCCAGCGGCGCAGTGCAGTACCAGGCAACGAGGCAGACAGCCAGGTAGTCGACAGCCCGGTGGGTCCAGCCGCGCGAATGCCCTTCGGGCTGCCCGCGCGCCGAGCCCAGCAGCAACAACCCGCAGACGGCTGCGAACGAGAGCTGAAAACCAGCCTCGGCCGCCATTCCGCCGCGCCACAAGAGCAGCGACACGCAAGCCAGCGCCAGGCCGTGACCGGCCGCGGTCCGCCGCCCCGCCCATAACAGCAGCGACGGCAGCGCGAGCATTATCAACGCCCGCAGCACCGGCACCCGCCCGCCGGCCATGAGTCCGTAAGCAACCGCCGTGGCCAGAGCCGCGAGCAACGCCGGACGCCTTACATCATACAGCACCGGCAAGCGCGGCAGTGCCAGCAACAGCCCGTGCAGCAGCGCGTACACCGCGCCGGCGACCAGGCCTATGTGCAATCCCGAGATGGCCAGCAGGTGGCCCAGTCCCGAGTCGCGGATAGCCGCGAGGTCGTCCGGGCCTATTCCATCGCGATGACCGGTGAGCAGCGCCGCGACCAGGCCCGCGCCGGGCCCGCGCCCGCGCCTGATGTCGGCGGCCAGCTCGGCCCGCGCGCGCGAGAGAGCAGCATCGAAACCAGGCGCCGGACCCAGGTCCACCAGGCCCTCGGCGCTCCAGGACCAGGCGCTTACAAAAACGCCCCGCCTGCCGTTCCAGTCGCGCCAGCTGCTCTCCCCCGGGTTGCCGAAGTCGCTTATCCTCCTGAGGGTGGATGACAAGGCGATGCGCCTTCCAGCCAGCGAACCCTCACCGCCGTGGCGCAGGTAGAGCACCACGCGACCGTCCAGCTGTTCGCCGTCAGCGGTCTCTACGGCGTCCAGCAGCAGCCGGCTTCCACCCGAAGCGCTGCCCTTGACCGAAACCACGTCGGCCTCGAACGCCAACGCCCCGCTGCTGCGGGATCTTCCCTTGAGCAAACCGGTGACGTGACCATCGGGCGGGGGTTCCGCCGGTGGCAACGCTCTCCAGCCCACCAACAGAGCCAGCAACACGACCGCGAGCAGGGATCTTTTATTGAGCAGGCCCCTCGCCACCGAGCAGCCTGCCCACGCGGCGCAAAGCAGCGCGGGCAGAAGGCGTTCAAACCATTGCCCGGGCAGTACCGGCAGCCCCGCGGCGCAGCACCACGCCGCCGAAAAAGACGCCAACGCCGCCAGGTATACCGCCACTGTTATCCATTAGCGCGAGCGGCGGCCGGCTTTCAAGGGCTGAAGGCAAAGCTATACCCGGCCGGTAATGCCGGGGTTGTTATGACGGCCTGCCAGGTCGGCTAGCGGTCTCAGCGCGAGGGGCCAGCCTGCAAGGCCGCCTTGATCAGGGCCGCCAACTCGTCGCCAAAACCGGCCAGCGAGGCGATCTCTTCTACGTCGGCCTCGCGCACGCGCTTTACGCTACCGAAATGCCTCAGCAGCGCCTTTCGCCTCGACGGGCCAACGCCGGCGATGTCGTCGAGTTCGGATCGCAAGCGGCGCTTAGAACGAAGCTTGCGGTGGTAGGTGATCGCAAAGCGGTGAGCTTCGTCGCGCAAGCGCTGCAGCAGGAACAAGGCGTTGGAGTTGCGCCTGAGCTTTATCGGGTTGGAGCGCCCTGGCCGGAACACGCGCTCCTCACTGTGCTGGATTTCTTCTGAGCGAGCGTCACCCGTAACCTTGTCCTTGGCCAATGAGGCCAGCTCGACCCCCTCCACCCCGAGCTCGCGCAACACCTCCACCGCCATCGACAGCTGCCCCCTGCCGCCGTCGACCAGCAGGAGGTCGGGCAGGCCACCCTCGCTGACCCCGCGCACCAGGCGCCGACGCAGCACCTCTTTCATGGCCGCGTAGTCATCGTTGCGCTGCACTTCCTTGAGCCGGTAGTGACGATAGCCCGACCTGTCGGGCAGGCCTTCGTCAAAAGCCACCATGGAAGCAACAACGTCTTCGCCCGAGACGTGCGAGATATCAAAACACTCCACGCGCTTGGGAATACTCGACAGCCCCAGCCTGTCGCGCAGTTCCTTGAGCATCTTCTCGCGGCGCAGGGACTCGTCGCTGCGTTCAGAAAGCGCGTGCACCGCGTTGCGCACGGCCATCTCTACGAGTCGTTTTTTTTCGCCCCGCAACGGTACCAGCACCGACACCTTCCTGCCCAGGCGTGACGAAAGAACGCTGGCCAAGGTCTCGCGCCCCTCGACATCCACGGGTAGCAACACCTCCGTGGGAACATAACGGTCACCCTCGTAGAAGCGTCCGAGCAGTGAATCGAGGACTTCCTCGTCGGGAAAATAGTGATCATCAAACTGGTAAGACAGGTGGGCCGACAGCCGTCCCGACCTCACCAGCAACACCTGGGCCTGGACGAATCCGCCTTCCCGCGCCAGGCCAAAAACGTCGCGATCGCCGCCGCCGTGCACCACCACCTTCTGCTTGTCGGCCACGGTCTTGATCGCGGCGGCCCGGTCGCGCAGCCTCGCCGCGTCTTCATACTCCTCGGCGGCAGCGGCCTTGGCCATGCGCCGCTCGATATCGCGCAACAGGCCGTCGGTCTTTCCCTCAAGAAGCTTCACCGCCCCGTCGAGATGAAGCGCGTAGGCCTCCTTGTCTACCTCGTAAACACAGGGGGCCAGGCAACGCTTGATCTGGTACTCGAGGCAGGGACGGGAACGATTACGAAACACTGTGTCCGAGCAGGTACGCAGCGGAAACACCCTGCGTATGGTAGCCAGGGTTTCGTGTACGCCCGACGCCGACGGATAAGGACCGAGGTAGGTACTACCATCGCGCTGGATACGCCGTGTCGGAAACAGCCGCGGCCACTCGTCCTTGCTCGTGACCTTGACCGACAGGTAACTCTTGTCGTCCTTCAGGCGTATGTTGTACCGTGGCTTGTACTGCTGGATGAGGTTGGCCTCCAGCATCAGGGCCTCGGCTTCGCCCTCGGTCACGAGGGTCTCGAGGTCGGCGACCTTCTGCATCAGGAACCGCAACTGGTAACGCCCGTCGCCCCCCTCGGCGAGGTAGCTGCGCAGGCGTTGGCGAAGACTGCGCGCCTTGCCGACGTACAGCACCTTGCCCTTGCTGTCCTTGAACAGGTAGACGCCCGGGCCAGTGGCAAGCGTGGCTACCTTTGCCACCAGCCTCTCCCGAGTGCCAGGGACTTTTTTGTCCTCGGCGGAGGGTCCGTCAGCCACCGAACCCGAGCTCCTGCTGCTCGAGGCGGTTGGCCTTGTCCCTGAGCTCGGCTGCCTTTTCGAAATCCATTCCGGCGGCCGCTTCTTTCATGCGTCGCCTGAGGGTTTCGATCTCTGCGCGAATCCCGCCGTCGCCATAATCAGCCGGGGCCTCGGCTACCTCGGGGATCGGGCCGTAGTCGGCCTCGGCCATGCGCACCATCGGATCGTCCACGCCCCGCGTGATGCCCCGGGCCTGGATACCGTGCTCCGCGTTGTATGCCTCCTGCATCTCGCGGCGACGGGCGGTCTCGTCCATGGCCTGCTCCATGGCGCCGGTTATCCTGTCGGCGTACATGATGACCTTGCCGTCTATATGGCGCGCGGCCCTGCCCATGGTCTGTATCAGAGACCTCGCAGAGCGGAGAAACCCTTCCTTGTCAGCGTCGAGTATCGCCACCAGCGATACCTCGGGTAGATCCAGCCCCTCCCTGAGCAGGTTGATTCCCACCAGCACGTCGAACACTCCACGCCTCAGGTCACGCAGGATCTCCACCCTCTCCAGGGTGACCACGTCCGAGTGAAGGTAGCGCACCTTGATGCCGAGCTCGTCGTAGTACTCGCTCAGGTCCTCGGCCATCTTCTTGGTCAGGGTCGTGACGAGCACCCTCTGGTCAAGTTCGACGCGCAAGCGAACTTCGTCGAGCAGGTCGTCTACCTGGTTGCCGGCTCCCCTCACCTCGACCTCGGGGTCCACCAGCCCGGTAGGACGAACGAGCTGTTCGACCACGACACCAGCCGACTTCTCGAGTTCGTAGTCACCGGGCGTGGCCGACACGTAGACTATCGGGCCCATCACATCGCCGAATTCTTCGAAGGTAAGCGGCCGGTTGTCCAGCGCCGACGGCAACCTGAAACCGAAATCAACCAGGGTGTTTTTACGCGACCTGTCGGCACGGTACATGCCGCCTACCTGTGAAACACTGATGTGACTCTCGTCGAGAAAGGCCACGAAATCATCGGGAAAATAGTGCAACAGCGTGGCCGGCGTCTCCCCGGCACCCCGGCCGGCCAGGTGCCTCGAGTAGTTCTCAATACCGGTGCAGACGCCCATCTCCTCGAGCATTTCGATGTCGTAGAGTGTCCGCTGCTCCAGCCGCTGGGCCTCCAGCGCCTTGTCCTCGGCGCGCAGTTCGGTGCCGCGCAGGCCCAGCTCGTTGCGGATGCGTTCGATGGCGACCTTCATGTTTTCAGCGGTGGTCACGTAATGACTGGCGGGGTAGAGCACCAACCGTTCCAGCTTACGGTTGACCGTGCCTCGCAGCGGGTCGATCTCCTTTATGGATTCCACTTCGTCGTCAAAGAACTCTACGCGCAGGGCGCGGGCGTCTTCGTAGACAGGAAATATTTCGACGAGATCGCCCCTTACCCTGAAGGTGCCACGGTGAAAGTCGGCGTCATCGCGCTGGTAGTTAATGGCGACCAGCTTGCGCATGACCTCGTCACGATTGGCCCGCTGCCCTTCCTCGAGAAACAGCAACATCTTGAAGTAATCTTCGGGCGTGCCGAGGCCGTATATGCACGACACCGAGGCGACGATGAGAACGTCGCTGCGCTCGAGCAGCGCACGGGTGGCCGAATGGCGCATCTTGTCTATCTCGTCGTTGATCGACGAATCTTTCTCGATGTAGGTATCGGTGCTCGGTACGTAGGCCTCGGGTTGGTAGTAATCGTAGTACGATACGAAGTAGCGAACCGCGTTAGAGGGAAAGAGTTGCTTGAACTCGCTGTAGAGCTGGGCGGCCAGGGTCTTGTTGGGTGCGAGCACGAGCGCGGGCCTGTTCAGGCGCTCGATGACGTTGGCCATGGTAAAGGTCTTGCCCGAACCGGTGACCCCCAGAAGCACCTGGTGCTCCGAACCCTGCTCTATTCCCGCCACGAGTTCGCGGACGGCGGCTGGCTGATCGCCCTGCAGGCGGAAGTCGGTCTCGAGCTTGAAAGTGCCTTCGTGTCGCAAGAGCGATACTTACACCATCGCCGCTGTCTCGTTAACCCCCGCCCGGGACGTTTAAGCCTAGGGCATGGCGGCTTGGAGTTTCATGATGGCCGGACCGAGAATGACGAGAAACATCGTTGGAAAGATAAACAGCACCAGGGGAAACAGGAGTTTTACCGCCGCCTTGTTGGCGGCTTCCTGGGCCATCTGCTTGCGCCGCGATCGCGACTCGCCGGCAAAAACCCTCAGCGCGTCGGCTATGTTGGTGCCCAGCTTGTCGCTCTGGACCATGAAAGAAGAAAAGGCCTTGAGGTCCTCTGCGTCGTTGCGCCTGCCCAGTTCAAGAAAGGCGTCTTCGCGGGTGCGCCCCGAGGCCAGCTGGTAGTTCATCAGCGAAAGTTCACGGCCCATGACATCATCGGGATCGCAAGAGCGCTCGTCCCCCACTCGCTTCATTGCCGCGTTCAGGCCCAGACCCGCCTCAACACAGAGCACGAACATATCGACCACGTCGGGCAAGGTCCGGGTGATGGACAGCCTGCGCTTGTTCGCGCGGGAGCCGACCACGAAGCGCGGGATGAAGTAGCCGAGCAAGCCGCCGCAGGCACCGTACTGGCTGGCCTGGCTGAGCTCGCTACCGCTTACAAGCGCCCCCATAACGGCTATGAACGCCAGCGACAGGGCCAGCCCCATTCTCGCGCCGGCGTAGAGGGCCAGCGCTCGAGGACCGCGCCAGCCCGCCGCAGAAAGCAACTGCTCGCTGTCACTGTTTTCTTTCGTGGTCGCAGCAGCGTCTGCCGAGGCGCCGAAGGTATCAGTCGCCCACGCACCAACGTCCGAGAGCAAGCGCGACACGAAGCTCTGCTGCTCTTCGCCATCTACCACGGAGACGCCTTCGGCCGGCAGTGCCACCGCGAGCCTGCGTTGCATGTCTCGCCTGCTGCGTAGAGCCAGCACCACGCCGGAAAAAAACAAGCCACCGCCGAGCGACGCGCCCAGGGATATCAACAACGGGGTCATGCGCTTCCCTCAGAAGTTGACACGACTGACCTTCCTTATGGCTAAGAAACCCAGGGTCTCGAGCACGGCCGCGACCCCGAGCAGCTTGTGACCGGTTTCGGTAGCGAGCAACGGCTCCAGGTAGTCGGGCTGCATCAAGCTGATGATGGCCACCAGGGCGATGGGCAGCACGCCGACCACGATGCCCGATATGCGCCCCTCGGCGGTGAGCGACTTTACCTCGCCCTCCATCCGGAAACGCTCTCGTATCGTCTCGCTCACGTTTTCGAGCAACTCTGTGAGGCTGCCGCCCACCTCGAACTGGATGAGCACCGCGGTAATAAAAATATCAAGGTTGTTGTTCTCGACCCTGCGACGGAGGTTGTTCATGGCCTGGGCCAGGGGCAACCCGAGGCGCATTTCCTCGACCGTGTCGCGGAACTCCTCGCCCACCGGGGCTTCCATTTCCTCGGCGATCACCTGCATCGCCTTGTTCAACGTGTAGCCCGCCTGAAGCGAGTTCTTCATCATCGTCAGCGCGTCGGGGAGCTGCCTGTCGAAAGCGGCAAAACGGCGTTTTCGCTGCATGAGCAGTATCATCACCGGCGAGCCGGCCAAGGCCGTGCCCACCCCGACACCAAGCAGCGTGGAGCCAACCATCAACTGCATCGAGACCACGCCGGTTAGCCCCAGGAGCACGCTGCGCAGGAGCACGTCGTCGGCCCGCACCTTCCATCGAGCCTGCACCAGCCAGCGTTCCAGCACCCGCACCAGCGATATTCGTTCGAGCAGCTCGTTGATAAAACTCACTTCGCTCAACCGCGCGTCGCGAAGGATGCTGCGACGACTGTCTTCGTTGAGCGACAGTACCGGGTCGGCCCGCAACCTGTCGAACACTGCCTCCCGTTGGGTCGCGCGTCGCAAGCGCACAATAATGCCAGCCGACATCAAGGCCACCGACAACGAAAGCCCAAAAGCTATGAGGAGGGGTTGCACGACATTTTCCTCGACGCAAAAAACTCGGACTCAAACGAATAGCCGAATGCTTCCAGCTTATCGATGCAACGCGGGCGTATGCCATCGCAATTAAAATGACCTTCGACCTTGCCGTCGTCATCGAGACCCGTAACGACGTGCCCGAAGATATCCTGCGTGGTTACAACGTCGCCTTCCATGCCCACGACCTCGGTTATGCGCGTGACCTTGCGGCTACCGTCGCGCATGCGCGCTTGCTGCACTACCAGGTCGACGGCCGAACTTATCTGTTGGCGCATGGCCTTCACCGGCAGTTCGACACCGGCCATGAGTATCATCATCTCGAGCCTCGTCAGGCAGTCCCTCGGCGTGTTGGCGTGCAGCGTTGTTATAGATCCGTCGTGACCGGTGTTCATGGCCTGCAGCATGTCGAGAGCTTCGCCACCGCGGACCTCACCGACAACAATGCGATCGGGGCGCATCCTGAGAGTATTGCGCACGAGATCTCTCGCCGTCACCTCGCCCTTGCCCTCGAGATTGGCAGGCCGCGTTTCAAGCCTGACAACGTGGGGCTGCTGCAACTGCAGTTCGGCCGCGTCTTCTATGGTAACCACCCTCTCGTCGTGGGGAATGAACGACGAGAGGCAGTTGAGCAGCGTGGTCTTACCCGAACCCGTTCCTCCCGAAACGATGACGTTCAGGCGTGAGCACACCACCGCCTCGAGGAACGCTGCCATCTCGGCTGTCATCGAACCGAACGAGACCAGGTCGTCGATCTTGTAAGGGTCGTCGCCAAAACGACGTATCGAAAGTGACGGCCCGTCGAGCGCCACCGGGGGGATGACCGCGTTAACACGCGAACCATCGGGCAAGCGAGCGTCGACCATGGGAGAAGAGCTGTCGATACGGCGCCCTACCTGGGAAACGATGCGATCTATTATCTGGACCAGGTGCTCGTCATCCCTGAAACGAACCCCCGTGAGCGACAACTTACCGGCCCGCTCCACGTATACCTTGCTGGCCGAGTTGACCAGTATGTCGGATACCGTTGAGTCTCGGATCAACTCGTCCAGGGGGCCGAAGCCGAGCACCTCGCTGGCGGTTTCGTCTATGACGCGCTGGCGGTCGGTGCGCGACAGGGGGACACCGTAGCCATCGAGCAACTCGGCGATTATGCCTCTTATCTCTTCACCGACGACCGCCTGCTCGACCTTGCCCACTGCCGCGAGGTCGAGGCGTTCGATGAGGTCAGTGTGCAATCTCAGCTTGAGGCCTGCGTTCGCGACCGAACCGCTACCGGCCGCAGCCGGGTCAGGCGATTGCCCTGTCGAAGTGGGCTTCCCTGGCGGGGGAGCCTGGCGCTCGAACGCCGGCTTGCTTGGCGCAGCGGTACCAGGGGCGGGAGCCTCCTGCCCGCCTGCCGGGGCCAGGTCCCTGGCTGGCTTGCCGGTCACTTCACCGGTGGCCGGTTTTTCTACCTGCCCAACCCTTGCTCCATTACTATACGGGGACGCAGGGCTTTCCGGCCGCCGACGGTCCTGTATGCGATCGAGCATTCCCACTAGCTGGCACCCCCTGCAGGCGTGAACCTGGAGAACAGTCCTCGTCGCTGTGGCGGCTTCACAACGGCAGCCGGGCCGGCCAGTCGCGCCGCTATCGCGCTCATTGCGACCGCCAGCTTGCTGTCCTCATCGGCCGCGAACACCGATCTGCCCTGGCTCAGGGCACTGCCGGCAACGGTCGGGTCGGAGGGCAGGCAGCCGCTCACCGGCAGCCTGCTCACGTCGGCGATGTCATCGTCGGTCACCTCGCCCGCCGCAGCTGCGCCGGCGACCAGGAGTTTCATATTGTCGGGCGTCAGTCCCACCCTCTTCAGTGTCCCGCACACCCTCTGCAGCGCCCGAACGGCGGGGATGGTGTTTCCCGTCAAGAGATACAAGGGCTCCGCTGCCTCGATGGCGGGGAGTACGACGTCGTTGAGCACCGGCGGCGTATCAACCACCACGTAGTCATACTGGGCCTTGAGCGCCTTGAGTACCGCGGCGACGTCGGAACCCGAAAGAGATTCGGAATCCTCCAGCATCGGGGGCGCAGGCAGCACGGCTACCCCGCTTGAGTGCTGGTAAAGCGTGCCCTGCAGGAACACGGGGTCGAGGTTGCCCACGTTTTCTACGAGGTCGAGGATCGAATAGGGGTGCCTGAAATTAAGAAACGCCGGCACTTCGCCGTTCTGCAGGTCGAGGTCCACGAGCGCGATACGGGCCCCGGTCTGCTGCTTGAGCGAAACCGCAAGATTTACGGCCAGGGTCGTCGCGCCGACACCGCCCCTCGGCGAGAACACCGTCACCAGCTTGTGGCAACCTCCGCCCGGAAGTTTTCGGCGCGCCTCGACCAGGCGCACCATGTGCTTGAGGAGGTCAGCGGTTCCCGCGTCGGCGGCCACCACGTCGGCCGCCCCGGCCCTTATAGAACTTACGACGAGATCGGTGCCGGGTTTCTCCGACACGACGAACACCGCGAGGTCCGGCTGCGAGGCCATGAGCCGGCCGACGAGCTTGAGCCCCTCGGCCTCGATTCCGTCGAGGTAGACAAATGCGGCCTGGACGTCTTCAAGACCGCCGCGCGCGAGCACCTGCTCGTAAGAATTCGAGCAAACCTCTACGTCGAATCCCGGCAAGGACACCAGCACCGACCTCAAGGCCGAATCGTCCTGCCCTCGAGAGGCTGTAAGTGCTCGTATACTGTCCCGTTTCATCGCCGGTTTCCGTATTCCTCAGCGAGGCCCGGTTCCCTCGGTTTTATTGCGTATGAAGTCCACGGCACCGTCTCCTTGAGAAACGGCCGCCGAGCCATCCTCGCCATCGGAACCGAGCAGCACGGGCTTTACGACCATTATCAACTCGGTTTCAAATTTTTCTTTCTCGCTGCGACGAAAAAACGCGCCCAGTATCGGCACGCTTCCGAGGACGGGCACCTTGGAAGTGAAGTCTCGCTCGCTGGTCTTGAGCAAGCCTGCAATCACCAGGCTGCGGCCACTCGAAAGACTCACGTTCGTCTGCGCGCGGCGACTGACAAAGGCCGGTACGGTAAAGCCGAACAACTCGACCCCCTGCGAAAAATCCGGCTCGCTGACTTCCGCGAAAACGTCGAGGTCTATGGTGCCGTCTATGGCCACGCTGGGAACAAAATCTACCTTCACCCCGAACTCCTTGTAAGAGACCGATGTCTGCTGGTCTTCGCTGATCAGAATCGGAATCTCGCCGCCGGAAAGGAAGCTGGCTTTCTCGCCGCTACGGGCGAGCAGCTTGGGCTCGGCCAGTATACGGGCAACGTTGTCGTCGTTTGTCGCCTTGATGAAACCGGCTATGTCGTTCTGGAAATCCACGACCGCCAACGAAAGACCGGATCCCAGGCTGACCGGGAACGGTGGCTGATTGGCTTGCGGAGCGTGCTGTCCGAACACCGGGGCTGCTCCACCGGCCTGGCTCAGGGCACCGAACTGCCCCCCCATGGCGCGAATGTCTATGCCTCGCTTCTCGAGCTCAGCCTTGTTGACCTCTGCTACCGTGATTTCGAGCATCACCTGCTCGCGGGCCTGCTCGGTCACGACGATATTGTAAACGCTGTAGTTGCCTTTATCGCTCCACGCAACGAGGCTGGTTTCGCCGGCCGAAATGCCGTTTACCAGCAGCTGCTCGGGCGTGGCTATGACCACGTCGGCGACGTCCTTGTTGGCCACCGCTACACGCGAGGCGCGATCCCTGAAGTCTAGGACCACGGTCTTGCCGGCCATAACGTGGAGCACCTTGTCCCCGTCGCCGTTGCGATAGGCTGCCTTCACAGGTGAAACCCTGCTCACCAGGGCCGCGTCGCCGGCTGAAACCGGAGCCCCGCTTGTCAGCAACAGCGCCGCCGACACCAGTACCGAAACGGAAAACCGCGACAACGAGATCTGTTTTTCTTCGTACTCCTGCATGACCATCCCGCCTCCTCAGAAAATGTAATTCTCTACCGAGCTGCCACGAATCACTTCGACCGTGTGGCGGTTACCCGATGAACCACCGAGCACCTCGCTCACTGTCTTGCCCGAGGTAGCTACTCCGTCACCGTCCTTGTCGTTACGTAGAACGAAGTAGAGACTCCCCTCGTGAACCGCCAGCGCCAGGATCTCTGCCTGCCGCGGGGTGACGTCGAGGGTGACCGTCTTTACGGTCACCGGCTTGTTGTCCACCTGTTCGACCTCCTGGTCGATGGCCAGCACCCTGACGTCCTGCAGGATTACTTTTGACCTTGCCTCGAGCTTTTCGCGCCGGCCCATCGTTACGAGCACGTCCACTCGGCTGTTCGGGGCCACGAAACCGGAAATACCGGTCACTTCGTTCACCCGAACCGAGATCGCGCGCCTGCCGGGCTGCACGAGCATTGAAAGGAGGCTGGTACTGCGGTTGAGCGACAAGCGAGCATCGGTGACGGGTTCGTTGGCCATGATGGTAACTCTCGCCACCTTGCCTACAAGCTTGCTGGGATCATGGTAGGTACCCCCTGGTACCGCGTGGGCCGGCCAGTCGACGACCTTCAGGTGCGCCGGCTCTACCAGTTCGCCCCTGCCCACCGTCTGGGCAGCAACCACCACGCTCCTGTGTTGTAACACCGGCGCATCAAGTGAGCCGGTCTGGCCGTCCAGCCATGAAAAAGTCATAAGGCCGGCAAGCGCTGCGAACAGCACTCCAGCCACTACCAGGACAAAGGGCCTAGCCATGTTTCTATCCTCCACGTTGCATGAACCAGCGCCCCGGCCATGCCCACTGCCAACATCAGTCCGTAGGGCATTGTTCGCGTACCCTCTCCAGCCTTGAGAGTGCCTGGCCTCTGCCCGGAAGCGATCATGTTAAGATCAGCCCAGAGCCCGAGCATCACGGCCTTGGCCTTGCCACTGCCCAGTATCGACCCGGCGCCTACGACGCCTGCCAACACCACGCCAGCGCCCAGCCCGATGCACAACAGCCCGGCCCCGAGAAAGGATCCCGCGGCCGCTGCAAACTTGACGTCGCCGCCGCCAACCATTCCCGCCGCGAAAGGCACAAACAGCAGGCCGAGGCCGGCGGTCATACCGCCCAGCGACATACCGAGACCCTCCACGCCACCGGTCACGAAGTGCAACCAAGCGCCGAGCAGGGCCGCGCAAAAATTAAGCTTGTTGGAAATCCTGCGTGCCCGCAGGTCACTGGCCGCAGCCAGGAACATGAAGATCAGCGCGGGAACCGCAACAAGAGTATTAAGAGCGTATTCCACGTCTTGTCACCTTACGGTGAACATAAGCTAAACCGGGTACCATCGGTGAGATGGCACCCGGCTCAACTTGACCCGACCACTTCAGCTGGCGGTCGACAGCGTCGTGGTAGCGTCGTTGAAGATCGATATGATCTGGTCGCGAAGCGCGGTGATCGCACCAATCGTAGCAACGGCTATGAGAGCCATCAGCAACGCGTATTCGGCCATCGAAGCGCCTTGCTCGTCTTTCCACAGTGCCTTGATAAGTTCCATTTTCTCTTTCCTCCTGGGTTTCGTTTGTTAACAGGGCTTAATGCCCATCTGTTCCCGGCGGTAAACAGCAATCTCTGTGCCACCGGAAAAATCTCTGGCAAGGCTCGTTTTTCCGCGTTTTACCGTCGGGGCTGCGCCCGTTACGCCCGCTGAGCGGACATTGTTGGACTTGCAGCGACAAATTCTTGCCACTTGCTGCCTTGCGCGTTGCGGTGCCACGATCCTGCCTTAGAACTGGTTGAATGAACTGAAGAGCGTAAGTATCTGGTCACTGAAAGCCGTGACCGCACCCACCGTACCAAGCGCAATCATTGCCAACAGCAACGCGTACTCGGTCATGGATGCTCCCTGCTCATCGTCCCTTAGTCGTTTCAGTATTTTTGTCATCGTTCTTTCTCCTCGCCCTTACCTGCCCCTCGGGCTCGCAGTAGTGAGCAATCGGCGTGCCACTAACGAACAGGCTGATCATGCAGAACTGCAACTCGGAGGCCGCCAGGAGCAGAATTGTCGGTGGACGCTATCGAACACTCCCCTGCAAACCCGCTTGGAACGCGGGTGGCCGCAGAGGCGCCGTGGCACGCTTCTTGGTTTCAACAGGGCATGCGATCGACACGTCCCACATCCACAGTGCGTGCCCCCATTACCGGTGCCGAGTTGCTCGGCTGCTCACACGACACGGTGTTTCTCGTCACCGAACTGGCCGACGCCATACGGCGCGGCGTGACCTATTTCAGCCTCAAGGGCCGAGTCCTGGCAGACCTGGACGCGGTCGTCCTGGCACTGGTCAACGACGGCGAGATAGTGTTCGAGGACGACGGGGCCGAAGAACCGGTCCGTCACTGAGGCTGAACCCTTATCAGCGAGCCTGCCCGGCTTCGTTCGCGCGCAAGGGCGGGTCGCCGGTCACATATCCCAGGCTCCGCAGCTGTTCCCAGGTGGATTTGTCCACCGGTTGATCGTTACCCGGGCGCTGCAGGTCTTCATAGCTGGCAACTTTCAGCCGGTCTCCACCGAGCGAATCAGCCACCGGCGCAAATACTTTGCCCACCATGTCTGCCGCTCCGGGCAGTCCCAGCAAGTAAAGCAGCGTGGGCGCCACGTCTTCGATGTTGGTCTCGGGCCCGTCACCCGGCTCGATTCCCGGCCCCGCGACCAGGTAGATTCCGTCAAAATCGTGCGTGCCGATGAGCAGGCTGCGGTTCTTGCTCGACTTGAATCCGTGGTCTGAGACCACCACCACGTAGACGTCGTCATCGATTTCGGCGAGCAATCGCCCCAGCTGCCGGTCGGTCTCGCGGTAGGCATCGGGCACCGCCTCGCCGTAACGACGCGCCTTTTCAGCATCCATGCCCTCGTAGTCGTCCGGGCGCATGTAGGCCCAGTATGGGTGAGACACCCGGTCAACAAGCGTGTGCACGTAGATAAACAGTCTCCAGTCGTCGGCAATCGAAAGACCCGCCGCGCCGCTTTGCAGGCGCGAGACCTGGGCGAGGTGCTCGGCCAGGAAATCGGGGGTATCGGGCTCGGCGTGGCGGCTCCAGCCCGGTCCCTCGGGAATGTAGGCCTGCCCCAGTTCTTCCCTGAGCTGCTCGGCAAGCTCTTCGGGCCAGGTGACTACCAGGCCCGCGTCTGACCTGTAAAACGGTGTGGCGTAGATCCTGTCAGGCGCGAGCTTTCGCACGCGCATCCGCCCCTTGAGCGCTGGCTTGCGCAGCTGGCCAACGTCGAACCAGTCGCTCCACCGCCCCGGCTCCAGGCCGCGGGCCGCGCCGCGGATAGCCCTCTCGTTGTCCTTGAAGACCCGGTTGCCGTCGGAGGGATCGGCCAGCGAAAGATCGTAAACCTCGCCGGTGCCGCCGCCTATGGTAGAGCCGCTCAGTGGAAAACCGGAAGCCATGCGTCCGTTGATCTGTTCGGGCGGCCATGAGCCGGGCACGTTGTACACGTGGCTGCGAAGCCCAGCATCACTGGCAATGTTCCACGCTGCCTTGACCTGGCGGTGAGTAGAGTGGGAGGTCTTCCAGTTCAGAACGCCGTGTTCGGCGGGCAGCTTGCCGGTGAACATGGTTGACCACACCACCGGCGAAATTACCGGCGGCCGAGTCTTGAGAATCCCGTGAACCCCGCGCCGGTAGAGGCCCGCCAGCGCCGGCAGTTCGCCGGCTTCGATCATGGGTACGATCACGTCCCAGGTGCCGCCGTCGACGCCAAGCACGAGCACACGGCCCTGGGCCAGCGTCCCGGCGCGTTGCCCCGGCAGGGCCAGCAGGCCCAGTACCAGCAACGCGGCCAGCATAATTGCCGGTGTTGATCGTTTCACCTTTCGTTTTTCTCCCTGGGCCGACCAAATTTGCCACGAAGCACGGGGACCGCAGAATCTTCAGGCTCCAGCCCCAGCCCCCGGTCGGCGATTCAGCGCCAAGCGGAATAGACCCGCCCACGCAGACTGCCTATCATAGCCACTGCATGACCCTTTCTCCATTCCCACGGCTGCTTCTCGTCGGCCTCGGTGCCCTGATGGCCCTGCTCGCTTCCTGTAGCGAACGCCCGGCCGCCGGTCCGGGTACTGCCCGCCCTGACGCGGCCTGCCCCGGCTGCAATGTCGTGCTGGTCTCCATGGACACGGTGCGGGCCGACCACCTGGGCTGCTACGGTTACTCCCGTGACACCTCACCCTCGGTGGACCAACTCGCCGCTGGATCAGCGCTTTTTGAGCAAGCCGTGAGCCAGTCACCGTGGACGCTACCCGCCCACGGCTCGATGATGACCGGCCTGCAACCGCGCGTGCTCGGGGTGGTACGCTACCCCGCCATGCGGCGGCTACCGCAGTCGGCGCGCATGCTGGCCGAAGAATTCAAAGACGCCGGGTACGCGACCGGGGCCTTCACCGGGGGAGGATTCGTGTCGGCCCACTTCGGGTTTGCCCGTGGGTTTGACGTCTACCAGGCCGACGGCCGGCGCTTTGAACACAATATGGACGGCGCTCTCGACTGGCTGCGCCTCAACCAGGATCGGCCTTTTTTCCTGTTCCTGCACGGCTACAATGCCCATCGTCCCTACTATTCCTCTTTGGCCGATCGCCGGGCACTCGGCTTTGGCGACCTCTCGCGCAGAGAAGCGAGTGGCTTTTGCGGTCGCGAAAAACGAGAGCGGCCGGCCAACCTTGACGCCATTGTATCGCTCTACGACGCGTCTATCCGCGGCGGTGACCGCCACGTAGGCCGTTTTCTGGACGAACTGGACAAGCTCGGCCTCGCCGACAAGACCGTGGTGCTGGTGACCTCGGATCACGGCGAAGAATTCTTTGAACACGGCAACTGTGACCACGTGCGTTTTGTTTACGCCGAGGTCGTCAACGTACCCTTGGTGCTGCGCGTACCCGGGCTTACCGATCACGGGCCACGGATAAAAGAACCCGTATCCGCCTCGATAAGCGTGCCGTCTACCTTGCTCGAGCTGGTCGGAGTAGAGAACTCGATGCCCGGACCGTCACTCGTGGGACTGCTGGGTGCAGGCGCGTTCGACACCGCTTCGAACCGGCCGACCGAGACCCCGATATACAGCGAAGCCGGCACCGCGGCCGGCAAACTAGGCAGCCGGGGACCGGTCATCGCCGAAAGGCGCGGCTCGCAGAAGCTCGTGCGCTACACCGACGAGGACAGCAACGAGGCCTACGATCTCGGCGTTGACCCCGGAGAACTCAACGCCCTTCCGAGCCGCCACGGCGTATACTCCTGGGCGGCAGGGCTCGACGAATGGGCCGAAGCCAACCAACTGCTCGATGGCAAAGGACAGGGCCGCCGTAACAAAGCTGCGAAAAACGACCATGAAGGCAGCGACGAGATTCCCGAAGAGCTTAAACAGAAGCTACGCGATCTTGGCTACGTAGACCCCTGAGCTTGACCCGCTACCACCACCCGACCGGTGGCTTTGCCGCGACATCTTTTTTGCCCGCTCGCCAAGGCTGGGCTATACAATGGGATTCGCCCAACGTTCCCCGGTAGCTCAGTTGGTAGAGCAGGTGACTGTTAATCACCTTGTCGCTGGTTCGAGTCCGGCCCGGGGAGCCATTTATGCCCCCACACGAACCAGTGTGGGGGCACCTTTTAACAACCGCCGTTTGCGCCGCGTCGCACGCCTTCGCGAGCAAAGCGCCACGTGTGGCAGGTGTTTGCGGGTGTTGGTGTCGTCGGCGGGGTCTCTGATGAGCGTCGCGGAGAGCATTTGCGATTCGTGTGAACGGCCTGATCGGGGTCGAAATTGCTCTCCAGAGTGGAGATTGGGGAGAGAGCAATCGGGCTTGGTTAACAGCACCGAGCAAATCCGTTCAACTACTCTATGGGCCGCGAACCCTTTGAGACCAACGGTTTGCGCGGGGGCATCATCGTCGATCGAGTGGCTGGGGTTCAGACGGGTAGCAAGACGAGAGCGATTGCTTGATTGGCAGGCATCACAAGGCCAAGCTTGGTCATGGGCTCGCGACACTCAGAAGTTCACAGGGAATTTTGGCGAGCGCCAAGGTGGCGAGATTGGATTGACGGTCCAGATCGATCCCTGAACAGGCAGGAGCAGCCGTGGTGACGTTCGTACAGATCCCTGGCGAGGCATTGAGTCCCCAGGCGCTCGACGGCTTGATCGAGGAGTTCGTGACCCGTGACGGAACCGACTACGGCGCTGAAGAACGCACCTTAGATGACAAGAAAGATGCCGCGAGGCGCCAACTCGACCGGGGCGATGTTGCGATCGTGTTCGATCCCGAGACGCAGACTTCCAACATCATCCTAAAGGATGAGCTTCGAAAGCATGCTCCGACGCAGAGCCGATGACTCTCCCTAACCGCTTGCCGATGCGACTGTAGACGGCACCAATGCCCGGTGCACGCTAGAGAGTGGCCCATGCAGATCTCGGTCGTCGCTCTTGGGGTTGCCGTCAAGAACCGCGCTGTTTGGACGCCCCTCGCGACAAGTTTCGGATGGCGTTGCCCCATATCTTGGCGTTTGGAATCGTCACGTGGTGCCCTTCCTCGGTGATGACGAGACAAGAGGAGAGAGTCATTTCCTCGACGTTGCCCTGGACGCCCGCCACATTGACCGACTCCCCGACTTTGAAGGGCCGCTTCACAAGCAAGAACATCCCGGCAGCCAGATTCGAGAGCACGTCTTTGACGGCAAAACCGACGATGAACCCCATCACTCCGAGGCCTGCAATAAAGCCGGAGACATCAAAGCCGATGTTCGCCAACGCCAAGATGAGCACGACGCTCCAGAGAAAGACCTTGATCGTTTTCTGGAACAGGATTTCCAGGGTCCGGTCGTACTCCACCCGATCAAAGAAGCGCGCGACATACTTGTCCGTTGTCCTGATGACGAGATAGCCAGCAAGGACGATGACCGGGACGATCAGCCACTCTTGATAGTTGGCTACGACGTAGTCTGTAAGTCTTGTTAGCTGCTCTTCCACAATGGCGCTCTCACTGATCCTCGCCCTGTGTGCATCAACGATCGAGCCGTCTTCTCCGGACTGCGTGGTTTGCTCCAGGGCGTCTTTGGTGCCCCACGAGACGTGATCTCCTCCTGGGGGATAGGCAGGTAGCAGAGAACGAGACAGGGTTCGTTTCCCAGGATGGTGTCCAAGACGCCAGTGGCCATCGTTACGGTCTGAAATTCCGCGCGAAACAGTTGGTTCTCCTGGTCACAACGGCACGTTCTCAGCCGCCTGGTTTTCAGGCTGCAGGCTTCATCATTTCACTGCATAAACGTTCTCGAAGGAGCGGCACAGTAAGAGGGGTCTCAAATTTTCTATAGGCATTCTCGATCCACCCCTTAAGATAAAACTCCCCCGTAGTCGCTAAAATATAGTTTGGATAAGACCTGCAATCCGCCAAGGTCGCGATCTCGTTCAACACCCACTCACCACTTTCAATATCAACAAAAAAGTCGAACCTTAGATTAGGGAATGTAGAAGCTCTCGCTAAAGACAAGGCCATGCCTTTCAGGTTCTCAAAGAATAGAGCCTGTAGAACATGTGCCAACCCCAGATCCCCCTCAAGATGTTCTCCATCTTTTCCCAGACAAACACCTTTGCTATTTCTACATCCGACGTAAAGCAATTCCCCCCAGGCCGTATTGAACTTCATTTCTGTAGGCCCTCGCTGTTCTTGGTCATGAGGAAATAGCTCTTGGATGATCAAGCCCGGCTGTATGTGACGAAGATGAGTATCAATATTGCCAGAGGTAGTTCCAAGCATGGTCTCCTGGATCCAATATTTGAACGAGTCGTAATCTGAAATTACCGCGTCGCCATTGAAATCCAAACGGTCAATCTTTGAACTACCCAAGAATTGCGTCCTTATCTCGCCGAGATACAGGAATGCTTTTAGCGTGCCGATACTTTCCGAACCGTTGACTGGCTTGATAATGAATTCTTCAAGGCTTCTAACCTTTGAAACAACTATCTGAAATAATCGCTTAATCTCTAGTTCATCGCTTAGGTCCGAACTAAACCCAAAACTCTTTTGAATTGGAACTAGGCCATCGACCCATTCTCGGAGGACCAATTTGTTTGCAAAGAAAGATAGCGCCTCGACGTTTCGAGAAACGAGGCTGGGCTTTTGAACATTGTGCATTAAGCTATGATAATCGACATCGCCGGCGTAACGTTTCATCTCATCGCCACAATCAAACACAGAGGAAACATCAAATCCTTTTGCGTAGATTAAATCTGGGACGTAAGTGGCGATTACGGATGAGGTTTCAAGAACGTTCGGAGCGACGGTGATTTCCTCTGGACTACATCTCATTGGTATTTCCAGTTCGAGTGGGTGTGCCGGAGTTTGTCTTTCGACCAAGACGCCCTCTCCGGCGTATCCAGTTCCGAGTCCATCTGGGTTACTTGTCCCTCGCTCTCAGAAGCTGTGGATGTTGGTGGAGATGGAGTTGACGCCCGCGCTGAAGACTGCGTCCTACGCCGTAGCAAACCTGACTGATCGCGAAGACCCAGAGCATTGGCGTCAGGACATTGAAGATCAGAGCGATGGATAGCATGAAGATGAACACCCCTTCGTCGAATTGGATGAGCTTCCTCTGTTCGTTCCCAAACCACCGAAGATTGGCCGCCACACCATGGCCGAGTCCCGCCACGCTCTTCCCGGGAGCAGCCACGCTCTGGGACGAATTCTCGAGGTAGTTCTTGTCGCTACACATCTCCATGTAGACCACAACGTACTTAACGTAGCCCCGCAAGGAGTAGAAGGCGACGCCCACAAATGCCAGGAAGACTGGCACGGTGCTGTGGGACTGAGCATGAGCAGCGTAGCCGATCGCACCAAACCAGAGGACGACCTGGATCTGGTCGGTCACCTTGTCGAAGAAACTGCCTGCACGTGAGGACACACCGCGATACCGTGCCATCTGGCCATCCATGCAATCCAGGATGTGACTGGCGTGGATCAACACCGCCGCGATGAAGAACTCAACCTGACCACCGATCAGGATGAAAACGCTCGCCGCGAGGGCCGTTATGAATGAGAGCAGTGTGATCAAATTTGGCGTTAGCCACTTGAAGTCGACGACAACATAGTTGGCAGCAACGGCCAGCGGCGCGGTAACGAACGACGACCACCACTCATCGTTCTTGTTCTTCGTGGCCCAGAGGCGCGTCAGCTTGCCGCTCACGAGAGCGCCTGCTTGGAGCCATCGTATCTGGTCACGTCGGGGAGGAGGCCCGCGCGTTCCCCGAGGGGAGGCCCGATCCGATATCCCAAGGTTCTGTTGTTCGAGATCCACGTCGTCAGGCGGTTGTAGTCGCCAAGATGATCGACTTCGGTCCAGAACGCTCCCTCGACATCCTTGTGGAAGACATCGATGCCATTGTCGATGAAGTCGTACAGGACACCCTCCCACCAGTTGCGGAAGTCCCCGCGCTCGATCATCTCGTCGAGACGCTCCTTGAAGGTATGGATGAAACTGCGATCGATGCGGACGATGCCGACGTACTCGCAGTCTGTCTCCTCATTGGAAAGCCGGTTGCCCGTCTTCAAGATACGATTCCCCTGCACCCCAAAGCGAAAGTCGGCATCTTCGATCCTGGTGCAATCAGAGAGCATGACTACAGAATCCGTCTGGGCCAGCGCCATGTCCAAGACTGCGTCCTCATAGTAGAGATCGGCGTTCATCAGGATCACATCGTCGCAAAGCGTGTCCTTCGCCAGCCATAGGGATGCGATGCTGTTGGTGACCCGAAAGTAGGGGTTGTGAAAATAGTTCACGCGCGACTGGAGCGCCTGATGGACGAGTTCGCTCTTGTAGCCGGTAATCACGCTAATGTCGGTAATACCCCGCTCCCGAAGCTTTGATACGGATCGACTTATTAGGGTGCCTCCATCGATCTCAATCAGGCATTTGGGTTTGTCTCCGTTGACCTGTTTGAGTCGGGATCCGACTCCTGCAGCCATGATGATCGCCTTCATGTGATAACCGCTTCCGTGGGGGGGTGGGTAGTCGAAACAGCGACCATTCTGAGCGCCGTCACCAAAGCCTTGAGGTCCTCATCGGTTTGGGCGCCCATATGAGCGATGCGAAAAACTTTCGCTTTCAGAGCGCCGCTATTGGGGGCTACGACGATGTGGTGACGGGCTCGTAGTTCCTCCACAACCCTCGACGCGTCCAGCCCATCGCAGGTCAGGGCCGTCATGGCGTTGGAGGGTCGAAACGGGAATACCTTGAAGGGAAGACCATCCAGTGACTGCCGGAATGAAGCCGCCCGTTCCCGATGGGTCCGTACCAATGCAGACAAGGTTTGCTGCTGAATATCATGGAGACGCTGATGCAATTGCATCATCAGTCCGATCGCCGGGGTGTACGGGAGCTGTCCACGCTTCTGATTCGCGAGATAGTCACCAAGATTGAAGTACAAGGTTGGGGCACGACGGGTAGCCAAACGCTCGATGGCCCTCTGGTTCATTGCCACGAACGATAACCCCGGCGGCAGTGCCAAAGCCTTCTGCGAGCTTAGGAGCGCAACATCAACATGCCATTCGTCCATGAAGAACGGATCAGCACAGATGCTCGCGATCGCATCCACGATAAAGAATACGTCATGCCGTCGCGCGGTATCCCCCATACCTTGCACGTCATACAGATGACCGGTTGAGGTCTCATGGGCATTCACCAGCAACGCAGTGAATGAATGGTCTGCCAGGAGCGTGTCCAGATGAGTTGGGTCAATGTCACCACCCAACGGCACCGGATACTCTTGGTAGGGAACTGAATGAACGTCACAGAGGTCGCACCACCGCTGGCCGAACGTCCCACCGTTGATGATCAGCACCTTGTCGGACGCTGAGAGGAAATTGAGTACAGCGGCCTCCATTGCGGAGGTGCCGGAGCCCGTGAGTAACGCAACGGACCCTTTGGTTTGAAAGACGTATTCCAGCCCGCGGAGCAGTTCGTGGGTGAATTCGGAGAACGCCTCGGTGCGATGGTAGGGGATCTGTTGTCCACCTATGTCCCGCAAATGTGTTTCGATGGGCACGGGCCCGGGAGTAAACAAACGCAAGCCAGTCATCAACGCCTAGCCCTTCTTTTCCCGCGAGTGCCATGTTGCAGCAGATTCGAGGTCGCTGCAGCGTTCGCGTACGGTCCGGCATGCCTTTGACGAGTTCATAGCGTTCCCCCAAACCATTGTGGCGAATTGACGATGCATCTGATGGCGCGACCCTCGCCAAGCGAGCCCTTTTTCGTGGATCTCGATGTCGATAGTATCAAGGCATCAAGCCCCTGGAGCACGGAACTGACGCAGTTGCCAACACCGACGATTGCAATGTTGATTTTCCTCTTCATGATAGTTTCGTCTTCGGTGAGGCGATTGCCTCGGTTATTGGGCGAGAACTCTCATGCTCTTGTTGTGAGTGTGTTGCAGTGATGGCCAAGAGACGCTCTCGGTCTGCCTCGTCAACCCCCGCGAGTTCCGCTAGCTCGTTGAATCTCGGGCCATCGATACTTCTCCGGTGGAGGGCAGTGGCTGCCAGCGTCGCCAGCCGAGCGCGAAGGGAGTCCATCTCGTGAACTTCAGCCGGCAACGAGAGTTCGTTGCTGGTCGGTGTATGCACTTCACTTTGCAGCATCGTTTCTAGCCGACGCAGTTCAGGGTCTGTGAGAAGCCGGAGGTTTCTCAAACGATGGGCCGCCACGCTCGGGCTCGTGCCGTAATAGTGAGCTGTGCGTAGGACGTCCGACGCGGTCAGCGGGTGGCGACCTTTTCGTTGGCGACCATCCACGCGACGGCCCTCGCCCGTAGTATCGCGACCGTCGCCCTCCGAGAACACGGAGAGCACCGCTGGAGCACCGCGTGCTAACGTCTCCTTGCCGAGGGTTTCCACATATCGGCGTAGGCCATGCTGCGGGATCAGAAGACTGCTTGCGAAAGCGTCCGCCCTTACCTCGGTGAAATCGGGCGCTGCATCAAAGCCGCATGCGCACCACGGCCCTTCGGTATCGAAGAGGAAATGGGCGAGTCCGTGAGCGTATCTGAAACGGCAGTGTTCGAGACTCAGGTTCTTGTCGACCACGACGAGAAAACCGTGATCTGGATGAGCGATAGAAATCGAGACAATACCTGTCGGCAGGATTGCCTTGGCGGAACGAACGCCCAACGTCATGAGCAGTTCGTCGACGAGACGGACGGGCCCCTCTCCAAGGGCTAGGCGACGACGCTCATCTTCCGCAACGCGATATCCTTGTCGCGCCGCTTCCCACTGCGTATTCGCGCGCTCGGCTCCATACACAGGAAGCGGGTGTGCAATGGAGTCGATCTCGAGTTTTGCTTCCAGATCGGTAAGGGCTCTCGCCATCGCGCACACATGTGAGAACGAGCTCGGCCCCTGATCTTCCGCAAGGCCAGGATGGGTGCGGAGCAACTCAGCGACGCCATCCACTTCCTGATCGCTGGGAGTCGGGGCTAGAAGTTCGCTCGGGCTACAACCGTAGAACGACGCCAGTCGGCGTAGATCCTCGGCCTTCAAGAGCCGTCGGCCCGTCTCAATCTGGGCGACGGTCGCACGCGAAACACCGAGCTGGGGTGCCACGTCAGCCTGGGTGAGGCCCCGTGATTTTCGCGCTTGCTGGAGAATACGCCCGATATCGTGTGCTTTTTCGTCCATATTCGTTTCTCCACGGGTCTCCGCAGAGAAACGCTCTTAACAAATTACCTCCACGGAATCAATAGTTGTTAGGAATCCTAACACTCGTTCCCCGCCGTGCTGATCGGGTATCTGTCCACAGGGGCTGTGGACGCACTGTGGATAGGTGCGCCGGATTCGGGGCCGCTGAGTGGCTCGACGGTTTGTCTTGGCACTTCGCGGTGACTCAGGGCGCATCACCGCATTGGGCGCAGCGCTCCTCGCCTTGAAGCTGTGGGTTGACGAGCACCGCTCCGCATTTGACGCACAGCTTTGCTGGGCTGTCGCCATGGCAGCCCGGTGCGTCGAGCACCCGCGTCAGTGTCTCATTGAGCGCAGCGACGTTGTCGGCAAGCCGCGCGAGCTCGGTGGCGATCTTGGGGGCGGTGACTTCGTAGTAGCGCTGGCCCATTCTGGTTTGGAAAAACTGTGGTCCCATGTTGGTCTCCCTGCCGCGCGTCACGTCGCGTCCCATGCGTTCTTGTTGCCGTAGCGGAGCTGGCTACCCTCGATGAGGAAGACGTCGTTGCTCGGAAGCTGCGACTCGGAGGCGCCCCACCGGTCGCGACCGCGCGGTGCCTCTTCCACCTCGTCCTCGTCGTCGTCGCAGTCATCGGGCTCGGTGAAGTCGCTGCGCTGGCAGACGCCGGACAGGCTGTGCTCGAAGGGCCAGTTGGGCTGAGCCATGATGAAGACGTCGGCGTCAGGGTCCATGCCTTCGAGCAGCTCGATCAGGTCGCTGACCTTCATCGCGCACCTCCTTCGCTCTGCAGTTGTTCGCGGCGCGCGTAGGGGATGACCTTGAAGAAGAGGAACCCGTTCCAGATCGTCCCGGTTGCTTCGCGGGCGACGGCCGACAAGGAGCGGTAGGTCTTGCCGTGATACTCGAATCCGTCGTCCAGGATGGTGGCGCAGATCTTCTTGCCCTTGTGCTCGCGCTCCAGGATGGTGCCGACCGGCGGGAGCCGAGGGTCTCGCTCGCGTGGCTTCTGCGCAGTGCGCTTGCTCTTCGGCTTGGCCTTGGCGGCTTCGCGCGCGGCCTGCTCTTCGAGCGCCTTGATGACCTGCTTGAGGAGATAGGGCCGGTTGTTCGATCGCGTCTGCTTGCCGGTCAGCTCCTCCAGCTTCTCGCGCAGCGCCTTGGTCTTCAGCTTGTCGACCGTCTTGAGTTGGGTGGCGGCGTTCATCGGGCACCTCCGTTTGTAGCGAGGTCACGGAAGCAATCGAGGTCGGCAGCGAGTGGGTCGCTGGAGACGAAGCTGAACCGCTCCTTGCTGTCGAGCCAGGGTTGGACGTCGATGCGGTCGAAAGCCGTGACCCCGCCCGCGCGGGCCAGGTCCTCGTCGTCGGTGATGTGGTCGTAGTCCGGGCCGTCCACATCGATGCCGGGCTTGGCCGCGTTGTGCAGCACCGCGATGATCTTGACCTTGTGCCCTCGCAGGTAGGGGTGCTCGTCCCCGTGGTAGGTGGTGATCTGCCCGATGATCGGTTCCGCCGGGCTGGTCGTCTTCGTCTTCTTGCTTCGCTTGGCCATTCTGTTCTCCTTTTCTCAAGCCCTTGTTTTTGCAGGGCTTTCTTGTGTTCTGAGAACATTCATGGCTCCGGTGGCCGAACACCTCAAGTCAGATTCCTCTTTATTTCCAAGAGGTTGGAATATGGCGAGATGTCGCGGAGATGGGGCCCTGGCTGGGTGCCGCTCTGTCCTCACCACTCCCAGCGCAGGCCCCCCATCGCGCCGTAATCCGGGGTCCATCCGCGCATGGGATCGCGCCTGGCGCCGCCCCAGCCGCGGGCAAAGGCGGACATGCCCGTGGTGATCCGATGGGCGTAGTCCACCGATCCGCCCATGGCGTCGGGGCGCACGTAGCCGAAGAGGTCGAGCTTGCCGTGCCCGGGCTCGAACGCGCCGGCGGCCTTGAGTCCTTCGCTCAGGCCGTCGGCGATGGGGCCAAAGGGCGAGCCACCTCCGCAACTGGCGTTGCCGCGCTTGCGCGACGCAAATCATGGACCGCGGCTTCGACCTTCGACGAGAGCAGTCCGTCGATGGCTCCGCTGCCCAAGCCGAGGACCTTGGCGAGCTCGCCGATGCCCTTGGTGCCGAGGTGTGACTTCACGTTGGCAATCGCCTGGTCCTTGACCCGCCGCTTCTCGGCATCGGAGATCTTGCCATCGGCGCTCGCCAGCTTGATCTCGCCCACCACTGTCTGCTGCAGATCCTTGACCGCCGTGAACACGACGTCATCGAGGCGCACGAGCACCCCCCGCAGATACTCGTTCTTCACCTTGGCGCGAACGAGTTGAGCCAGCTTGGCCGCCGCCCACGTGCGTCCTCTCAGGCGCCTGTCCAACGATGGAGCGCTCAGGCTTCCGGGCGCGACACGGGCCAACACAGCGCGCCTTTGGGGCCGCTCTCCCCCCTGTTAACCAAATCTCGTCGATTCCCAGCGGACCATTTTGCGATTCGGTTCGCGCAGCCAATCGGCTGCGGAGCCAATTCTCTACGAAGGCGATTTAATATACCTGTTGCCTCTCGGACTGCTCCCCAGCTCGCAG
>JACNKC010000061.1:0-17365 GCA_014382245.1 Pseudomonadota bacterium | reverse complement strand
CTGCTCCCCAGCTCGCAGCCCTCACGAGTCCGGCCCGGGGAGCCAATTCCCTACGCTGCCGCTCTCGACATGGCCGAGTGGGCGGAGCAACACGGCTGCCTGCAGCTGGTGATACCGGGGCACCACGGGGCCGACGACGGCTACCTGATCACCCAACCCCTGTGCGGCGGCTTGCCGCCCGAGCTGGCCTGGCCCAGTCTCAAACTGATCGCCGGCGAAGTGCTACCTCGAGTCTGAGCAGCCGACGGCTCGGTGCCCGGCACCGCCACCGGGCTCGCCTGGTCGCTGCGGTCCGGCGGTTACGGGAGGCCTTCAAGCATCTCTACAAAATCACGCGAAAACGCGTAGGCATCGCCTGGCCATCGCGCTGAAAGGTACTGCCCATCCCTCACCGTGTAGCCCCTTTTTGTCACCGCGGGTCCGTCGCGGAACAACGCGAAAGGTCCCCGGCTGAAAAGCGGTGGTCCTCCCGGATCACCCTCGCCCTGGGCTGCACACACTTCCTCTTCGACCGTCTGCGTGTATGTTCGATAGTATCTCCCCAGCCACAGGACGGTCATCGACCAGGCGCTCATTTCCATGGGCCTGGTCAAGCAAGTGCTCCTGCGACCGAAAAGAACCGAACGACCGGTGTCAGGATCAACGGCCCTGGCCAGCACCACCACGCCGTGACAGATGGCTGCAACCGGCCGCCGCTCGGCAAAGAAGCGCAGCGCGAGGCCCTGTACCTCGGGCGATTCCAGGTATGATTTCATTCCCGGCGCGTGCCCCCCCGGGAGAATCAGCCCGTCGGCTTCCAACTGCGCGAGTTGCGACCAGGACAGCGGAGAGAGAAACTCGGGCGAACGTATCATCTCGTCGTGAAGCTCGCGGACCTCTCGACGAGCCCGCAGCACGGGGGCCCAGAAGAGCAATCCCCTGCCATTGAGCATGCGCTCATCGGCCCGAGCCGGTTGTCCCAGGGGCGTAGCAAAAACGACTTCGTAGCCCTCGGCACGCAGAATAGACCACGGCACCGAGACCTCGGTGGGATCAAAGTCGGCGGCCGGAATAGGAATGACAACGCGCACCGCGACACCTTGCACCGGTAGGCAGGAAGTAACCAGTTGCCCGGACAAACACCCCCCCAAAAACAATCCCCTGCGAGCAAAAACCCATGTTAGGCTGGTAGAGTCGATGGATCTGCGCGGACGCCACCCGGCACCGCCCTACCCGACGCGAAGAGATGAAAGCAGTTAACACAGCACGTGCGATGGCAACGCTCGGCCTGCTGGCCTGGTTGGGGCTTACATTGGGCCTGGGCTCGCAGCTGGTCTACTGCGTGGGGCCGGACGGTCACAGCGGCATAGAACTCGCCCATGCAACTGCTCCCTGCGACCCGATCGGCTCTGCGGCCGATGGCCACGCCACCGCCAGCCATACCAGCGGCGGCGTTTCACTGGCCTCAGAAGCCTGCACCGACATTCCCCTGCTCGGCCAGCTGTCGAGCAAGTACGAAAAGCCCGGCAACGCTTCGCTTGTTTCCCACGCCCTGCTGGCCATCGTTGCGCCGGCGACAGCAGGCCGACAACCGGCCCGGGCTCTTTGCCTCCTCGCCGGCCACTGCTCCCAGCGCGCCGCGTTCATCAGAAGCACCGTACTCCGAGTCTAGCAGCCGACCCCCGTTGGCGCCCGCAGCTGCCCCCCGGGCGGCGGTAGGCTTTCTGCAAGGCCGCGCGATAGCTCGCGGCCCGACCCTGCTCGTACCGGAGAACCGCTTGATGAACCGAAAACAACAAGGACAAACGACGCAAAGTAAGGCGCCGACCATAGCCGTGCTCGCCGCGGCACTGCTGTTGCACGCAGCCGGGCCAACAGTACACGCCGAGGTCAGCGCTGCGGTCTCGTTGCAGCAGGCAATACAGCTTGCCCTCGAACACAACCCTCGCCTCGCCACGTTTTCCTGGGAGCTCAAGGCGCGCGAAGCCCGGGTGTCGCAGGCAGGCCTGCTTCCCAACCCGGAACTCTCGTTCGAAATAGAAAACTTTGCCGGCTCCAACGAAGAAAGCGGCTTCGGAGCCTCCGAGCAGACCCTGCGCATCTCCCAGCTCATCGAACTGGGCGGCAAACGCAGCAAGCGGCGACAATTGGCCAGCCACCAACGAGACGCATCGGCCTGGGCCTGGCGCGCCGCAAGAATCGAAACCCTGGCCGAGGTCGAACGCGCCTTCGTGGCTGTACTGGCCGCGCAGGAGAGGCTCGCGCTGGCCGAGGAATTGGCAGGCGTCGGAAAAACCGTGCTGCAAACCGTTGAAAAACAACTGCGCGCGGGCGCTGTGTCGAGCATAGATAAGTACCGCGCCGAGGTTTCCCTGGCAGCCTCGCTGATCGCCCTGCAGCGACACCGGGCAGAGCTCGCCTCGGCGAGAAAACGGCTTGCTGCTACCTGGGGCAGCGGCAGCGATACCTTCTCGCGGGCCGACGGGCAACTGCGCGCGGCCCCGCCCGCCCTGCCACCGTTAGCGCGATTGCAGCAACTGGCAGAGCAAGCCCCCGCGCTCGCTCGCTGGGAATCCGAGCTGGCCCAGCGCCGCAGCCAACTGGCACTGGCCGAATCCCGTTCTACACCCGACCTGACCCTCACCGGCGGACCCCGCTGGTCGAGAGAAAGCGACAGCAGGGCCTTTGTCTTTGAACTGAGTGCGCCGCTGCCGATTTTTGATCGCAACCGCGCAGGAACACTCGAAGCGAAGCGCCGGCTGGCCAAGACCGTCCAGGAACAACGAGCCGCCAGCCTGCGCGCGCGCACCGGCCTGGCGACGGCCTACGAGTCGCTCGCGTCAACGCGGGCAGCTGTCGTCTCCTTGCGGGACGAAGTGCTGCCACTGGCCCTCAACGCCTTTGAGGGCGCCACCATTGCCTACCGGCGAGGCGTCTACAGCTACCTCGAACTGGTCGATGCTCGCAAGACACTGTTCAGTCTGCGCAGCGAGTACATCGACACACTGGCGGCCTACCGCGCAGCCACCGTAGAGGTGGAGCTGCTGGTGGGCAGCAGCCTCGATGAAATAAGCAGCGACGACAGGAGATCCTGAAATGAGAGTTCTTGGATTCAACAAGTTACGTTACACGGCAGCGTTACTGTTTTTCGCAGGACTGCTCGCCTACGGCGCAAGCGGCGGCAACGACGAGGACCACGGCCAACGTGGCAGCTCAGCCCACGCAGCACATGCCCACGCAGCAGAGGCCCACGCAGCACATGCCCACGCCGAGGATTCGCAAGACGCGCAAGATATTCACGGCAAAACCACCGTCACGATCTCGAGAGACCACATACTGGAGTTCGGCCTCAAGGTAGCAACGGCCGGGCACGGTCGCATAGCCACCGAGGTGGTACTCCCGGGAGAGGTCGTACCCAACGCAGACCGCGTTGCCCACCTGGTGCCGCGCTACGCGGGTATCGTCAAGGAAGTTCGCAGCCGCATCGGCGACACGGTCGCTGCCGGTGACGTGCTCGCAATCATCGAGAGCAGCGAAAGCCTCTCGTCCTACGGCTTATCGACCCTCACCAACGGCACGGTAATAGACAAGCACATCACCCGCGGCGAAGCGGTCACCCGCCAGACCCAGGCCTTCGTCATCGCCGACCTGGGCAACGTGTGGATCGAGCTCAGCGTCTACCAACGCGATCTTGCCAGCGTCAAGGTAGGCCAGTCGGTACTGGTCTCGCTGGGCCACGACCAGGCCGACACGCGCGGCACCATTTCCTACGTCAGCCCGGTGGTCGACGAGGAGACCCGCACAGCCCGGGCCCGAGTCGTGCTCGACAACAGCACGGGCAAGTGGCGTCCGGGTATGTTCGTGACCGGGCGCGTAGACATTGCCTCGGTAGAAGTAGCCGTGGCAGTGCCCAACACCGCTTTCCAGACGGTGGACGAGCACTCGGTCGTGTTCGTGCAGCGCAACGGCGCGTTTGAACCTCGCCAACTTGAACTCGGGCGTCGAAGCACTACCCACGCCGAGGTTCTTTCGGGCATATCGAGCGGCGAAACCTACGTGGCCAGCGGCGGGTTCATTCTCAAGGCCGAACTGGGACGCTCAGAACTCGACCAGGGCCACGGCCACTGACGAAGGGGCGACCGGGTAAACCGACGATGGATACACTCGTACGCTTTGGACTCGGCAACCGCCTGCTCGTGCTCGCGCTGGGCCTGCTCGTGGGGTTCGCAGGCTACCGGGCTTACCGCGAGCTCCCGGTCGACGCGTTCCCCGATGTCTCGCCCAAGCTCGTGCAGGTGTTCACTGAGACCGAGGGCCTCGCGCCAGGCGACGTCGAGAAATACGTCACCCACCCCATCGAAGCCTCCATGAACGGGCTGCCGAAGGTCACCAGGCTCCGATCGGTATCGAACTTCGGCCTCTCGGTCGTCAACATCTACTTCGAGGACGGAACAGACATTTACTTTGCCCGCCAGGTGGTAGGCGAACGACTGCAGGAGGCGCGCGAGCTCATCCCCGAGGGATTCGGAGAACCACAGCTCGGCCCCATCTCGACGGGCATGGGACTGGTCCTCTTCTACTACCTCGAAGACGCGACCGGTAACTACTCGCTCGAAGAGCTTCGCGGCATCCAGGACTGGCTGGTCAAGTTTCACCTGCAGACCGTCCCCGGCGTGACCGAGATTCTAGGCATCGGCGGTTACGAGAAGCAGTTCCAGGTCAACGTTCACCCCGAGCACCTGCTCGGTTACGGGGTGACCATCGCCGACGTCATCGAGCGCATACGCGAGAACAACCTCAACGTCGGCGCGCAGTTCATCGAAAAAAACGACGAGGAATACATCGTGCGCTCGGTCGGCCTGGCCTCGGGCGTTGACGACCTCGAGAATATCGTCGTCAAGTCCAAGGACGGTACGCCGGTGTTTCTCAGCGACCTCGCCGACATCGAGATCGGCGGCGCGGTGCGACGCGGTGTGCAGACGAGAAACGGCGCTGAAGAAGTAGTGTCGGCCATGGTCGTCAAGCTCTTCGGCAGCAACTCCTCCACCGTCATCGGCCAGGTCGAAGACAAGATGGAAGAAATCAACGGTATCCTTCCCGAAGGCATCAGCCTGGTACCGTACTACGAGCAGAAAACCCTCGTCGAAGCCTGCGTAGCCACCGTCACGAGCGCGCTGGTGCAGGGTGTTCTGCTGGTCGCCCTGGTGCTCATGGCTTTCATGGGCGGCCTGCGCGCGAGTTTCGTCGTAGCGCTGGCCATTCCGTTTTCTTTCCTGTTTGCGACCCTTGGCATGGGCTACTTCGGCATATCGGCCAACCTCATGTCGCTCGGCGGCCTGGCCATTGCCATAGGCATGATGGTGGACGGCACGATTGTCATCGTCGAAAACGTAGACAGGGCCCTCGCCGAGGCCGACCCCGACGAGTCACGGGCCGCGGTGATCTGCCGTGCCTGCCTCGAGGTCGCCAGGCCTATCGTTTTCGCCATATCGATCATCGTTATCGTCTTCCTCCCGCTCTTCACCCTGCAAGGCGTGGAGGGCAAGACGTTTCGGCCGCTGGCCTACACCGTAGCACTGGCGATGCTCGGCTCGCTGATCTTCGCCGTCGCGCTCGCGCCTACGCTTTCCGACCTGCTCATGCGTCGACAGAAAACCAACGGCGCGCGCGGTGCGGTGTTGCGCCGGCTCACCGCGTACTACGAACCGGCGGTATCGTTTTTCGTCGAGCGACGGGGTTACGCCATCGCGCTGGCCGTCGGCCTGCTCCTTGTCGGGGCGGCAGTGTTCCCCCGCCTCGGTTCGGAGTTCACACCCAGGTTACAGGAAGGCACCATGGTACTACGGTTAACGATGCCGCCCTCGGTATCGCTCACCAAGAGCACGGAGCTGACCATGATTGTCGAGCGAAGGCTCATGAAGATACCCGAGATAAGCGGCGTGGTGACGCGCATCGGCCGCGGTGAAATAGGCGCCCACACCGACCCCGTCAACAGCGCCGAGATGTACATTCTCCTGCACCCCCGCGGCGAATGGCGCAAGGCGAGCACGCAACCCGAACTCGAAGAACAGATACGCCTCGACCTCGGCGACATTCCGGGCGTAGCCACCAACTTTACCCAGCCGATAGCCATGACGGTGGACGAACTGCTGGAGGGCGTCAGGGCCGAGCTGGCCATAAAGCTCTTCGGCGATGAACTCGACGAACTCATAGCCAGGGGCAATGAAATCAAGCGTGTTGTCGAGACCGTACCGGGTGCCGTTGACGTGCAGGTCGACCAGGTGGCGGGTACGCCACAACTGGTGATCACCGTCAACCGGCAGGCCGTGGCGCGCTACGGAATGAACGTGGCCGACGTGCAGAAAACCATCCGTGCCGCGGTTGGGGGCCAGGTGGCCGGGCAGGTTTTCGAGGGTATCCGCCGTTTTGATATCTACGTGCGTTTCGCAGCACCTTATCGCAGCACGGCGGACTCCATAGGCGACATACTGGTCGACGGGCCCTCGGGCGTGCGCGTGCCCCTGTCCGAACTCGCCCACATAGAGGAAATAGTCGGGCCCAGGCAGATCACGCGAGAGGACAACCAGCGTTTCATCACCATCCAGCTGAACGTCGTCGGCCGTGACATCGGCTCCTTCGTGGCCGAAGCCAGCGAGGAGCTGGCCTCGGCGGTCACGCTCCCTGCAGGCTACCTTCTGACCTGGGGCGGGCAGTTTCGCCTGCAGCAGGAAGCAAACCAGAGGTTGGCCGTGGTGGTGCCGATCACCCTGCTAATCGTGTTTTTCCTCCTGCTGCTCAGTTTCGGATCGATAGCCAACTCGCTGCTTATTATTGCCAACATACCGCTGGCCCTGGTGGGCGGCGTGGTCGCCCTGTGGGCAACCGGGCAGAACCTGTCGGTACCGTCCTCGGTAGGATTCATAGCGCTGTTCGGCATCGCGCTTGAAAACGGCATGGTGCTGGTCACCTGTTTCAACCAACTGGTGAAAGACGGCGTACCGGTGAACGAAGCGTCGGTGCGCGGCGCAACCCAGCGCCTGAGGCCGGTGCTCATAACCGCCGCAACCACGGCGCTCGGTCTCTTTCCGCTGCTGTTCTCCACGGGTACCGGCAGTGAAGTGCAGCGTCCACTGGCCACCGTGGTCGTTGGTGGCCTGCTGACATCGACCATGCTTACGCTGCTGGTGATCCCCGCGCTTTATCGCTGGTTCAGCGACTCGGCAGCGCCCGCCGGGCATCGCCGCTGAGGCGATCGCTCACTTTTTCGTCGCGATCCCAGACACTGGAGCAAGGCAAGGTTGTTTAGTCGTGCTTGCCGGGACTACAATGGACCATAGATAGCCGCCCCCGCGCGACAGACGGCGAACATTGATGGATTCCTGTAGTCTCCTGATCTGATCCCACTCCGGCGCGTTCAACCATCTAAGAGTGTAACCACCCCTTGGAGTGGCCCGCTGACGAAAGCGTTCCAGCCGTAATCACTGGAGATTTGAAAATGGATATTTCCTTGCCCGGTCTTTTTGCCGCCCCCAACATACACCCCCTCTTTGTTCACTTTCCCATAGCCCTGCTGATAGTCGCGTTGCTCTTCCAGCTGCTCGCCTTGGCGGTTAAAAGCGACGACTACCTGCGCACCGGACGCTGGCTGCTCTACCTGGGCACCCTCGGCGCTGTGGTGGCCGCGGCTACCGGGTTTATTGCCACCCAGGAGATGGGTCACGACACAGCAGGCCACGACCTCGTGCACGTCCACCGCGATTTCATGCTCGTTACCAGTGGCTTGGCAGTGCTCACTAGCATAGTGACCCTGGCGTCGAGTCGGTCACGGTCCTCCACTACCCGCTGGGTTCAAATGCTACTGCTCGCCGCCACGGTAGTAGTGCTTACCGTCGGAGCCGATCGCGGCGCAGAGTTGGTGTTTCGCTACGGTATGGGAACGGCTGGCCAGGCCCGCCCAGCAACACTCGATCGACACGACGGACACAACGAAAACGAAGGCCACGGTAGCGACAATAGCGGGCATCACGGCGAGAGACACGGCGGCGAGAGACACGGCGGCGAGAGACACGGCGGCGAGGGCCACCGCGGGCACCGGCACTGACAAGCATACCGGTCGGCGGGCCGCGTCCCCGCCCGAAAATAATCCCCTGTAACCTGCGTTCGGTCCGCGCGTAAGACTACACAAGCGGCAGCGGGTCGCGCTCGCCTGTTGGAGCGCCCCCTTCGTTCCAGCAGCCATGCGGGTCATCAAACAAAACAACGCTACAAGCCGGGTATTGCTGTCAGCGTTGCTTGGTGGCCTGCTCATCGTGTGGCCCGCTGTCGTGACCCATTCTTCGCCTGCCCCCGGGCAGACCTTTGACCACGACCACAAGGTGTTCGCTGCCTTACTCGGACGTTACGTAAAGGCGGGGCTGGTCGACTCCCCCGACCTCGCCCGCCGAGGGCGCGGCGCGCTGGACTCCTACCTGCGAGCCCTCGGCTCAGTCGAACAACCACAATACGATGACTGGAGCCGGAACCAGCGACTCGCGTTCTGGATCAACGCCTACAACGCCTCGGTACTGGGGCTGGTACTGGACAACTACCCACTGTCGAGCATACAGGACATCGGCCTGCTGCCGGGTTCGGCCTTCCGCCGCCGTTTTGTCGAGCTGCCGGGACTGGCAAGCGGGCGCCTGTCGCTCGACGACATCGAACACGACATAATACGCCCGCGCTTCGATGAACCACTGGCGCACGTGGCCCTGGTCTGCGCCGCAAGATCCTGCCCTCCCCTGCTCTCCCAGCCCTACCGCGCGCAGCTCCTGCACGAGCAACTGGAAATGCAGGCGCGACGTTTCCTGGCCCACCCGGAGCGCAACCGCTACTCACCGGCCGACGACACGCTGCAGCTCTCTCGCATTTTCGACTGGTACCGGGAAGATTTCGAGAAAGAAGCTGGATCCCTGCTCGCCTGGCTGCGCCCGAGGCTTCCCGGGGCAACGGCGGAGGCAGTCAGCCAAACGACCATCATCCGTTTCATGAATTACGACTGGAGACTGAACCAACAATGAACGCCGACGAAAACAACAACACCCGCTGCGACCCGGGAGTACCGTCCATCGAAGCCGACGTCAGCCGACGCTACGCGGCCGGTGCCGAACGCCGCGAAACCGAGTTGTGCTGCCCGGTTTCCTACGACCCCCGCTTGCTCAAAGTCATCCCCGACGAGGTACTCAAGCGGGACTACGGCTGCGGCGATCCGTCTCGCTGGGTAAGCAAAGGCCAGCACGTGCTCGACCTCGGCTCGGGTGGGGGTAAGATCTGTTTTATCGCCTCGCAGATCGTCGGACCCAGTGGAAGCGTTACCGGTGTAGACATGACCGACGAAATGCTTGAGCTGGCAAAGAGCGCCGCCACCCTGGTCGGCGAACGGCTCGGCTACCACAACGTGCGCTTTCTCAAGGGACGCATACAAGACCTGCGCCTGGATCGGGACTGGCTCGACCGCCGCCTGGCCAGGAAGCCACCTGCGAACGAGACCGAGTACGCAGCCCTGCAGGACGAAATCGAGAAGGAACAAGCCGACAACCCGCTGGTGGCCGACAACAGCATCGATACCGTCGTATCCAATTGTGTACTCAATCTCGTTCGCCCGGACCACAAGGCCGAGCTGTTCAGCGAAATCCACCGCGTACTCAGGCCGGGCGGGAGGGCGGTCGTTTCTGACATCGTTGCCGACACCGACGTGCCCCGGGCCATGCAGCAAGACGCCGAACTGTGGAGCGGATGCATTTCGGGCGCCCTGCGCGGAGACCGATTCCTGCAGGCCTTCAACGATGCAGGCTTGATTGAAGTGAAGATAGTCGAGCAAGCCGACAAGCCGTGGCGAGTCGAACAGGGCATAGCGTTCAGCAGTGTCACCGTGACGGCGAGTAAAAAGACCGGCGCCGACAACAACGGTATGGCAGCGGGAAACTGCTGCTGACATGAACGGACTACAACCAGCAACCTGCAGCGATGGAGCTGACCGCGAAGCCGGCAACCATTCTTTCAAAGACCGACTACGGGACTGCGGCGAGTTTCCCCTGGCAGCCGGCACGGTCACTACTGTGCAGGTCAACCTCGGCAAGCGCTGCAACCAGGCCTGCAGCCACTGCCACGTAGACGCGGGGCCGGCGCGCAGCGAACAGATGTCCCGGGCCGCGGCGGAACGAGTTATGCAACTGGTCGAGCGCAGCGACTCCGTGCAGACCGTCGACCTTACCGGCGGCGCGCCCGAGCTACATCCCGACTTTCGCTGGCTGGTCAAGCGCAGCAGTGAGCTGGGCAGAAAGGTTATCGACCGCTGCAACCTGACCGTGCTGCTGGAAGACGGCATGGAGGGCCTCGTTGATTTTCTCGCCGAGCACGAGGTTCGCGTGGTAGCCAGCCTGCCCTGCTACACGAAAGAAAACGTGGACGACCAGCGCGGCGCCGGCGTATTTGACAGCAGCCTGTCGGGCATGGCCATGCTCAACGAGCGGGGCTACGGTGTAGCGGGCAGCGGGCTGGTACTGGACCTGGTGTTCAACCCGGGCGGCGCCTCGTTGCCCGGCCCCCAGGCCGAGCTCGAGCAGCGTTACCACCAGGAGCTGGGCGATCGTTTCGGACTGCAATTCAACAAACTGCTGACGCTCACTAACCTGCCGGTCAAGCGCTTCGCCGACTGGCTCCGCCGCCGCGGCGAGTACGACTCCTACCTCGAGTTGCTCGACGGCGCCTTCAACCCCGCCACAGTCGCCTCGTTGATGTGTCGCTCAATGATCAGCGTTTCCTGGCAGGGAGAGCTGTACGACTGCGACTTCAACCAGATGCTCGAAATTCCTATTGAGCTGAACAACGGCGACGGGCGCGAACACAGTACCGGCACAAGCATCTGGCAGCTTGAGTCCTTCGACCCGCTGGGCGGTCGCGAGGTAACAACCGCCGGCCATTGCTTCGGCTGCACGGCCGGGGCGGGATCGAGCTGCACGGGGGCGCTCTCGTGAACGAACTGGCCTCGCCCGGCCTGCTCCTAGCCCTGCTCGCGGGCGTGGCCATAGCCTGGAACAACGGCGCCAACGACGTATCCAAGGGCGTGGCCACCCTGGTGGGAACGGGCGTAACGAACCTCAAGCGGGCCACCACCTGGGGCACGGCCTGGACCGCCGCAGGCGCGCTGGCCGGTGCCCTGGTCGCCAGGGCCATGCTCGACACCTTCGGCTCGGCGCTGCTAACCGACCTGGCTGCTCCCGCCCTTTCGTCGGCGATGTCTACAATGCTTGGTGCCGCCGCCTGGCTGGCACTGGCCACCCGACTGGGTCTGCCGGTCTCGACCACGCACGCGCTGGTGGGGGCCATCATGGGCACGGCATTGGTGGCCTGGGGTCCACGCTCACTGCAATGGAACACGCTTGTGTACAAAGTCGCGATGCCACTGGCGTTCAGTCCACTGGTGGCGCTGGCGCTCACGATTGCTGTCGTCAAGGGCTGGACCCGGCTGGTCCCCGCCAGGGCCAATCGCTCGGTGTCCACGGTCAACAGGCTGCACTGGCTCACCGCCGGCTTTACGAGCTTTGCCCGCGGCCTGAACGATGCCCCGAAACTGGTGGCGCTCACCGTCACCGCCACCGTACTGGCGGCTCCCGGCTTGGCGGTCCCCGGGCAGGCGCCCGCCGCCGCGATTTTTGCGTTGCTGGCACTGTCCATGGCCATGGGCGGCCTGTTCGCCGGTCGCCGCGTGACACGGGTGATGGCCAGCGACATAACCACGCTCAAGCACGGCGAGGGTTTTGCCGCCAACCTCGTGAGCTCGATACTGGTAGGCGCAGGGGCCGTGTTGGGCCTGCCGATGTCGACGACCCACGTCGCGTCCTGCGCCGTCATAGGCACCGGGGCCACGAGAAGCGGGGCCCTGCAGATGAAGACCGTGGGAACCATAGCGGCTGCCTGGATCGTAACCCTGCCGGCAGCGGCCGGCATGGCAGCTGCCTTCTGGTACGCGGCGAAACTTGCGGGTCCGGCTGCGGCCGTTGCGGGAATAACTCCTTGAACGACGAATTCAACCGCGAACTGCTCGCACTCGTACACCCGCCCGACTGGACAAACCCTGACCCGAAACGGCGCTACCACCTCCTGGTACTCGGAGGTGGCCCGGCTGGCCTCGTGGCGGCCGCCGGCGCGGCCTCCCTCGGCGCGCGCGTTGCCCTGGTCGAAAAAGGGCTTCTTGGCGGAGACTGTCTCAATTCGGGGTGTGTGCCCTCCAAGGCCCTGCTCGAAGCGGCGAGGAAGGCCTGGGACAATCCCGGTGGTGACCCCGAGCTCTACCAGTTTTCCGCGGTAATGGAGCGGATGAGGGAGATCAGGGCCACACTGGCACAAGCAGACAGCGCGAAAAGGTTTACAGAGCTCGGTGTAGACGTGTTTCTAGGACACGGCCGGTTTACCGGCACCGACCGCCTGGAAGTCGATGGAAGCACGCTTCCCTTCCGGCGGGCGATGGTCGCTACCGGTGCGGTTCCCACGCTACCACCGGTTCCAGGCCTGTCCGACGTACATCCCCTGACCAGCGAGAACTTCTTCAACCTCGAAGAACTACCGGCCCGGCTCGTCGTGATAGGTGCCGGTCCTATCGGTTGCGAACTGTCGCAGGCGATGTCCCGCCTCGGTTCGCAGGTCACCCTGATCGACAGCGCCGATCGTATACTCCCCAACGAAGACCCGGATGCTTCCCGTCAACTCGCGTCGGCACTGACCAACGAAGGCGTAGAGTTAATTCTCAACTGCGACTTGTCGCGCGTAAGTCTCCGTAAACAAGCGACTATACTTAATGTTGAAGTAGCTGATGAAGGATCTGAGATCGAAGCTGACCAGGTCCTGGTCGCCACCGGGCGTCGACCGGTGGTAGAGGATATCGGGCTGGAATCAGCCGGGGTGGAATACACGACCGGCGGTATAACCGTTAACGAAAGGCTGCGAACCAGCAACCGCAGGATTTATGCCGCGGGAGACGTCTGTTCGGTTTTCCAGTTTACCCACGCGGCAGACGCGATGGCGCGGATAGTCCTTCGAAACGCCCTTTTCGGGGGACGCGAACGCGTGGACAGCTTGACCATACCGTGGTGCACCTACACCAGCCCCGAGCTTGCTCACGTCGGTATGACCGCCCACGAGGCACAGTCGATGGGTAAAAAAATCAGTACTTTCACCGTGCCGCTCGAAGACCTGGACCGCTCGGTGCTGGCCGGAAGCACCAGGGGTCTTGCCCGGGTGCACGTCTCTGCCCGAGGCGGTCGAATACTGGGTGCTACCCTCCTGGCCGACCACGCGGGCGAAGCCATCGGACAGGTCACCCAGGCGATGAATTCGGCTGTTCCGCTCGGATCCCTGGCTTCGGTCATCCAGCCCTATCCAACCGTTGCCGAGGCATGGAAGAAACTGGGAGACCAGTGGCAGCGTAACCGGCTGACGCCCTTCACCGCGAAGCTGCTCAAGCTTTTGTTGCGCCTGCGCACGCTGAGCTGAGCAGACACGAAGTCGCGGCGTCAGGCGACAGCGACCTCCTCAGGGAAAGGCCGCGTCCAACTCCGCGATAATCTCGACCATGCCACAGTTCAGCGCGCCGTCCATGTAGGTCTGGTGAGTACACTCGGGCGCGGTGTTGGTGGGAGTGACCACCGGCGAGGCTCCCAGCGCCGACAGCTTGTCTACCATAAGTTGACGCGCGTCGGGTTCGTAGTGGGCGTCGGCCTGGTTGAAAAGAGACAGTGCTCTCGGGGCGTCCAGTCCCGGCGCCGAGTAAGTGGGCGATCCCGCGCGCATGGCAACCATCAGAGTATCCGAGACGCCGGCGCCCGGATCGGTAAATCCACCGGCCGGGTCCCAGTAACTCACCGCAGCCACCGCCGGTGGTAGCAGGTAATCGGTCAACGCACCAAACAGGTTCACGTCGCCGTAAGAAGCAGCGTAGCTGGCAAGCACGCAACTGTCCGAGCAGGCAGGTGGCTTGTCACCGTAGGACGCACCGCAGTCAGCCCCGACAGGCACCGGCTCAAAGTACATGGCCGACATGAGGTCCATCGCCGACTCGGTCATGTACAGCCTCAAAGCGTCGCCCAGGGGCTGACCGGCCGCAAGGTCGGCTGCCGAGACCTCGGCCATGTCCATCGAGGCAGAAATGATGTCGGCAAAGTAAGACCCCGCGGTAATAACAGCGATAAAATTACCCACCGGGCTGGCGGCCGCCAGCGCGTCGTCGTAGTGGCCCCTGGCGTTAGAAAAATGGTTGGCCGCCTCGGCCGCCAGGATCACCGTGTGCTGGCTGAGCCCGGTTTTCAAGTCGTCGAGCGCAGGGTCGGTGGAAGACGCCCACATGGCAGGCCACGTGCCCATGGAGGTGCCGATGAAAGCAACGTCAGAAGATCCGCTGCCGTGTTCGCTGCGGGCCCACTGGGCGGCGGCCAGCATGCCCCTGGCGTCAAAAATCCAGTGGTCACGAAAACGTATCGCGCCCGTCCCCGGCGCCCCTGCCCCGCGGTTGCGGTACTGAACCGCCAGGGACAGGTAACCCGCATCGGCAAGCGGCTGCACGCGCGCCGCGTCGGTGGAGTTGGTGGCCTGGCCGTCGGGCTTGCAGTTGGCCACCCCGAGGTAGTTCTGTCCGTGCGCGTACACCACCACGGGGTACGGACCGGGTCCGTGTACGGCCGCGTTGGGAGACACCGCGTAGATGGTCATCGTGTCGCTACTTCCGTCCGACTGCGCAACCGGTATGTCGTGGTAGCCGTCGCCGGGGCCCGTGTTCAGCACCGGGTAGACCAGCGGAAAGAGCTCGTCAGAAGCCGCTTCCGCCGCGGCCACAACGCAGGCCTGTGCACCCGATACGGTGCCCGAGCAACTGTCGAGCTCGGACAACTCGACCGGGCCGCAGCGGGCCACGGTGGACTGAGCCTTCACCAGGGCCTTTGCCATCTTTCCCCTGCTGTCATCCACCAGGCAATCGACGCCCGAAGCCGATTGGTCCTCCTTGTACTGGCAGGACTGCTGCACCTTGATGCGGGTGTCTGTGTACTTACGCAGGGCCTTGGCCAGGTGGCCCTGGCACTTGGTGACGGTCTTGCCGGACCCCGGTGCAGACGGTGCACCAAGTACGTTGGCCAGCAAGCCCTCGCCGCCCGATTGCGTCAGGCACCCGAGACACTGCCCAACAGAAGCGTAGTCGGTAATCGCAATAAACGCGCAGGGGGACACGCAGCTGCTGTACCCATTGTCGGCCGGCGACGAGGCCGCCGCGCAGTGCTTAGTCGCGTCATCTTCCAGCCTGTCGGCAGCACGGATTACCTTGGCCAGGCCCGGCAGCTGGGCGACTACATTACAGTCCACCGACGACAGCAGCTTGCCGTCCAGGCGTTTCCTGTGGCACTTGTCGCCTTCCTTGATGACGGTGATGCCGAGTTTACGCGTGGCCTTGCCTATGCGGCTGCGGCACTTCGCGTCTTCACGGGTCAGGGCGCTTTTCCGGGTCAGCTGGGCCTGGCTGGCGGCAGGCATCAGGACCAAGCCCGAGCACAGCAGCACAGCCGCCGGCAACAAGCCTGATTTCAACGTCATCGTTCGACTATGCACCAACTCCGCGCTGCCAGTCAAGGGCTAAAAAAAGCCTGCGTCAGGACGCGAAAGCGTCGATCATGGCATCCAGGTTCTCGCTGACCCGCTCGTCTGCCACCCCCACGGTCGGGGGGTAGAGCAGTACCTGTCCGCTCAGCCCATCCCACTGTTGGAGCTGGTCACGCACTTCACCGGGTCGGCCGGTAATGGCAATAGCGTCTACCATCTCGTCGCTGACCTCTGCCGTCATGGCGGCAAAATCCATGCGCTTGAAAGCCGCCGCTATGACTTCGCCCCTGTCGCGCCAGCCGTGCGCGTCGAGAATGGTGTGGTAGAGCCGCGTGGTAAAATAGAACGCGATCTGCATGCGCGCCTCGTTGCGGGCCTGCTCAACGTCGTCGCTGACCGAGCAGATGACGTAAGGAGCCAGTTCGCAGTCGGAACCCTCGAGAATGGGCAGCACGCTGTCGGCAATGTACTTGCGGGTGTACACCGGGTGGCCGACCAGGCCGTCGGCCACCGCGGCCGCGGCGCGCACCATGGGCCGGGCCACGCCAGCCACGTAGACCGGGATGCTGTCGCGCACAATTCCCGGTCGGGCGTAGAGCGCTACGTTGGCCTTGTAGAACTCACCCTCGAACTTGAGCCCGCCACCCCCCGAGGCTGCAAAGGCAGCCCTGACCAGGGCCACTACTTCTTTCATTCTCGCGGGTGCCGGCGTCTGCCACTCCGACGAGTACCAGCGCTCGTTCATGCTGCGGGTTCCGCTGCCCAGGCCCAGCACCATGCGGCCGCCCGACAGTTCATCGATGTCCATGGCCGCCGACGCCGTCAGCAAGGGGGTACGCATGAAAGCGTAGGCAATGGCGTTACCCACCGTGATGCTCTCGGTGGCTGCCGCCACGGCCGCCAGGCGCACGTGGCCGTTCTGGTTGAAAAACTCTATCGTCCAGGCCGAATCGAAGCCGGCCTGCTCGGCGCGCCTGGCCACCCTTATCTGCTCGGCTATTGTCGGAGCCGCTAGTACTATTCCGTGTTTCATCCTGCCTGCCTCATCCTGCCCGTGGCAATCTTTTTTAAGTTTTTTTCTTCGCGTCTTTCTCGTCGGCGTCGCGGTAGCGTTCAAAATGCAGCACCTCGTCCACCGGCTTGCGTACAGGCCGACGGTAAGCGACCGCCGGCCAGCCCACGGCTATCAGGGCGCAACTCGGGTTGTCCTCGGCCAAGCCCAGGTACTCGTCTACCTGGCGACCGTGGGCCAGGTGCAGCATCGTCAGGCAGGCACCCAGTCCAACTGCACGGCAGGCCAGCAACACGTTCTGTATGGCCGGAAACACCGACTGGAACTGGGGGTCACCGCGCCGCAGCCGACCGGCCACGAAAAGGTGCACGGGCACTTCGTGCAGGTGATCGGACAACCAGGCGGCCGACTCTATGTTGCGCCGCCTCGCAGCCGGAAAATCGGGAGCCTCGGCCGCCTTGCGGGCCGGCGCTATGTAGGCGTCAAAGGCGGCACGGTAGCGTTCGGCCACCCAGGCCCTGCGTTCGGGCTCGGTCACGGCCACGAAAGTCCAGGGCTGGCGGTTACCGCCACTGGGCGCGAAGGACCCCGCCTCGCAGACCTTTCGGAGCAAACCCGGCCGAACCGGCTCGGGGCGTCAACCACCAAACGTCAAAGGGGTTCGCATTCCCTCAACCAGGGGCAGGTCTTCTACCTTGCGGGACACGTGCACCCGGCCCGGCACCGGGGGCGCTGGATGGACGATCCCACGGCCGA
>JACNKC010000014.1 GCA_014382245.1 Pseudomonadota bacterium | reverse complement strand
TCGGGGTGAGAGGATTTGAACCTCCGACCCCCTGCTCCCAAAGCAGGTGCGCTACCAGGCTGCGCCACACCCCGTGAAAAGCGGATTGTTCAATACCCCCGGCCTGATTACAAGGCAGGGGCATCGGCCTGGGCCGCCTTGAGCAACCCCAGCAGCTCGGCGACCGCGACAGCACGGTGGCTGCGCTCGTTTTTCTGCTGCGGGCTCGCCTCGGCAAAAGTACAGCCGAGGTCCTCGCGAAAAAATACCACGTCGTAGCCAAAGCCGTTTGAGCCGCGCGGGCTGTCGGTGATCGTACCCCGGCACCGGCCATCGGCCGTCAGCTCGCGACCGTCGGGCCACGACAGCGCCAGCACGCAGACAAAGGCCGCCGAGCGGTCGTCCACCCCTTCCATATCGGCCAGCAGGCGAGCGTTGTTTGCGTCGTCGTCGCAGTCGGGCCCGGCGTACCTCGCGGAGTAGACACCCGGTGCGCCGTCGAGCGCGTCTACGGCCAGTCCAGAGTCGTCGGCCAGTGCGGGCAGGCCCGACGCTGCGCACAGGGCGCGAGACTTGAGCAAGGCGTTATCGAGAAAGGTCGTGCCGGTTTCTTCCACGTCGACCTCCAGGCCCAGTGCTTCGGGCAGCACCAGCTCCAGCCCGCTGCCTTCGAGCAGTGCCTTGAAGTCGGCCAGCTTGCCCTTGTTGCCCGTGGCCAGGACAACGCGCAGCCTATCAGCCATCGTTCTTGCCCGCGGCCAGGCTGGCACCCCTCTCAACCGCCTCGCGCTGCAACACGAGCAGTTCCTGCACGCCCTTCCACGCCAGAGCCGTGAGCTCGTCGAGATCGTCGCGACCGAAGGTCGCACCCTCGGCCGTGCCCTGCAGCTCCACGAAATCACCAGACGAGGTCATCACCACGTTCATGTCCACGTCGGCCCGCGAGTCCTCCTCGTAGGGCAGGTCTAGCCGACACTCGCCTTCGACCACGCCCACGCTGATAGCCGCCACGCCGGCCGCCACCGGGTCGCCATCCACGAGGCCCTGGGCGCAAAGGCCACGGCAGGCCAGCGCAAAGGCTACCCAGGCACCGGTTATCGAAGCAGTGCGCGTACCTCCGTCGGCCTGGATGACGTCACAATCGAGCTTTACGGTGCGCTCGCCCAGCGCCTCCATGTCGACCACCGCCCTTATACTGCGGCCAATCAGGCGCTGTATCTCCATGGTGCGACCGCCGACCTTGCCGCGGGCCGCCTCGCGGTCCATGCGCGTATTGGTAGAGGCTGGCAGCATGCCGTACTCGGCAGTCACCCAACCGCGCCCCTTGCCCTCGAGAAAACGCGGCACACCTTCTTCTACCGACGCCGTGCATATGACGCGCGTGTTGCCCATCTCGATGAGCACCGAGCCCGCGGGCGACACCAGGTAGCCCGGGGTTATCCTCACGGGCCTGAGCTCGTCGTTGATTCTTCCGTCTGCTCTTTTGCTTGCCATCTCTCCGGCTTTTTTCACGGGCTGGGGCGCGGAGCAAATCGCCGCCGGGGGACCTGTTGCCGATCGAGAGGCGTACTTTACGCGAACACCGTCACAAGTTTGGCGACATTGAGGTAGCGGCCGCGCGAACGGGGGTGTTACTTTCGTAACAGTAGCGATGATTCTGACGTTCGGGGGAACGCGGTCACCGAAACAACCAGGAATACCACATGAACGAAGACAAGAACGAAATCATAGGTACGCACCCGCTCATGCAGCAGCTGCATCACCTGCTGGGCAAGGTGGGTCGCACCGACGCCACGGTGCTCATAAGCGGCGAAAGCGGCACCGGCAAGGAGCTGGTTGCTGCACGCCTGCACGCGCTCAGCCCGCGCGCCGACAAGCCATTCGTGGCCATCAACTGCGGCACGATACCCGGAGGATTGCTCGAGTCGGAGATGTTCGGACACCAGAAGGGCTCGTTTACCGGCGCCGTAGGGCAAAGGCCCGGCATGTTTCAGCTGGCGCATGGGGGCACGATTTTCCTGGACGAAATCGGCGAAATGGATCCACTGCTGCAGGTCAAGCTGCTGCGAGTACTACAGGATCGCGAGATACGGCCGGTCGGCGCTGATATGCCCTTCAAGGTAGACGTCAGGGTCGTGGCGGCAACCAACAAGAACCTGGCCTGCGAGGTCGAGGAAGGCCGCTTCCGCGAGGACCTTTACTACCGCCTGCAGGTCATACCGGTGACCATCGCTCCCCTGCGCGAGCGTCGCTCGGATATACCAATGCTCATTGAGCATTTTCTGCGTATCCACTACGAGGCGCGCCCTTACCCGCTGACGATTTCCGAAGAAGCCATGGTGCTGCTGTGGGAATACGACTGGCCGGGAAACGTGCGCGAGCTCGAAAACACCATCGAGCGCCTTTCGGTACTGGCAGATTCGCCCATGGTGAAGCCCGCCGACCTGCCCGGCAACATCTCGGCCTTCCTGCCACAGAAAAAAATTCCGCGAACGCAGCTCAACGACGACGGGCTCGATCTTAACGCGGCCGTCAACGAGTTCGAGAACAGGCTCATCGACGAAGCACTGCGCCGCACCAACGGCAACAAGCAGGCCGCCGCACGCTTGCTCGGGCTCAAGCGCACCACCCTGGTGGCCAAGCTGCGACGCAACCGCCAGGACAACTACGAAGCTCCGACCAGCTACGCGTACTGAGGAAGACAATGAAAGAGGAAACTTACCCCGCTGACGTGAAGCAACCTGCCCCGAACCCCGAAGGCTACCCTGTTGTGCTGGTCGTCGACGACGACGCATCGGCCATGGAAGCGGTCGTAAAACTCCTGTCGCGGCGTGGATTCTGCATGATTACTGCTGCCGACGGCGTGGAGGCCCTGGAGGTTCTCGACTCACGCGACGACGTCGAGGTGGTGGTAATGGACGTGATGATGCCACGAATGACCGGGCTCGAAGCCTGTCGCCACCTGCGCTGCAAGCAGCGCACAGCGAGCATCCCCATCATCCTGCTGACCGGCTGCGACGACGTGGCCACGCGCTCGGCCGGTATGAAACTGGGCGTGAGCGAGTTTCTCTGCAAGCCGTTTACCCACCACGAGCTCATGGACCGTATAAACGCGCAGCTGCACGCGCGCGAAATCTCTCGTCAACTGGCCAGCGCCGAAGACAGACTGCAAGCGGGCTGAGTTCAGCGCAGCGCGGGATTCAAGCGCTCGTCGTTGTAAGCCTTGTACTGGCGGTAGAGCTGAAACCTGCGGTGCCCCTGCCGACAATCACTGAGCAACTGCTGCAGGCAGTCGGCGAGATCGCCGCGCTGTCTTATGAGCACTTCCAACTTGCCGGCACACTCGCGGGCAAGCTCCGGGTCGTCATCGCGGGCCGCGTTGAGGCCCATGTGGTGGATCTTCAACGACAGTATCGACAGGCGGTCTATCATCATGCCGGCAGTCTCGGAGTGCAGGGGTGCCGATGCCTCCAGGGAGTCGGCCAGCTCGGCAAGGAGAAATTCGTCGATCAGCTCTACGCCATCGTTTCGGCGCTGGTTCCAGCCATCGATCTGCCGTTTTACTTCGGCGATCACCGAATCGTCAACGTCGCGACGGCGGGCCTCGTCCTCCAGGTTCCACAACCCGAAATTGCAGCTGTGCTGGGCCAGCACCAGCGAAAGCAGTTCCTCGCCCGGGGCAAGCTCACCCGGGGCGCCGGCGGGCCCGTACCACTGGCCCAGGGCACTGTCTTGCACGGCGACTACGTCAATATCCAACGACATACCGGCCATCTAGCACATCCCCACGGGAAGGGGGAGGCGTCCCCCTTCTGGATAGCGCTAAGAAAACAGGCGCACCTTAATGGACAGCTGTGTACCCCGGTTGGCGGCCGCCAGGGCCAGGCATAAGCTTTACCCGCAAAAACATTGCCCTGGCGGAAACGCTAAGGATGGCACAGCGTTTGCTGGGTGGGGCTATGGTTCAGCTCCCCAAACGGCGATCGGCCACCCTGCTGCTGGCGGCCTGCCTGCTGCTGGCCGAGTCGCCCTGGGCTGACGGCCTCCCCGACGCCCGCGGAGAGCTCGAGATTAAAGGCCAGCGGCGCCTTCCCTCGGTGGCCCGGGTTATGGCCAGACGGCAAGCCGACCTCTCCCCCGCCCCACGGGCAGGCCTGGCACCCGGCCGGCATCAAGTCGCAAGGCTCGACCGCTACGAGCACCTGCTGCGCTACTACTCTTCGCTGGCCTGGGGCGATTCTGACCGCCGCATTTCCAGCAATTATCTCAGGGCACTGGTTCTTACCGAGTCCGGTGGCCGCGCCGACGCCGTGTCGCCGGTGGGAGCCCGCGGGCTTACCCAGCTCATGCCGGCCACGGCGAGGGCCGCCGCGCGCCGACTTGCGGCCGATGGACGCGATTACCTGTACGTGGACAAAGCCCGACTGCGCGAATTCAACGAATCGGATCTGTTTGACCCCGCCATAAACCTGCTGTTGGCCAGCTACATCAACGCCATGCACATAAACCGCTTCGAACAGCGTTACGACCTCCTGGCAGCGGCCTGGAACGCCGGCCCGGGCGCCGTGCGCCGCTACGGCAACACCACGCCGCCCTATCGCGAAACCCGGCAGCACGTCAGCCGGGTGCTTGGTTACATGCGCTGGTATGAGAGCAACGCCTGGGGCTGAGACGACTCAGGCCCTGGCCGATGAAGCTGCCAGCAAAGAACGGGTGGCTGTGACTACCTGCTCGACTGTCACTTCGGTTGTAACGCCAGGGGATTGGCGACCTGGCTCCAGGCCCTCCACGTAGTGCTCCTCGCTCCTGAGTATCCTGTGGTCGACCAACGGCAACGGTGAGGCCGTGACCAAAGGTTTGGGTCCCGTAAATACCGCCGCTGGCACACCCTGCAGCCAGGCCATGTGCAAGGCCGCCGTATCGCTACCCACGTAGGCCCTGAACTGGCCCGTCAGGGCTACCAGCTCGGGAAGCGTGGTTGAGGGGGCCACGCAGCAGTTCGATCCGAGCGCGCCACGCAGCTGCTCTACCAGCTCCACTTCGTCGGGCCCCCACAACAACATAGACCGTATACCGGCGGCGTCGAGCCGCTGCAGGTACTGCCGCCAACGCCCAACCGGCCAGCCCTCCCCCCCCCGGCCGCGGCCGCCACCCGGGCCAAGGGCCCCGTC
>JACNKC010000055.1 GCA_014382245.1 Pseudomonadota bacterium | reverse complement strand
ATAAAGATGATTATATAGGGGGCTTTCCTCCTCATCCTCATAGAGGAATTGAAACTGTAACCTATATGCTTGCTGGAGAGTTCGAACATAAAGATAGTGCTGGTGGTGGCCGACGAACCGGTGTCGGCTCTCGACGTTTCGATACAGGCGCAGATACTCAACCTGCTGGGCGAGCTGCAGCAGGAGTTTGGTTTGACCTTCGTGTTTATCTCGCACGACCTGAGGGTCGTGGAGCATTTCAGCCACCGCGTGGCCGTGATGTACCTCGGGCGCGTGGTCGAAACGGCCCCGGCACGCGATATCTACGAGCGTCCGTTGCACCCTTACACGGCTGCGCTGTTGTCGGCGGTGCCCCGCGTAGACGCCAAAGCGCGTACGCGGCGGGTGGTGCTCAAGGGCGACGTGCCCAGTCCGGTCAGCCCGCCAGGGGGCTGCCCGTTTCATCCGCGCTGCCCGGTTGCCGAAGCGCGTTGCTCGTCGGAAGTGCCACGGTTGCTACCACGCGGCGATGAACGCAGCGTTGCCTGCTTGCTGGTATAGCGCCAGCTCCAGGAAAACGGTTTTAGCGCTGGTCGCGTGAACGTATGCGCGCGGCCTTGCCGGTGCGGTCACGCAGGTAGTACAGGCGACTGCGGCGGACGATGCCGCGGGCCTTTATCTCCACCTTGTCGATGCGAGGGGAGTGAAGTGGAAAGGTTCTTTCGACGCCGACGCCGTAGGAGGTCTTGCGCACGGTGAACGACGCGCCGCTACCGCCGCGGGACCGCCGTATGCAGACGCCTTCGAACACCTGGATTCGCTCTTTATCGCCCTCGACGATGCGCGCGTGTACGCGCAGGGTGTCGCCCGGGCGAAACGCCGGTAACTCTCGCAGTTGCTCTGTTTCTATCTGGTCTATGATGTTCATTGGCGCAATCCCCGGTCTTTCTAACCCGCCTTTCTACCCCGTGCCGCGTAGCCGGTCAAGGATTACCGCCGCTGCGGCCCGCACCGACAGGTGATTATAGTCGCCGGGGCCGTTGACAGGGGGCAGCCTGAGCTCGCAGCGCTCGATCAGCTCATCGGTCATCCCCCAGCCCGTACCCAGCAGGAGCAGCCAGGGACGGTTGTCATCAGCCAGCTGCCGGGCGGCTTGTTTCCACGCCGTTTGGCTGGGCATGGGGCGGGCACTGGTGGCCACAAGCGTAGGCAGCTCGCCGGTTTCACGTTCGATCTCTATGAGCACGCCCTCGAGGTCGCGCTCCAGGCGCACCAGCTCCATGGCCTGGCGGCGATTGTCGTTGTAGCTGCTGCCAGGGCCATCCTGCCAGTGGCGCGAAATTTTTCTCACCAGCCCGCGCAGGGCATCCACGGGTGTGACCACAAAAAATGCGCGGGCGCTGTATGTGCGGCAGCTGCGCGCGATGTCGTGCACGTCGATGTTGGTGACCGAAGTGGTCACCACGTTATGATTGCGGTCGTAGACCGGGTGGTGCAGCAGCGCCACGTAGAGATCGGACACCGTCAGTCGTCCCCGGGCTCTTGGCCACGGCTACCGTTGCCCTCGGCACTGCGGTCGCCTCCCACGAGATCCGGGCGGCGTGCCCGCGTTCGTCGTTCGGACTGCTCCCGTCGCCAGCGTTTTATCTCGGCGTGGTTGCCTGACAGCAGAACGTCGGGGACGGCTTCTCCCCTGAAGACAGCGGGACGCGTGTACTGCGGGTACTCGAGGCGGCCGTCGCTGAAGGATTCGTGGCGAGTGGATTCGTCGCTGCCCAGCGCGCCGGGCACCAGGCGCGTGACGGCGTCGATGATCACCAGGGCGGCCAGCTCGCCGCCACTCAGAACGTAGTCGCCGATGGACAACTCCTCGTCGAACAGCGGGCGGATCCGTTCGTCCACTCCCTCGTAGCGGCCACAGAACAACAGCACGCGTTTCTCGTTGGCCAGCCTGGCAGCGGCTTCCTGGCCGAAGCGTCGTCCCTGCGGCGTCAGCAGCACGCTCACCCCCGGCGGGGCGGTGCTGCTCACCTGTTCAACGGCCGCAAACACCGGCTCGGGTTTAATCAGCATGCCGGGCCCGCCGCCGTAGGGCGAGTCGTCGACCGGGTGTATGCTGCCGCCGGTAAAATCGCGCAGCTGGTGCGCGGTGAGCCCAACCAGCCCGCGTTCGACGGCCTTGCCGGTAACGCCGCACAACGAGGCCGGCGAAAACATTTCCGGAAACAGGCTGATGACGTGAAACTCGGGCCCGGGGCGACTCATGCGCTGGTTTCTCCACCGCGGCTGAAGTCGAGGCCTTCCCGGTTCACCACCACCCGGCCGGCCTCGCTGTCTATGCTCGTGACCACTGATTTTACGACGGGGATCAGGGCCGTGACTTCGGGACCCTCGACCTTCCATACGTCGTTGGCCCCGGTCTGTATCACTTCGGTAACCAGGCCCAGCACCGAGCCTGCGCTGTCTTCTACCGTCGCCCCGAGAATGTCGTTTTCGTAGTAAGCGTCGTCTTCCACGTCGGGCAAGCAGTCTTCGGGGATCCAGGCGTCGCTGCGCGCCAGCGGCTCGGCAGCGTTGCGGTCATTTACTCCCACCAGCTTGAGCAGGGCGTCATCGTGCCTGCGCTTGAGCTGATCGACGGCAGCCGACAGCAGCTCGTCTCCATCGCGTCTCAGTACCACCCGGGTGCCTGGCAGCAGGGCGTCCATGATGTAGTCGTCGGCCTTGAGCAGCAGCGCGCCTCTCAACCCGTGCGCGCGCAGGATCCGTCCGGCGAGCAACTCGCCGGGGAATGGCTGTTTGGTTGAAATCTGACCCGGAGCCTGCGCCGCAGGCCCCTAGTCCTCGATGATCTCGAGGACGGCGCGGCAGTTGGTGCGCGAGGCAGCCGCGTTAAGAATGGTACGCAACGACTTAGCTGTGCGCCCCTGCTTGCCTATTACGCGGCCGAGGTCTCCCTTGTCCACGCGCAGTTCAAGTAGGGAAGACTCATCGCTGATGGAGTGGGTCACCTCTACGGCTTCGGGCTTGGTAACAAGGTTGGCCGCCAGGAATTCCAACAGTTCCTTGAGGGCCTCACCGTGGTTCTTTACAGCGTCGAGTTCGTCGGCGGCAGGCCGGCTATCTTCATCAGCTTGGCTACTGTCGGTGACGGTATCGCTCCCTTCTTCACCCATTGCTCGATTTTCTCCCCTTCAAGTTTGACCTCCGGCGGATCTGACAACGGGCTATAAGTACCCAGAACTTCGAGGTACCTCCCGTCCCGTGGAGCTCGCTTGTCTGCAGCCACCACCCTGTAGAAGGGTCGCTTTTTGGTCCCGCGTCTGGTCAATCGAATCGTAACAGCCATCAATATGCTTCCTGGGTTTCCCGTACGCCACGGTTACCCGCGGTCAGATTCCTTCAGTTAATACTAGACCTTGCGGCTCTTCTCAAGGGCTGCCGTCTATTTTCTGAGATCAGTGGTCAAGAAAAGGCCCCCCGCCGGCTATTAAGCCGACGGGGGGCCAAGGTTTTATCCCTGTAAAACAGGGTGCTTACATCATGCCGGGCATGCCGCCGCCCATTCCGCCCATTCCACCCATTCCGGCGGCAGCGGCGGCTGCCGCGTCACCAGCGCCCTTCTCTTCGGGTGTATCGGCCACAGCGGCCTCGGTGGTGAGAAGCAGTCCTGCCACCGAAGCGGCGTTCTGCAGGGCGGTACGGACGACCTTGGTGGGGTCGATGATGCCAGCCTTGAGCAAGTCCTCGAACTTGTCAGCGGCCGCGTTGTAGCCCAGGGCACCCTTACCGTTGCGTATGCGATCGATGACTATCGAAGGCTCGGCACCGGCGTTCCTGGCGATCCAACGGGTAGGCTCTTCGATTGCTTTCTTGAGCAGATCCAGGCCGACGCTTTCTTCGTCGCTGGCCTCTACCTTGGCCAGTGCGCTCGCGGCGCGTACCAGCGCCACGCCGCCGCCGGGCACGATGCCCTCTTCAACCGCAGCACGGGTGGCGTGCAGAGCGTCCTCGACGCGGGCCTTCTTTTCCTTCATCTCGATCTCGGTAGCGGCACCGACCTTGATCACCGCGACTCCGCCCACGATCTTGGCAAGCCGCTCCTGCAGCTTCTCACGGTCGTAGTCCGAAGTAGTGGCTTCGATCTGGTTGCGGATGGTGCCGATGCGGCCCTGGATGTCGGCCTTCTTGCCCGAGCCATCAACGATGGTGGTGTTGTCCTTGTCCACCACTACGCGCTTGGCACGGCCGAGATCGGTGAGGCCCACGTTCTCCAGCTTGAGACCGAGGTCCTCCGAGATCACCTTGCCGCCGGTGAGCACGGCTATGTCGGTGAGCATTTCCTTGCGGCGGTCGCCGAAGCCCGGGGCCTTGACGGCTACGCAGTTCAGGGTTCCGCGGATCTTGTTCACCACCAACGTGGCCAGGGCCTCGCCCTCGATGTCTTCGGCGATCAGCAGGAAGGGCTTGCCCGACTTGGCGATCGTTTCGAGTACCGGGAGCAGGTCCTTCATGTTCGAGATTTTCTTCTCGTGCACGAGGATCAGCGCGTCTTCGAGCGTGGCCGTCATGCGATCGGGGTCGGTCACGAAGTAAGGCGAGAGGTAGCCGCGATCGAACTGCATGCCCTCCACGACCTCGAGGTTGGTATCGAGGGCCTTGTTCTCTTCGACCGTTATGACGCCTTCCTTGCCGACCTTGTCCATGGCCTCGGCGATGATATCGCCGATGGTGCTGTCGGAGTTGGCCGATATAGTGCCCACCTGGGCAATCTCGGCGCGATCCTTGGTGGGCTTCGACATCTTCTCGAGGCTGCCGGTTATCGCGGCCACTCCCTTGTCGATGCCACGCTTGATGGACATCGGGTCGTGACCCGCCGCCACCATGCGCGAGCCTTCGGTGAAGATCGCCCTGGCGAGTACGGTCGCGGTGGTCGTGCCGTCGCCGGCGACGTCAGAGGTCTTGGAGGCTACCTCTTTCACCATCTGGGCGCCCATGTTTTCGATCTTGTCCTCGAGCTCGATGTCCTTGGCCACCGATACGCCGTCCTTGGTCACGTTGGGTGCGCCCCAGGACTTTTCGAGAACCACGTTACGACCGCGTGGGCCGAGGGTTACTGTTACGGCGTCGGCAAGGGTGTTGACGCCTTTGAGAAGCTTGTTACGGGCTTCCTGGCTGAAACTAACTATTTTGGCCATGTTACTGGTCTCTCCTCCGAGCGGGTTTTACCCGACTGGGTTTTTCTTTTCCTTGGCGGCACTACGGGCCACCGCGGGGTTGCGTTCAGTTGGTATACGCGGCTCAGCCTTCGACGACGCCGAGGATGTCGTCCTCGCGCATGATCAGGTGCTCGATGCCGTTTATGTCGATCTCGTTGCCGGAGTACTTGCCGAAAAGGATGCTGTCGCCCTTTTTGACGCCGGGCTTGCGCACCGATCCGTCATCGTTGATGCGGCCACCGCCAACGGCGACCACTTTGCCTTCCTGGGGCTTTTCCTTTGCTGTATCCGGGATGATTATGCCGCCGGCGGAAAGTTCTTCCTCGGCGATTCGCTGTACGAGTACGCGATCCTGTAATGGACGAATCTTCATGATGTGTGTCTGCCTCCTGAGCCTGACGAGTATTGAGTCTGAAAATTAACGTAACGCGGGCGCTTAGTAGCCCAGTAGACGGGCTATTTGCTGCCCAAACCTTGCGAACATTAATGGCGGGCAGCCGCGTGTCAAGGATATTCGGCAAAAAAAACCGTCCGGCCGCCTTTGAAGGGCGCTTTTTTACCGGGGAAGGCTGGCCCCGGGGCCAGCCGCGAGGACGCGTTGCTAGCGCCGCTTGGCCAGTTCTTCGCTGTATTGCCGGTAGAGCAGGTCCCACTCGCTGCTGCCCTCTGGCACCTGTCGGCTGAGCGACTCGATTCGCTGCCTCACGGCCCGGTCGAGCTCGGGGTCGTGGGCCCAGGCGGTCATGATGACCGAGGCCAGCACGCGCAGCGCCGCGCCTTCGTCCACCACGCTGACGCCAGCAGCATTTCTCAAGGTCCCGAGGGCGGCCGTCGCTATGGACTCGACCCTCTGGTCCGACATTCCCCGTCCGCCGCCGCTCACAGGGCAAAACCCCTGGCCTGGGCGATGCGTTCTTTCAGCCCCCGCAGCAGGGTGTCGCGGTCCATGCCGGAGGTCGAGCTGCCCAGCTTTTCAAACGTTCGTTCGGCTTCGAGCTGTATGGAGGCTTCGGCGGCAAAGTTGGCCGAGATCGCTGCCGAAACGGCCTCGGCCACCACGCCGTGGGGGCCTTTTATCGCTGGCGAGGCCTCGTCGAGCAATTTGCGGGCCGCCTTCATGGCGACGTCCTCTATCGACTGCTTGCTGCGGTCTTTAATGCTGTGTGCCCCATCCCGGGGATACAATACCGGGGGCTGGTGGTTACCGCCAGAGATAAACTATCGTTGGGCGATGGTGTCGGCGGCACTGTTGAAAACTCTGCCAAGGGCAGTAGGCTGGTAAACAGATGATAGTCAAACCAGCTCCCCTGGCAGCAGGCGACAGGGTCGCCCTGGTGGCCCCGGCCGGGGTATGCGACCCCGGCCGCCTGGCAACCGGCGTGCAACTGTTGCGCGATTGGGGACTGGACCCGGTCACGCTGGCCGTCGATGGGGGGCTTCGCTACATGGCCGATTCCGACCAGCGGCGCGCCGCTGCCCTCACCGAGGCTTTTTCCAACAACGACTACCGGGCCGTGATGGCGGTTCGCGGAGGCTTCGGCTGTGCTCGCCTGCTCGACCGTTTTGACACGGCTCTGGTGGCTGCCAATCCCAGAATGCTCACCGGTTTCAGTGACCTTTCGTTGTTGCTCAACCGCGTGGTGCAGGAAGCCGGCGTGGCCTGCTACCACGCGCCCATGGTCGCGGCCGATCTCCCGCGCCTGGGCCCGGCTGCCAGGGAGTCGTTCCGGCGTTTCCTCTTCGGCGAAGACGGCTGGTTTGCCGGCCAGGCCGAGCAGTGCTGGCGCGGTGGTGTGGCGGAGGGCCTGCTGGTCGGGGGCTGCCTTTCGGTGCTGGTCACTACCCTGGGGACTCCCGCTGAAATCGACACGGAATCGCGCATACTGTTTCTCGAAGACGTCGCTGAGAAGCCCTACCGGATCGACCGCATGATGACCCACTTGCGACAGGCCGGAAAACTCGATCGCATAGCCGGCCTGGTGCTTGGCCCCATGACCGATTGCGATGACGGCCAGGGTCCCGACGTTCTCAGGGACATAGTTCTCGAGGCGTTGGCTGGCATTGACTGCCCGGTGGCCTGGGGGCTGCAGTCGGGGCACGGCTGCGACAACGGGGTTCTACCTTTGGGGTGCAGGGTTAGGCTCGACGCCGATGCGCCAGGCCTCGAGCTGCTCGAGCCGGTGCTGTCCCCGGCCACGAGATCGGGGCAGGCCAACTCCACGGGTTAAGCAAGGTGAGTAAGGGCGGGCAAGTGTGGGCCGGGTTGGAGTCGCTGGTCGAAGAGGCCATGGGACAGGGCGTGAGTCCGGGCGTGGTGCTGCTTGTAGGCCGGGGCGAGGACATAATTTACCAGCGCGGCTGGGGTCGCCTGGGACTGGGCGAGAACCCCGACCTCGACAGCGTGGTCATACCCGCCACGCGTTTTGACGTGGCCTCACTCAGCAAGCCCCTGGCGACGTTTGCCTCGCTCGTGTTGCTCATGGCAGAGGGGCGCTTGCTGCTGGGCCAGCCGGTGGCCGATTTTTTTCCAGGCTTTGGCGGCGCGGGGCCCTTTGCCGGTGCGGGAGCAGGTGGAGCTTCGGTCACCGTCAGCCAGCTGCTCACCCACAGTTCGGGCTTGCCCGACTGGGTGCCGTACTTCAAGGCCCCGGATTTTGCCGCGGCCGGGCCACAGCCGTTCACCTTCGACAAGCGTCGTCGCAGCCGCCTGGTGGCCGAGGTCGCCCGCCAGCCGCTGGTGTACGAACCCGGCAGCGAGTCGCGCTACAGCGATCTCGGTTTCATACTGCTGGGTGACATCGTAGAGCAGATCACCGGCGAGGGCCTCGACGAGTTCATCACATCGAGGCTGCTGCAACCTATTGGTACGGGCGCTGGTTTTCGTCGTCCGGGCTCAGGCGTCCGGGGCCAGGGCGACGCCGAGTTAGCTCCCTGCGGAATTTGCACGTGGCGGCAGCGGCTGGTGCAGGGGCAGGTGCAGGACGAGAACGCCTGGCTCATGGGCGGAGTGGCCGGGCACGCGGGCTTGTTTGCCTCGGCCCGGGACATCCACCTGATGGCCGCTGAGCACGAGGCCGCGCTGGCTGGCAAGTCGACGCTGCTCGACGGCCGGCTGCTGCGCCACCTGCTCGACGCCGAGCCGTCGGTGCCTGGCTCGACCTGGCTGCCCGGCTGGGACACGCCCACGCCAGGCGCCTCGACGGCCGGAAGCCTGGTCGGCGCGCGCGCGCTGGGACACCTGGGCTACACTGGCAGCTCGCTGTGGATAGACCGCGACCGGGGGGTGCACGTGGTGCTGCTCAGCAACCGCGTTCATCCCCACACTGGCAACCGCGGCATCGCCGCGCTCAGGCCGGCCGTGCACAACGCGGTGTTCGAATGCGTTGACTCACTGTCTCGACAGCGGTCACGCAAGCGTGCAGACTGAACGGGTCGTGGCAGGCAAATCACAACACGTACATCTCGTGGCTGTATGCGGCGTCGGCATGGCGCCGCTGGCCGTCATGCTCAAGCAGTCGGGCTACACGGTGAGCGGCTCCGACAAGGCTTCCTATCCGCCCATGGGGCAGGTGCTGGCCGACGCCGGCATAGAGATACTCGAAGGTTTTTCGGCCGACCATCTCGACCCCCTGCCCGACGTGGTCGTCATCGGTAACGCGGTGTCGGCCAGCAACCCCGAGGCCGCCGAGGTCGAGCGCCTGGGGCTGCCGCGCCTGTCATTCCCCGAGGCGGTGGCCCGCTACTTCCTGCGCGACCGGCGTAGCCTGGTGGTGGCCGGTACGCACGGCAAGACGACCACCACCGGCATGCTGGCGCGCGTGCTCGAGGTCGCCGGCGAGGACCCCGGCTACCTGGTGGGTGGCCTGGTGCGCGACCTCGGAGGCTTGGCGCGGGCAGGCCGGGCGGGCGCCTGGTTTGCCATCGAGGGCGACGAGTACGACTCGGCCTACTTCGACAAGGGCCCCAAGTTTGTCCACTACCAGCCGGCGGCGAGCATAATCACCAGCGTTGAGTTCGACCACGCTGACATCTACCGCGACGTGGAGCACGTCAAGAGTTCGTTTGCTCGCCTGGTCGAGTTGCTGCCCGAAGGCGCGCCGCTGGTGGTTTGCGGTGACTATCCCCACTTGCTTGACCTGCTTGGATCATCACCGCGGCCGGGCTTGATCAGCTACGGTTGCGGCGACAACAACCATTGGAGGCCCGCAGAACTCGAGCACGGTTCGGCCGGCAGTTCGTTCCGCCCGTCGCTTGAAGGTGAGCTGGGCCCGCGCTTGCAGCTGCGGCTTCACGGCAGCATCAACGTGCTCAACGCACTGGCGGTTTTCGTGCTTTCGAGACAGCTCGGTATATCCGACGCCGCCGTGGCCGAAGCCCTGGCGGGGTACCGGGGTGCCGCAAGGAGGCAGGAGCTGGTAGGCAGCGCAGCGGGCGTGGACGTGATCGATGACTTTGCCCATCACCCCACCGCGGTCGCCGGCAGCCTGGCTGCCATGGCCGACGCGCACAAGGGGAGCCGGGTGTGGGCGGTGTTCGAACCGCGCTCCAACACCAGCCGCAGGTCGGTCTTCCAGGCTCGCTATACCGAGGCCCTCGCCCTGGCCGACCGAGTCGTCCTGAGCGAGGTGTTCCACAAGGAGAACGATACCCTGGCCGAGGGCGAAGCGCTCGACACCGAGGCCGTGGTCGAGGAGCTGAACAGCACGGGTATCCCGGCCTGGCAGGCCGACGGTCCCGACGCCATACTCGAACGCCTGCCGGGCGAGCTCAAAGCAGGCGACGTGGTGCTGTGCATGTCCAACGGCGCTTTTGGAGATCTTCCGCGCCGCCTGCTGGCCGCTCTCGGAGGCTGAGCGGTTCTATTTTTTGGCAGCGCTGTCGCCGCTGGAGCCATACACGCGGTCAAAATTGCGAGCATTGCGGAGAACCTTTTTCACGTAGCCACGGGTCTCGCGGTAGGAAATTCTTTCGATGAACTCGTCCTCGTCGAGGCCGTCCAGCCGGTCGAGCCAGCGTTGCGCCGCGTTCTCGCCCGCGTTGTAACCGGCCAGCATGAGGACGGGGTTGTCGTTGAAGCGCCGCGCGAGCGAGGCGAGGTAGGCCGTGCCCAGCGCGATATTGACGTCGGGCACGAAGAGGTCGTCGCGCGACGGCTCTGTCCGGCCCGTCGTTCTGGCCACCCGCCTGGCGGTGGGCAAGAGCAGCTGCATCAATCCGTAGGCAGCGGCCGGCGAGGTGGCGTGCGCGTCAAAAACGCTTTCCTGTTTCATCAGCGCGTAGACCAGCGAGGGGCGGATCTTCCAGCGACCTGCTTCGCGCCCCACGATGTCGGCGTGGGCCCTGGGGTAGAGAAACGGGTACAGCTGGGCATCGTTGAGCAGGCCCTTGCGATAGAGCTGCAGTGCCACGCGCAGGCTGCTGTTCCAGGCACCCGATGCGGCCAGCTGGGGCAACAGGGCAAGCAGTTGCTCGCTGCTGCGGCCGCTCGTCAGCCGAGCGGTTTCGGTGGCCCCGTGGTGGCCCAGGCCGGCAATTCTCAGTGCCTCCGCCCGCGCCAGGGTGCGCCGTGCAGAGACGTCAAGCGTGGCAGTTGAAGGTGGAAGAGTTTCGACCGAGGCCGCTGGCGCCCTGAGCGGTAGTCGTTGTTCGACCAGCCAGGAATAAAAGCCGTCGGGAAACTCGGCCAGCAGCTGCCGGTACACGGCCAGGGCCTCGTTGCTGGTCTTGCCCGCCGCGCGTTCGATGGAGCGGGCTTTCCAGTACAGGGCGCCTTCGCGTCCACTCGGGCTGGAGGGCCTGATGACTCCCGACCCACGGGCAGGTGGCTTGGTGGCCTGCACGGTGAGACCGAACTTCCACGCCGCGCCAGTGTAGTTGCCCGCCCGGTACGAGGCCCAACCGGCCCGCCACGCTGACTCACTGCGGATGCGCTGGTCAGGGCTTTTTTCGGCCGAGCGATAGTGGGCGGCCGCGCTGTTGTAGCGGCGGGCTGACTCATGGATCCGGCCCGAGGCGTAGTGGGCTTTGTGCTCTTCGTCCAGCCCCGACCCCAGCGACAGAAATTTTTCGAAACGTTCAAGGGCCAGCGTCGACTGGTTCGCGTTCCAGCTGTATACCGCCGACTCGTACAGCAGTCGCGCCGACCGGCCCGGGTCGCTTTCGTCTGCAGATTTCTGCGAGAGCCACCAGGCAGCGGCCTGCTTATCTTTCAGGGCCGCGGTCGAGCGGGCCCGGTCGAGAATCGAAGTCGTGCGCGATGGGTGACGGGGAAAGTCCTTGAGTAGCTTGTCCAGCATCGCCACGCGTTGGCTGTGCCTGCCCTCGGCGCCCAGCAGCCGGGTCTCGGCTACCAGCTGCTCGGCGCTGGTCGGCAGCAGTTTCGGGTTGTCGCTTTGCAGATCGGATGCCAGCTCGGCGGCCGGCCTGCCAGATTGCCCGCCGGGGTCTCTTGCCCTGCCGCGGTTGGCCAGCTCGAGCGAACGCCGGGGGTCCGAGGCCTGCAGGCGGCGCGCGGCCTCCAGCGCGATGGCCGCAAAATCGGCGTTGAGGGTGGTTCCGCCGCGGTACTTTTCGGCAAGCTCGAGTACGCGGGCATCTGCTGTTTCCGGCAGGCCAACCAGCAGCGCTGCGCTGGCGGGCGCCACCGGCGAGTCGGGTGCCAGCGCCAGCAGCTTCTCGAGTTCGGCGGCAGCTGCAGCCTTTTCATCGGCGGCCGCCTCGGCGCTCAAGCCGGTAGCGGCGAGCCTGCTGCGGGCCAGGAAGTAGAGCACGTAGTCCTGCAGCAGGGCGAAGTCGTTTTCCAGGGTGAGCAGGGTGCGCCGGGCCAGGGCCGGGTCGTCGCCCCCGCTGGCTGACAGGGCTGTCACCGCGGATCCCAGCCGGGCGGCGTGGGCGGCGTCAGATCTGCCGAGCAGGGATTTTTCGGGTGCCGTCGGGGCGCTGCAGGCGGTACCGGCCGGGGCCAGCAGTGCGGCTGTAAGCAGGATGGAAAGCGCTCTAACTCTGGTCAGCACGTGGGCTCCTTTTTGACTTTACCTGAGCGGGTTCAAAAATGCAGGCCATGGTTACCGGCCGCCTCGTATTGGCGTCTGCCTCGCCAAGGCGGCGCGAGATTCTCGATCGAGAGGGTTACAGTTTCGATATTGACGTAGCCGGGGTCGAGGAACTTCAGTGCCCGGGCGAATCAGCACTGCACGCCACTATCCGCCTGGCCCTGGAGAAGGCCGATGCGGTGGTGGGCCGGCGCCACGCGGGTGAAGTAGTCCTCGGCGCCGACACCACGGTGGTGGTAGAGGAATTGATGATGGGAAAACCCATCGACCGCGTCCAGGCGGTTGACTACCTGCTCATGCTCGCGGGACGCAACCACCTCGTCTACACGGGCTGGGCGTTGCTGGCGGCCGGCGGCGGTACGGGCCTGGCGCCACCCGCCTGCGGGTTTACACGTTCGGTCGTGCGCATGAGGGAGTTCTCGAGATTGGAGGCCGAGCGTTACGCAGCAATGGGTGAAAGCGACGACAAGGCTGGTGGTTACGCGGTGCAGGGGCTGGGGCGCTCGCTGGTGGCTGCGGTAGCGGGTTGTGTGGACAACGTCATCGGCCTGCCCGTGGCCCAGCTCGAGGCTCCGCTTGCGCGCCGGGGAGTTCGGCCGCTGCGGCAAGGAGGGGGAGACGGTGGCGGTAGCCGATAGTCTTGCCGAGGTCAGGGAGCGGCTGGCCGCGGCTGCTGGCCGCGCCGGCCGTGCCGAGCGGCCGCCGCTGCTGGTGGCCGTCACCAAGAACCAGCCCGACGAAGCCCTGCTGGAGGCGGCCAGGGCGGGGCAAGTCGATTTCGGCGAGAACTACTTGCAGAAGGCCCTGCCGCGTATGCAGATCTCAGGCCTCGAAGACGTTCGCTGGCACCTCGTGGGACGCTTGCAGTCGAACAAGGCCAAGCGGGCGGCCGACGCTTTTTACCTGCTGCACGGCATCGACTCGGCTTCGGCCGGCCGGGCCTTGTCGCGCGCTGTTGTCGCGCGAGGAGAAGCGGCCGCGCCTTGCCGCTTGCTGATGCAGATAAAACTTGGAGGCGGCCAGGGGCGGGCCGGGGTAGACGAGGCCGGGGCCGAGAAGCTCTTGAGACAGTTGGCCGATATGCCGGGGCTGAGCATAGAAGGGCTTACCGGCGTGGCCGACCCGGGGCAGGAGGCGCGACCGCAGTTTGAACGGTTGCGGTTACTGCAGGAAAGACTGCGGGGGCTCGAGCTGCCGCGGGCAGCGATGGTTGAGATATCAGCCGGCATGTCGGCTGACTACGAGGACGCGATCATGGAGGGTTCAACGATGGTAAGGATAGGCAGGGCTGTGTTCGGGCAGCGCGAAAGGGGCGAGTCGTGAGCAAGCAGGCGCCGGTTGTTGGTTTTGTCGGTGGTGGCAACATGGCTGCCGCGTTGCTCAAGGGCTTGCTGGAGCCGGGCGATGACGGCGGGGGCGTTTCTCCGGAGTCGATAGTCGTCTGCGAGCCACTGGCGGCCCGCCGCCGAGTGCTCAAGCGGCGCTTCGGAGTCAGGGTTACGGCTGATCTTGCGCAGCTGGCCGAGGCCGCCCAAACGGTGGTGCTGGCGGTAAAACCGCAGGTCATGGACGAGGTTCTGTCGGGCCTGTCGCCGCTGCTCGGGCGCGGCAAGCTGGTCATTTCTATTGCCGCCGGTGTACGCCTGTCGCGCATGGAGAAGGCCCTGGCCTCGAGCGTACGCACTATCCGGGTCATGCCCAACACCCCCTGCCTGCTGGGCAGCGGCATGTCGGTGCTTTGTGCGGGGGCAACTGCGCGGAGAAAAGACCTCGCGGTGGCCAGGGCCATGTTCGAAGCCGTTGGCGAAGTGCTCGTGGTCGAAGAAGAGAAGCTGATGGACGCGGTCACCGGCTTGAGCGGTAGTGGCCCGGCCTATGTTTACCTGTTTGCCGAGGCGCTGGCCCGGGGTGGCAAGGCGGCTGGACTCGACCAGGAAACCGCTTTGCACCTGGCCTGTCACACCCTGGCTGGCGCTGCCAGGATGTTGCTTGAGAGCGGGCAGGGGCCCGTCGAATTGCGCAAGGCGGTTTCGTCGCCGGGCGGCACCACGCTGGCCGGCCTCGCCGCTCTTGCCAGCGGGGGGTTCAGCCAGACAGTGGCTTCGGCCGTGAAGGCAGCCACGGGGCGGTCGAGGGAACTCGCCGTTGACACGACTGGCCGCCGTTCCTAGTTTCGTTCTGTTCCCACAAGGGAAACAAAAAACAACGGAAGCGTAACCCAGGTGCCAGTCTACGAATACGAGTGCCCCGCCTGCGGGGTTTTTGAATACACCCAGTCCATGTCCGACGATCCCCTGTCGCGCTGCGCCACCAGGGGGTGCCGGCGCAAGGTAAAGCGGCTGATTTCGTCGTCGTCGTTTCAGCTCAAGGGCGGCGGCTGGTACTCGGAGGGCTACCAGAAAGGCTCCGGGGACGATTCATCCAAGGACACGGGTTCCGCTTCGTCGGCCGACTCGTCGCCTGACTCGTCGTCCAGCAGCGGCTCCGACAGCAGCCCGGGCAGCGGCTCAAGCAGCGGCTCAAGCAAGGGGTCAGGCAAGAGCTCCAAAAAAACTTCGGCGAAAAAAGCCAAGAAATAAGCTGCATTGCGTCAAAACCGGGCACACGGCCTTGACTTTTATGACGCAGTGAGTAAAACATTGCACAGCTAAGCGTTACGGCCAGCTTTGGGGCTGTCCGCACATGGATACGGCGGCGGTTTGGGTACAAACTTAAACCGCTGCCCCTTGGGTGGGTTCCCGTCTGGCACTCCCCCTGTTGGGGGGGCAAAGATGGGACCGGATGACGCGGTATGACAAGAGGTAATAAAAAATGACAAAAGCAAAGAAGGAACCCACACCCCTTTTCGGTAACGTGACCAACACCGTGGACAGGGTCCGTGACGAGGTCGAAGGGGCCGCGGAGCGTTTCGGACGTCGCGCGGTGTCCATGCTCACCGAGCAACAGCAGGACCAGGTGGACAAGGTGATCGACGGTATCGGTGAAGTTCGCGAGGACCTCAACGGTCGCGTCGACGAACTGCGTGAGCAGATCGAAGAGCGCCTGGGCGATGCCAGGACCCAGCTCGACAAGAGGATCACCGGGTTGCGCAAGCAGACCAACGGCCGTCGCCGTGAGCTGACTTCCACGGCCCAGAAGGAAGCCGGCAAGCTGGCCACGCGCCTGGCCAAGTGGCTCAAGCTGCCCGTGCGCGGCGATGTTGATTCGGTCAAGCGCAGGCTCACCGCCATTGAGCGCAGGATCGACGCCCTCGAGAAGGGGTCACGCCGCAAAGCAGCGGCCTGACCCGGCAAGTCAGTACAGCGGGGTTGATCGAGATCGGGAACCCGATCTGGTCAGCCCCGTTTTTTTCTGCCCGCTACCTTTCGTCCCAGCCGCCCCCAGCCGCCGCCGCCGGGGGTCTTCACGCGAACCCGGTCGCCGGCTGCCAGATGCAGCTCGGTTTTCGAGGGGATGGCTTTTGTACGCCCACCGCTGCTCACAGTATCGCGGCCGGGTAGACCGGGCTTTCCGCCCGCCAGTCCCCAGGGACCCTCTTGCCGCCTGTCGGCCAGCAGCGTCAGCGTGGCCGGCACCAGGACCTCTATTTCCCGATCTATCCCGTCACCGCCGCGGTGCTTTCCGGTCCCGCCGGAGCGTCTCCGCAGCCCGTAACGAACTACCCTCAGGGGATAATAGGACTCGAGCAGTTCCACGGGCGTGTTGAGCGTGTTGGTCATGTGGGTGTGCAGCGCGTGGCAGCCCGGACCCGACGGTCCGGCGCCGGCTCCACCGGCCACCGTTTCGTAGTAGGCAAAGTGGCGATCACGCTGCACGTCCCAACCTCCGAGCGTCAGGTTGTTCATCGTGCCCGAGCTCGCCGCCGGTATCCTACCGGGCAGCGCGCGGGCCAGGGCCCGTAGCAACAGGTCTACTATGCGCTGCGAGGTTTCGACGTTACCTCCGGCCACGGCTGCCGGAAAGCGGCAGTCCACGAGCGTGCCCGGCGTAGTGAGTATGTCCACGGGCTCCATCATGCCCCGGTTGGCTGGTACCCGGCTGCCGGCGAGGCAGGCCACGACATAAAAGACCGCCGACGTGGTCACCGCGAGGTTGGCGTTGAGCGGGCCTCGGCATTGAGGGGAGCAGTCTCGCAGGTCGATCTCCAGGCGTTTGCCACGCCGCCGTAGCGTGACCGAAAGTCGCAGTGGCTGCGGGTCAATACCGTCGTTATCGAGCGAGTCGCGGGCGTTGAACTCGCCGGTTGGCAGCTCCGTGATCATGGCTTCGACCAGGCGTCGCGAGTAATCCTGCAGCTCCTTCATGGCGCGCGTGATACGCCCCGGGCCGAAGCGGGTGGCCAGCTCGGCCAGACGCTGATCGCCGCTGCGCAGGGCCGCGACCTGGGCGTCGAGGTCGCCCATCCTCTCGGCTGGCACGCGGGTGTTAGCCAGGAACAGCTCCATTGTTTCCCGCACCACGCGGCCACCCCGGTAGAGGTGAACCGGCGGTATGCGGAATCCCTCCTGGTGGATGTCGGTGCACAGCGCCATCGAACCGGGTGCGTGGCCGCCCACGTCGGCGTGATGGGCGCGGGCCGCCAGCCAGGCAAAGGGCCCGCGAGCGCGCCCAGCCTTGCTCGACTTGTCGTGGCCGGCGAGGAAAACCGGTGCCACCACGGTGAGGTCGGGCAGGTGGGTGCCGCCCGAATAGGGGTCGTTGAGCAGCATGATGTCGCCGGCGAGAACGTCTCCACAGTCAGCCGCCATGGCCTCGATAGCTGCCTTGACCGACAAGGGTGTCGAGCCGAGGTGCACCGGTATGTGCGCAGCGTGCGACACCATGCCGCCAGCCGCGTCAAAAATCGCGCAGGAAAAATCACGACGCTCCTTGATGTTGGGCGAGAAGCCGGCCTGGCAAAGCACCGTGCCCATTTCTTCGGCCACCGCGACCAGGCGGTTGCTGAAGAGCTCCAGCTCGACGGGATCGAAGCGTTCAGCCACCGTCTTTCTCCAGGCGCAGGTTAGACTCGGCGTCTACGCGGGCGGTCCAAGCGGTAGCGATCAGCGAGGTCGAACTGTACTCGGTCACCAACGCTGGCCCCGCGAAACGGTCGCCCATCACGAGGTCGTCGCGACGGTACAGCGGCAGCCTTCGTTTTCTGCCCTCGAGATACACGCTCACGTTATGCGCGGGCGTCGGGGTCCTGCTACGGCCAACCGTGGCCACGGTCCCGGGCCTGCGGCGGCGGGCTTCGGTCGCGGTTACGTGCAGCGCGCAAGCCTCCACCGGCCGCGAGTCGTCGTAGTGGTGAAACAGCCTGTGGTGCTCGCGGTCAAAAGCGGCGCGGAAGCCAGGCTTCAGCGGCACTTCTATTTCGCTTGACTGGCCGAGGTAGCGCAGCCCCACGCTTCGGCTCAGCCGTACCCGGCCCGGCAGGCAGCCCTGTTGCAGCAGCTCGTCGCGGGCCTGTTTTTCAAGCGCGAGGCAGCGTTTCCTGAGTTGGCCGATGTCGGGGTCCAGCAGTGACAGCGGGGCCCTCAGGTCACGGCTGAAGCTGCCCTCAAGCACTCCCCCCGCCGAAAGCAGGCCGGGGTTGCAGGGAAGCAGCACGCTGCTCATCTGCAACGAGTCGGCCACTGCGCAGGCGTGCAGGCCCGCCGCACCGCCGAAGCCCAGGAGGGTCGCGCCGCGCGGGTCCTGGCCACGCTCTATGGTTATGCGGCGAATGGCCCTCTCCATGTTGGCCTCCACTATCCTGAGTACGCCCTCGGCGGCACGTTCGGCCGATAGGCCGCCCATGCGCTTGCCCAGTCGGGTCATCACCCGGCGGGCCCTCGAAATATCGACAGGCATTTCACCGCCGAGCAGTCCGCCGCCGGCGAGCCGCCCGAGCAACGCGTTGGCGTCGGTTACCGTGGGTTCGTTTCCTCGCCCGTAACAGGCGGGGCCGGGCGTGGCACCCGCGCTCGCCGGTCCTACCTTGAGCGCGCCGCCGGCGTCGACCGACGCCATGGAACCGCCACCGGTGCCCACCGTGTGAATGTCCACGGCCGGGCAGCGCAGCGGGATGCCACCGATGACGGTGCTGTTGGTGAGAGGGATAGCCCCGTTGATCAGCGTGACGTCGGTGGAGGTGCCCCCCATGTCGAGCGTCACGGCTTGCTCAAGGCCAACTGCGCGCATGACCTCGAAGGCCGCTGCGACTCCGCCCGCTGGCCCCGAGAGCATGCTGCGAACCGGCTCACGGCTCACCGTCTTTACGCCCAGGCAGCCACCCGAGGATTGCATGACACGAAAATCGGGCGTCCCGCACTTCAGCGCGAGGTCTTCGAGGTGTCGTTCCACCCGCGGGCGCACGAAGGCGTTGGCCACCGCGGTCGAAGCGCGTTCGTACTCTCCGGGTTCGGGCGAGAGCTGCTGCGAAAGGGTCACCGGTACGCCTAGTTGGCGCAGGGCCTCGCCCACGGCTTTCTCGTGGGCCGGGTTGACGTGGGAGTGCAGCAGGCACACGGCTATCGATTCGACCCGCGCTCGTCGCAGCTTGCTGGCCAGTTGGTCGAGAGCCGCCTTGTCGGGGCGCAGCAGGGTTTTGCCGTCAGCTGTGCTTCGTTCGGCCAGTCCGAAGCTCATGTTTCCTGCCAGCAGGGGTTGCTCGCGTCGCGGTTCCAGGCGGTAGAGTTCGGGGCGGGCCTGGCGGCCGATTTCGAGCAGGTCTTCGAAACCCGCGGTGGTGACCAGTGCGGTGCGCGCGCCTTGGCGCTGCAACATTGCGTTGGTGGCTACGGTGGTGCCGTAGCCCAGGCGATCGGGCGGCGTTCCGTCGAACAGGCGCGCCAAGGCGTCGAGTACCGCGCGGCCGGGATCATCGGGCGTGGACAACAGCTTGCACCAACCGCTGCTACCGTCCGAACGGCGGTAGACCACGTCGGTGAAAGTCCCACCGGTGTCTACGCCTACCTCGAGTCTGCCTTGAGCATTGCTCTGCACGCGTTCGATTCTACCGCGGGCCCGTGGAGCAGGGCGCTGCCCGCCCCACGAGTTGCCGTCAGCGGCAGTCAATAGCCGTTGCCGCCCGGCTTTAACAACCTTGCCCGCTCGGGCTCTTGCGGGCGTAGCCGGGTGGGGTAAGAATGATGGGTGATGCGTTCTTCTACGCTTGTTGCCGTAGCACGGCACACGTTCGCTCTCATGGCCGTGGCCGCCTTCCTGGCGGTGATGACGCTGTTGTCGGTGTCCTCGGTGCTGGCGACACAACCGCCGCTACCGCTGTATATGGCTGCAGACCTGGCGGAAGCCGAGATCGAAGAACCCGGCGCTTCGCAAGAGGATCTCCTGGAAGACGGCCCCCGGGCGGCCCCCTGGCAGCCGGTTTCGGCTGCGGGTGAACGCCGCCTCGCCATAGCCGGCAGTGGCCGCGTACTGCTATCCATGGCCCCGGTACAGGTAGCCGCCGGTGGCCGCGTGTTCGTGTACGGCGAGCTACCGGCCTCCCTGCTGGGCCAAAAGCTCGAGGCCGAGGTGCTGCTCTACGAAGAAGGCGCTTGGAAGCGAAGGCATGTTTTCAGTCCGGGCGAGGGCAAGCTCGGCCGCCTGAGCAGTACGCTTGTTGCTCCCGAACGGGAACCCGGACCAGTGGTGGCTGCCCTGTACGCGCAGTTGGCCACCAACGGTGGAGTGCGCACCATCAGCAGCCTGCCGGTAAGTATTCCGCGCTCTTCGCAACTGCGTTTTGGATACAGCGTAGATTCCGAGGACTGGAAGGGCCTTGCGCCGGTGTCCATCACGGTTCGCGCGCGGATGTTCGAAGACGGACGGCCCGGGCTGCAGGCGGTGAAGCTTTTCAGCGCCACGCTCGATCCTGGCCAACTGGAGCCAGCCTGGTTCGACATCGACGTCGATGTTTCGTCGATTGGTGGCAGGCAGGTCAGCGTGGAGTTCGAGTCGCGCTCTGCGGGTGGCGGCTCGAAAGTGGTACCGGCGGTGGTGTGGAGCTCGCCCGTGGTGGTCGCCCGGAAGAGCCGAGACAGGCGCCCCTCCCTGGTCATAGTCGGGATCGATTCACTGCGCTATACGAGCATGGGCTGCTGCGGTTCGCGGCGCGACACCACGCCTTTCATGGACGAGTGGTTCGGTGGCAACGGCGCGATCTTTGACAACGCGTCGACCCCGTCGGTCACTCCGCAATCGGCGTGGATGAGCTTGTTTACCGGGCTTTACCCGTCGGTGCACGGCGTGCTCGACAACAACGAAGAGCTGTCGCCGCAGGTGGACACCCTGGCGGCGTTGCTGTCGCGGGGGGGCTACCGCACCGTGGCTTTCACCGAGGGTGGTGCCGCGGGAACCTCCAGCCCCCTGGTCGCCGGCTTCGACAGCTTCGTGGCCGACGAGGGCTACGACCTGGCCGACACCGAGGGCCGCCTGGCCGGCACGCTCGAGGCCGCGGGCAACTGGATCAACGCGCACCCGGACGAACCCTTCTTCATGTTCGTGCACAGCTATCGGCTGCACGCGCCGCACCTTCCGCCGCAGGGCTACGGCAGCATGTTCAAGGACGACAAGTTGTTTGCCGACAGCCGCGTCGACGAGGGTGCCCTGGTGCGCTACGAACGCGAACTGCGCTACGTGGACGACCAGCTCGGCGTCTTCGTGGACTCGGTGGTGAGAAAACTTGGCGGCAACGTCGTCGTGGTGGTCACCTCCGATCACGGCCAGGAGTTTCTCGAGCACGGTGCGAGGGGCGCGGGCAGCCATCTCTACGAAGAATCGCTGAAGGTTCCGCTCATGATGAGTGGCCCGGGCATAAAAAAATCCACCCGCTACGACGCTTCGTTGAGCCTGGTGGACCTCGCGCCCACGCTGGTTGAGCTGTTGGGCATCGACGCGCCACCGGGCATACAGGGAGTGTCGCTAGCCAGTTCGCTGGGCAGCGGCCTGCCGTTTTCGCTGTCGCCTCGGTTCAGCGAGGCCAGGGGGCGGCTGCGGGTGGACGAGAGCGGCAAAGGCCTGCGCTGGAAATCTCCCGCTTACGCGGTCAAGCAGGGACGCTACAAGCTCATCATGCAGCCGACCTCGGGTGGTGGGCAGGAGTTGGAGGCCTACGACCTCGCGATTGATCCGGCTGAGCGCAACAACCTGCTGGCCGGCGGCGGTCAGGCACCTGCCTGGGCGGCCACGCTGACCGAGGCCCTCATGGGCTATCCCGTTGCCTGTCAGCAGGTGGCCAGGGGAGCCGGTCCGAGCGCTCAGCGTGGTTACGCCGGGCTGCTCAAGTCGCGCGCGCTTGGCGAAGCGACCGCCCGCAAGCGCTGACTCAGCCCGCGGTCACCGATATGTTTTCGATTCTCGCCGAGGGCACGAGCGCCGAACTGCTGATCAAGCTGCGCTCGGACGAGAGCGCGCTTATGTCGCGCAGGGCCTCGAACAGGTTTCCGGCTATCATGGTTTCGCGTATTGGCCGGCGCTGTCCGTTCTCGACCAGGAAGCCGTTCTTGACCACGCCCGAAAAGTCTCCGGTCACCGCGTTGGTGCTGCCTGAAAAACGATTGACAAGTACGACGGGGCCGCCATCGCTCGCCAGCAGATCGCTTTCTTCACCGGCGGCCAGCTCGATGTAGCTCGGGCCGACACCAGGGGGCGATGACGCTGACCCCGCGGCATGGCCGGTCGAGCGGGCGTTGCCACCGGCGAGTGTCGCTTCGTGCTGGTTAAACAGGAAGGTGCGCAGCCGCCCGCTCTCGATGATGGAGGTTTTTGCCGTCGCCACGCCTTCGCGATCAAAGGGGCTCGAGGTCACCATCGAGTCGATGGTCGCGTCGTCGACCAGGCTGAAAGCCTCGCAGGCCACGAGCTGCCCGAGCTTGTCGGCCAGGGGGCTGCGGCCCTTGCGGACGGTGTCGGCGCACAGCGCTCCCATCAGGTTTGACAGAAGGAACTCGGCGACGGCTTCGGGAGACAGCACAACAGGGCCGCGATAACTAAGGCCCTCGCCTGCGCCCAGCCCGGCTATGCATTTGTCGGTAAAGCGATCTGCCGTTCTGAGCAACGCCGCTTCGAAGCCGTCCAGCTTGCAGCTGGACTCACTGTCGTAGTCAAAGCTGGCAATGTCTTCTCCGTCCACCGCCATGCCGAACAGGGATCCGCCGGCCATCGTAGCGGATTTTTCTTTCTCGATTCCCAGCGAGTTGACGAGCGCGCTGCGCTCGATAGAGAAGCTCACCGATCCCGAGTCGATGGTGACGCGCGGGTCGCGCGACTTGACCGCTTCGGCCAGAGCCGCGGCGAGGCGGCTGGAATCGCCCACTGTCATTTCTTCGATCGCCGGGTCGTAAAGGCCGTCGACGGTAGTGATGTCACCCGGGGGTGCGAAGGCGTTGGCCTCGTCGGCCGGTATGACCGAAGTCTGCTCGAGCACTTCTTTCACGCTGTCGGCCAGGCGTCGCTCGGATACGTCGTTGGCGGTGACGAAGGCCTTCGAGCCCTGGCGTATTACCCGGAGCCCGAACACGGTTTCCTCGCGGGACTGAACGGTGTGCACCTCGCCCGACTCGATGTTGGTTTCTACCCCGCGGCCGCTTTCAACCATGGCTTCGGCCTGTTCGGCGCCGGCGTCAATGGCCATGTCGACCAGTTGTTTGCAGATCTCCAGCGGATCCCGGGGCGAAACACTAAGCCCTGTCGAGCTCACTGCTCGCCCCCGAGCAGGGCCTTGCACCTGATGTAGGGTCCGCCCGCGTCAACCTTGGCCGGCTGCCCCTTGCCGCAGTAGCCCGACCCGAGGTCCCAGCGAAAACTGTCCGACACGCTGTCCACCGTTGAAAGCACGTCGAAGGCGATACCGGTCACCGTGACTCCCTTGACCAGCGCCCCGAGTTTGCCGTCCTTGATCTCGCGCGCTTCCTGCACGCCGAACATGAACTCGCCGGTGGCGTCGGCCTGGCCGTTGCGAGGGCCATCGAGGAGGTAGCCGTGGCTCGTGCTCGCGATCATTTCTTCCAGGCTGGTCTGCCCCGGCTCGAGGTAGGTATTGCGCATTCTTATGAGCGGCTCGTCGGCGTATTCCCAGGCCCTGGCGTTGCCCGTGGGCGCGACACCGTAGCGCGCAGCGCTCTCGCGGTTATGGAGGTAGGATTCGAGTATGCCGTCGCGGATGATGACCGTTCGACCAGCGAGCACGCCCTCGTCGTCCACGGGTATGGTGCCGCCAGCGCCGTCTTTGAGTTCCGAAGCGCCACTGTCGCACAGCGTGACCAGGTCGCTGGCCACGCGCTGGCCCAGCTTTCCGGCCGCCACCGATCCTGCCTGCACGAAGTCGGCTTCGACCGTGTGGCCGATGGCCTCGTGCACCAGCAGTCCCACTATCGAGGGCGCCAGGATGACCGAGGCGCGGCCGCCCTGCGGATGCCCGGCCGACAGCAGGTCAACCGCGGTGCGCGCCGCCTTGCCGGCAAAGTACTCTCCGTCGCCGTGGCGAAACAGGCACTCCCAGCCACCGGTAGTGCCCACCGCTTCGAAGCCGGTCGACATCTCTCCGTTTTTTTCGGCCACCGCCTGCAGGCGCAGTTCGGGTCGCACCAGGCGAAAACTCGCAGCTGCTCCGTCGGTGGTGACGATGGCTTTTTCTTCAAATATTTCCGAGTAGCCGCAGGTAGCAGACGAGACCGACGATGAAGAACCGCGCACGGCTTCTTCGAGCTTGCGGGCCATGCCGACTTTTTCTTCGAGCGAGCGTTGCTCGATCTCGTCGACTCCCGGTTGGCTGAAGTCACCGGTGGCGAGTTCGGCCTCGGGCAGGTCGGCTACCGCCTCGCTTCGCAGCGAGGCGCCCGAGCTCGCCGCGGCCCGCGCCGACTCGATGGCTCGCTTGACGTCGGCGGGTTCTGAACTTCCGGTGGAGGCGAATCCCCAGGCGCCGTTCTCGAGCACGCGCACCCCCAGCCCTGCAACCGAGCGCGAGCTGCTGCTTTCGACCTGGCCCTTTTCTACGACCACACTGCGGGAGGTCTTGGCGTGGTATCTCAGCTCAACGAAGCCACCTGCCGAGGCGGCGGCCTGCTTGAGGGTATCCATTACTCCGGAGGCGGGCATTGGCCTATTCTAAGCATGTTTTCGGCTTGTTCAATATCCGGCGCCGCGGGGGCTTGTGTGCCCGCTCGCGCTGCGGTAAATAGCCGGGTGGATTCCGCAGCTGCAGCGGGTGCTCCGGCAAGGCCGGGGCGCAAGATCAAGGTAAATCCCTTGCGTTGTAAGTCGGAATCCTGCGATGGCCTCCTGGCCTTCGAGGAAACGGATGAAGGATTTCTCATGGGCAACATGATCCTTCTGGCGGATGAGGTTGGGGGGAAGCGGTTTTTTCCGTGCCCGAAGTGCAGGGGTCGCAACCTGGTCGACGAAGTCGAACACGGTGGCAGGACCCGCGTCCGCGTTTTTGGTTTTGAGCCTGGTGAGTAGCGAGGTAGCGGCGTTTGCCGCTTGCTGTTCTTCGGGCGACAGTCACTGACAGCCACAGGTTTCTTTTTCGTGCACCGGGTAGTGCCTTGCGCGCTTTTGCGCGCTCGGTTGGTGTACCGAGTGAGAAGTTTGAACAAGTACAAGGTGTTGCATGCGCAGGGCGCGGCGCTGCCGCTGGCCGCGCTGGCCTGCGCGCTGCTCGTCATTCCCTCGTTCTCGGGTGCCGCTTCGCTTCCGGAGGGACCACAGCAGGGCGTCGCAGCGGAGGCGAGTCGACGGCCGAGCAGCCAGCAGCTCAACAGGCTGGACCGGCTCGAGCCCCTGATCCGCTACTTCAGCTCCTTGTCATACGGTCCCAACGACGCGCGCGTGAACGGCGACTACATTCGCGCCTTGATACTCACCGAGTCGGGCGCCAACATACGCGCCCGCTCGCGCAAGGGTGCAAGGGGCCTGACGCAGATCATGCCGTCCACGGCCAGGTGGGCCGTGGCTCGCCTCGCCCGCGAAAACTACGACTACCTGTACGTAGACGAGGACGTGTTCAAGGATTTCGTGGCCGACGATCTTTACCATCCGGGCTTGAACGTGTTGTTGGCCTGCTACCTCAACGCTACTTACAACCAGCGTTTTGATGGAAAGGTCGAGTTGATGGCCGCGGCCTGGAATGCCGGGCCCGGGGCGGTGCGGCGCTATGGAAACCAGCCGCCCCCTTACCCCGAAACACTTACCCTGATCAGGCGAGTGCTGGGGTACATAGATTTCTTCACGGCTACCGTCGGTGTTAATCCCGCATCACCCGGGCTGGCTCTCAAGTAGCCAGCTCTCAAGTAGCCAGCTCTCAAGTAGCCAGCTACAGCGTAGCCGGCCGGCCTGCGGGGTCGGCGGTCTAGTGAAGGGTGCGTACGCGCTCGTTGCTGGCGCCGGCTACCGAAGCGTCGTTGTGTGAGCGCTCCCTGGCGAAGGGCAGCAGGGTCTCCATTACCCAGGAACCTTTCAGGCGCTTGCCGGTGAAAACCACCCGTGAAGAAGACCGCTTTGAACCACTTTTTTCGTTACGCTTTGCCATGCTCGTTATTTCCTCCCGAAAGACTGTGGGTGGATAAAAGCAGGGCTCGTGCCAGCGTCGTGGCAGGCAGTTAAAAATAGTTAAGTTATCGAAATTGCAGGAGAAGCGACCTCGCAGACGCCACGGCAAAGGGCACGGCAATGAACCGCGGGGTACAGGATTGTCCGCTTCAGCGGCCCTTGAACTGAGGGCGGCGTTTTTCGAGGAAGGCGGTCACGCCCTCGGCGTAGTCCTCGCTCTGAAAACAGCGCGAGACAAGCTCGTTGACCTCGTCGGGTGATATGCGGCCGACTCTGCGCGAGGCCTGTTTTGAGTAGGCCAGCGCGAGGGGAGCGTTTGATGCTACCTGGGCAGCAATTTTCCTGGTGGTTTCTTCGAGCTCGTCCGAGCTTACACAGCGGTGCAGCATTCCCATGCGCAGCGCTTCTTCGCCTTGCACGAAGCGGCCGGTGAGCAGCAGGTCCAGCGTCGTGGCCTCTCCGAGCAGGGCCAGCAGCCGCTCGAGCGCGTGGTGCGGGTAGGCCAGGCCGAGGCGGCCAGCCGGGATGCCCATGCTTACGTCCTGCGCGGCTATCCTGAGATCACAGCCGAAGGCCAACAGGCAGCCGCCTCCTATACAGGGCCCGCCCAGCATGGCGATGGTGGGGACCGAGAGCTTCTCAAGCGCCGCGAGCGTGTCGCGGCTTCCCTCGTCGTAGCGCCGCGCTTCCTCGGGGTCTGAACGCAGTGCGCGGAACTCGGTAATGTCTGCCCCGGCAACAAAATTGCCCTCTGTGCCCGTCACCACGATCACCCGCACTTCTTCGTGCGAGGCCAGCTCTTCGAGCAAAGCGGGAAACGTCTGCCACATGTCGCGGGTCATGGCTCCGCGGCTCTGCGGCCGGTCAATTTTGAGCCAGCCAACGGCGCCGTCTATCGAGCTCTTCAGTTCTTTGGTGCTGTTCACGCTGACAACTGTATAACGCTGCCAGGGTTTTGGTGGAAGTCAGGGCTGAAAAGCCCAGCGTTGAGGCGGGGTAGGGCCTGTTCCAGGGGGAGTTATTTCAGGGGAAGGCTGGCGTTGGCAAAGGTTCCCGAAAGCTTGACCTTGCCCGAGTTGATGAGCTTGAGAGCCGTGGATACCAGGATTCCCTCGGTGCAGCGACCGTGGCTTTCGCCCTCGATCGCGACGAGTAGATCGAGCAGGGTCGTCTTTCGTACGGTCTTGTCAGTCGAAGCCATGCCCGGGCTGGAGCAAAATGCTTGCCCGATAAAAAGCAGCAAAAAAGGCCTGTAAACGGGGGCCCTGGAAATTCAGGGATGCAAGGGACGGACGTAAGCGCGCAGTACTGCACGAAAACGTAGATCGGGGGGGGGGGGGGGGGGGGGGGGAAGGGCAA
>JACNKC010000097.1 GCA_014382245.1 Pseudomonadota bacterium | reverse complement strand
CCGACTGACAACGAACGGCAGTCGGCCGCTTCCCCCTGTCCCAACAGCTCGACACCCGTGGGAGCGTAGGCGACTTCGAGGCCCAGGCCGGCCACGCTCACGGCGGTGTCCAGGCCCACGGTGATGCTGCAGCGTTCGCCTGATCCGGACCACGGTGCAGGTGCCGCTAAGGCGAGCCCCTGGCCGGTCGCCAGGATCGAGAGTACCAACGCCGCTGCAAGTCTCTTCATCGTCCGCCTCCGGGTGCCCCGGGGGCCCGGGGCCCTGGGGGTTCCACCCATTCCCTTTGCAAGGCGCAGGCCAGCTGCTGTCAGCCTTGCGGACGGTTAACAACCGCGTGTTTACTGGAGTTTTTGTCGACGGCTGATCCGCGCGAAGCCGCCACGGCGCCACCGTAACCCGCGCGCCGTTACTTTTGTGACGCTCGGTACTCGGCCATGTTGTCGCTGCTGCCCAGGATCAGGGCCGTGCGCTGATGCACCGAGCTCGGCACGAGATCGAGGATACGAGTACTGCCGTCACTGGCAGAGCCGCCGGCCTGCTCGGCCAGCAAGGCCATGGGGTTGGCCTCGTACATCAGCCGCAGTTTACCCGCCGGTTTATCGCCCGGCTTCTTGCTACCCGCAGGGTATAGAAAAATTCCCCCCTTGAGCAGGTTGCGATGGAAGTCGGCCACCAGCGAACCCACGTAGCGCCCCGAACAGGGACGCCCCTCGCCCCCCGCCGGATCCTTGAGCGAGTCGACGTAGTCGCGCGTCGCCTTGTCCCAGGTCCACGCGTTGCCCTCGTTGCAACTGTAAATGCTCCCCCGCGCGGGAGTGATTATGCCCGGGTGCGAGAGCAGGTACTCGCCGCTTCGGGGGTCCAGCGTAAAACCGTCCACGCCATCACCCGTGCTCAACACCAGCATGGTGCTCGACCCGTAGGCAAAATAACCAGCGGCGGCCTGGGCGCTGCCGGGTTGCAGAAAATCCTCCAGCACGGCGGCCGAACCGCGCGGGCCCAGTCGCCTGAACACCGAGAAAATCGTGCCTATGCTTATGTTGACGTCGATGTTCGATGATCCGTCAAGAGGGTCGAACAGCGCAACGTAGTCGCTCTGTTCGCCGGCGGCCGACGGCGCGATGATTTCTTCGTCTTCTTCCGACGCCATGCCGCACACGCTGCCGGCCTGCCTTAGCGCGTCAATGATGAGCTGGTCGGAGTACAGGTCGAGCTTCTTGACCTCCTCCCCGTGCACGTTGGTGGTGCCGCTCAGGCCCAGTATGTCGGCAAGACCTGCCCGGTTGACCTCGGCAGCGATCTTCGTGCAGGGCCGAGCGATGTCGGCCAGCAGGCCAGCCAGCGCCGGGTCGAGCCCGACGGCTACCCTGCCCTCGAGCCAATCTGAAAGTGAAATCGCCTGCTCTGCCATCCGCCGTGTCTCCTGCCCCTCGCCCGGGGTCCTATTGAAACGTCAGCCACCCAACATCGCAAGGCGGGCATCGCAACGGGAGCGCCTCCCCCTTCTGGATTCGGGAGCTAAGCGGGGCTATACGCAGCCCCATGGCAAGTGAACAACTCAAAGCGGTTCTCAAAATGCTGGCGGGCATGGTGGACCTTAACACCACTTCGGTTGAAGAAATGCGCAGCGGCATGGAAGCTGGCCTCGGGGCTTTTCCCCTGCCCGACGACGTCAGGGCCCAGGTTGAAGACGGATGGCCGGTGCCCGTGGAGTGGATCAGCACCCCGGGCTGCGACGACAGCAGGGTATTGCTCTACCTGCACGGCGGCGGCTACGCGGTGGGTTCGATCAACACCCACCGCGAACTGGTGTCGCGCCTGGCGCGAGCCTGCGGCTGCCGCGCACTGCTGATCGACTACCGGCTGGGCCCCGAGCATCGCTTTCCGGCTGCCCTCGACGACGCGCTGGCCTGTTACTCGCAACTGCTCGACCAGGCCATCGCCCCCGACCGCATAGCAATTGCCGGCGACTCGGCCGGTGGCGGGCTCACGCTCGCCACGCTGCTGGCCGCGCGAGAAGCCGGGCTACCCATGCCCGCCGCCGCCGTCGGCCTGTCGGCCTGGACCGACCTCTCGGTGAGCGGAGACTCCATTACCAGCAGGCAAGAGGCCGATCCCATGCTCACCGGCGACCAGCTGCGGCAGTTTGCCACCTGGTATCTCGGCGAAGACGGCGACCCCCGAAACCCACTGGCTTCGCCGGTGTTCGCCTCGCTCGCCGGGCTGCCGCCGCTGCTGCTGCAGGTGGGCAGCGAAGAGGTCCTGCTCGACGACACCCTGCGCCTGGCCGACAACGCCCGGGCGGCGGGCGTGGAGGTGTGCGTGGAGCAGTGGGACGAAATGTTCCACGTGTGGCAGGCCCTGGCTGCCATGCTCGACGAAGGACAAAAAGCCATCGACCGCATAGGCGAGTTCCTGCGCGAAAAGATGGGCTGAGAAAAAACTATGAAAAAATCTATCATGACCAAGCGAGCAACGCGGCGACGATTAAGCCTGGCAACGGTGGCAATGGTCATCGTGGCCGCCGGCTGCGCGGGGCCGCCGCGCGACGCCTGCGACATGGCCGCTACGCCCGGTACCGTCTGTGGTTTTGAAAACCCCGAGGACATCGAACTCCTGGCCAGGTCCGGCGTCGTGCTGGTATCCAACCTGCGCCTGGGCGACCCCCTACCGGGAGGCGGTTTTCTCTCGGCCATGACAACGGCGGGCGCCACCGGCAACGACCAGCAGGCGCGCCCGTGGAAGGTGTGGCCACGCGAAGACGGCAGCGCACCGGCTGCCGACAACAACTCCGCCATATTGGGCTCACCCGACTGCCCCGGGCCACCCGACCCGGCCGCCTTCAATCCCCACGGCATAAGTTCCACGAGCAGCGGCGAGCTGGCGCTGTTGTACGTCGTGGCCCACGTTGTCGAAGGGAGCGGACGCGAGGCCGTCGAAATATTTGCAGTGGTGGGCTCAGGCCTCGAAACGAAGCTCAGCTGGCTGGGCTGCATCCCGACGCCCGATGCCATACAGGCCAACGACCTCGCCGTGTCTGTCGATGGCACCGTTTACGCGAGCAACTACCAACCCGACAACTCACCCATGCACGCGATCAAGGCCTCGCTGCTGGGCACGGACAGCGGCAGTATCATCGCCTGGAAGCCGGGCGCGGGCTGGAGCGAAATCGAAGGCACGAGCTCCAAGCTGGCCAACGGCGTAGCCCTGTCAAAAGACGGTAAAGTTTTGTATTACACGGAAACGATTTCGCGTAGTCTGCACCGCAAGCCCCTGGACGGCAGCCCCTCGGTGTGGGTCGACATTCCCGGCATGCCCGACAACCTGTCGTGGACCGAGCGTGGAACCCTGCTGGTGGCGTCACACACGTCGGGCCCGCGCTTCATGGCTTGTGCCAGCGGCCGCGTGCCCTGCCGAAGTCCCTGGATAATCCACGAACTCGATCCCGCCACCATGGCCCTCAGGCCGGTGTTTGAGCACGCTGGCGACAGGCTGGGCGCGGTGGCCACGGCCACTGCCGTCAACGACAAAATACTGCTGGCAACGGTCTTTGACGACCGGATAGGGGTGATTTCTGACTGACCCTGTGGTCGGACAGAACAACCATCATACGCAGGACAAAATGTTTTATTTGAGGAATTCGCTTGTCTCAATATAAAATATCTCATAAATATATAACCCCCGTTAAGAATCATTGGAGCAAATCGGGGTCAGCCGGGATCAGCCCGAAGCGTAGTACCACGAGCCATGCTGTCGGTACTGAATCTCGGCAATAAAGGAAGCGCTAAAAATGGCTGCACCATTTTCCCGCCCGCGGAGCATACCCTCACACATAAGCTACGGTATCGATGACACCCCGCCGCCTGGCCGGCGTGGGCGACGGCCCAGGGTCACGCGCCAGCAGATGTTGGAGGCCGCCACACAGGAGTTCGCGGCCCACGGCTACGGCGGGTCAACCATCGCCTCCATTGCCGCCCGACTGGGCGTCACCCAGCCGCTGATCCATTACCATTTTCGTTCCAAGGAGGAACTGTGGTTCGAGTCGGTGTACCTGCTCTTCTTCTCGCTGTGGAATGACATCGAGCTGGCCCTGGTTGAAGCTAAGAACAACGGCTCGCGCGGCAGTGCCCGGGAGTTGCTCAAGGTGGTCGTCACGGCCCTGGTCAGAAAACCCGAAGTCGCCCGAATCGTGAGCAACGAGGGCTCCGACCGCAACAGCACGCGCATGTCGCTGCTGTCTGAAACCTACCTGCAGCCCATATTCAAGATAGTGGGCGAGGCGCTCGACGCACACGGCAAGCGAGCCTCGCTCAAGAAACAGCCCCCTGAACTTCTCCTGCTGGCCTTCCTCGGCGCGACGACCACGGTGCTCACCCTGGGCCCGGTGTGCCGCGAGCTCTACGGCCTCCAGGTCGACTCCGAGGAAAGCATAGACAAGCAGGTCGCGCTTCTCGAAGCCCTTTTCGTGGGCTGAAAAGGTCAAACACGACAGGGGCGTTGAAGAAAGACCGCCCCTCGTTCTCCGGCTCCCCCTGCTTGGCCGCGTAGCCACCCGCTGCTATCTTCCGGGTGGAAGAACAATGGCAGCAAAAAAAAAGACAACTAAGAAAACCCGTAAGAAAAGCACCAGGGGATCCGGCAAAGAATCGCTGACGATCACCGACAACCGCACCGGCCGCGTCTACGAATTACCCATCAACGACAACACGGTGCGGGGCATGACCTTTCGCGACATCAAGGTCGACAAGGAAGACTTCGGCCTGCTGGTTTACGACCCCGGGCTGCTGAACTCGGTTACCTGCAAGAGTACGGTATCTTTCATCGACGGCGACCGTGGCATCCTCGAATATCGAGGCTACCCCATCGCCCAGCTCGCCGAGCAGAGCAACTTTCTCGAGACGGCCTACCTCATCGTCAAGGGCGAGCTACCCAACGCCAAGCACCTCGCGGCCTGGGAACACAACATAACCATGCACACCATGCTGCATGAGAACCTCTACAAGTTCATGGACGGCTTTCGTTACGACGCCCACCCCATGGGCATGCTGGTGAGCACGGTCGGCGCGCTTTCTACCTTCTACCCCGACGCCAAGGATATCTTCGACATAGAGTCGCGCCGCGTGCAGGCGCGACGCCTGCTTGGCAAGATGCCAACGCTGGCAGCCATGTCCTATCGGCACAGCATGGGGTTACCCTACGTTTACCCCGACAACGACCTTGGCTACACGGCCAACTTCCTGTCGATGATGTTCCGCATGACCGAGACCAGCTACAAGCCCAACCCGGTGTTCGAGCGGGCCCTCGAGGTGCTGTTCGTCCTGCACGCCGACCACGAGCAGAACTGCTCGGCCCACGCCATGCGTGCTGTGGGCAGTTCGGATGTCGACCCCTACACCGCGGTGGCGGCGGCCTGCGGGGCCCTGTACGGCCCGCTGCACGGCGGCGCCAACGAGGCGGTGATCCACATGCTCAAAAAAATAGGCTCGGTGAAAAACATCCCGGCCTACATCAAGCGTGTAAAGGCCGGCGAGATGCGGCTGATGGGATTCGGCCACCGCGTGTACAAGAGCTACGACCCGCGCGCGAGAATAATAAAGGAAGTGGCCTACCAGGTGTTCGAAGAAACCGGCAAGAACCCGCTCATCGACATCGCGGTCGCACTGGAGAAAATCGCGCTCGAAGACGAGTTTTTCATTGAGCGCAAGCTCTACCCCAACGTGGATTTCTACTCGGGCATAATCTACCAGGCCATGGGCTTTCCGCTCGAAATGTTTCCGGTGCTTTTCGCGATCGGTCGTACGGCCGGCTGGCTGGCACAGTGGAGCGAAATGGTCCAGGACGAAGAACGACGCATAGTGCGCCCGCGACAGATCTACCTGGGCGAACGTGGGCGCGACTACGTCGACATAAAAGAGCGGTCGACACCCGCCACCCTGGAGCGGCGTATCCTGGCGCACGAGCGCCTCTAACGCTCGCGCCTCGGTCGACCCGGCGGTCAGTCCTTGCCGTCGTAGATGCCCATGGCCGTGGACAGAAAGGACAGGGCCTCGGCCTTCTCCCGCTGAAAGGAGTTACGGCCTATGATCGAGCCGAAGCCACCGCCGTCGCGAATGCCGCGGACCTCTTCGAAGACCTTCTCGTCGGCGCCCTTGGCACCACCCGAAAAGATCACTACCCGCCTGCCGCCGAAGGCCGACTGTACGACGTGGCTCACGCGCTCGGCCAGCGTGCCCGTGGGTATGCCCTCCTCTTCGTATACCTTGCGCGCCGCGTCCTGCTCGATGTAATCGGTGGGAGGCTTGACCTTGATCAGCGTCGCGCCCATCTGCGCGGCAATCTGGGCCGCGTAGGCGACCACGTCGATGGCGGTTTCGGCTTCCTTGCCCAGGTTGCCACCGCGAGGATACGACCACACCACCACCGCCAGGCCGTAATCCTTGGCCTCTCGCGTGAGCTCCCTCAGGTCCTCGTACATTGACTTGAACTCGCCCGAACCGGGATAAATCGTGTAACCTATGGCCACGCAGCCCAACCTGAGGGCGTCGGCCACCGAGCCGGTGAGCGACGGAACCGAGTTATCTACGTCGGGCGAAAGCGAGTCGTGGTTGTTGAGCTTGAGTATCATCGGCACCTGCCCGGCGTACTCGGCCGCACCGGCCTCGAGAAATCCCAGCGGCGCGGCGTAAGCGCTGCAACCGGCATCAACGGCAAGCTGAAAGTGATAGCGCGGATCATAGCCCGCCGGGTTGTGGGCAAAACTGCGGGCCGGGCCGTGCTCGAAGCCCTGGTCGACCGGCAGTATGATCATGCGACCGGTGCCACCGAGGCGTCCGTGGTAGAGGATACGCGCCAGGTTGTTCAGTGTTCCCGGGTTCTCGCTGGCGTACCAGCTCAGGATTTCCTTGACTCGTTCACTCATCAGCTTCTTTGTCTCCTTTCGGTCGTGGGAGCGGCAGACGCCCTCGGCGCCGTCCCCGATATTTAGACGCAGGAAGCGCGCAGAGCAAGACCACCAGCGCCCTCACCCCCCGATTATATCCCAGGGACTGTCCTCCCCGCTGCAGTCTTTCTCCAAGCGGGCCAGGGCCTCGCCAGCGTGCTGCCACGAGGCTGCCCAGGCGGCCAGCCTCTCGGCCTGGCGGTGGTAGCGATAAACGGCAAGAAACGCGGCGTTGTCGGCCAGGCCCGGCCATCCGCCTCCCCGACGGCTCCCGGGGCGGCTGTTACCCGTGGGAGAAAACAGCTCGGCGAGGCCCTCGGACGCCTCTGCGTAAACCCGGCTTCGCAGGCTCATAAGTTCGGTCTGTTTACAGCCATCGCGCGAGCAACGCTCGAAAAGTTGGAGCAACCCGGCCTCGAGTTCGGCCAGCAGGCGGCCCCTTTCGATCCAGCGCACACGCCTGGCCTCCACGCGCCGGGCGAGCTCGACACTGCCGCGCTGGGAGAAGAAATCCTGGCCCAGCCTCAGGCTCACTGCCTGGGCCATGCTTTCGTTGAAGTCGGCCTGTCCTCGTATAAACACCGTTGAGTGGACCAGCTCGTGCAACACCACCACTACCAGCGCCGTCTCGTCCACCCCCACCAGGCTCTCGGGTAAGGGGTCGTTGAACCAGCCCAGGGTTGAGTAGGCCGCGGCGCGCGCCACCCTGCTGTCGAGCCCGCGTTTGCGCAACCTGCGCGCGCAGGCCTCGGCTGGAGCACGGTCGAAGTAGCCGCGGTAAGGCAGGCGACCCACAACCGGGTAGCGCCAGGTCCACGATTCCAGCCGGTCAGGCCACGCCGCCGTGACCACGTGCACGCCCTCGAGCGAGCGGCCGTTGGACACCGACGAGTAGTTGCCCTCAACGGCCAGCCCCTGTCGAGAGGCCCAGCCCCTGAGCTCCTCGACGAGCTGAAGCCGTGCACGCCGCTCGGGATCGTCCGACGCCGCGATGGCCGACTCCAACGGCTGGGCCGTGGCCATGAAGCGAGCCTGCTCGTAGCCCAGTCGCAGGTAATACCAGGGCCGGCAGCCGGCCGTCGTGCACAGCAGCAACAGTGCCAGGAACGTCAACGCTCGACCCCACCGTCGTTTACTCACTGGATGCACACCTGTAGGCTTGCGAGCTACCAACGTGAATCGCCTCAGGGAATATCTTCTCAAGTACAACAAGCGCTATATCGTGGGCGGGGCCTGCCTGTTCGTGACCGCTACCATGGTGATGGCCATACCAGCCGTCCTGCAGCGGGCCATCGACCAGCTGGCTAGCGCCACGGCCGGCAATACGAGCGCTGCCGGCATGCCGGGCGACGCGGTATTCAACGACGCGGTCTTCAACGACGCGGTATTCAACGCGGCCCCCTGGGCACTGGCTATTATAGCGCTGGCCGTGGGCCAGGCGCTGGTGCGCACCGTGTCGAGGTCGCTCATTTTCAACGCCGGCCGCGACGTCGAGTACGATCTGCGCAACGACTTGTTCGTCCACCTCACCACCCTGCCCCAGTCGTGGTACCACCGCCAGCGCACCGGCGACCTCATGTCGCGACTGGTCAACGACCTCAACGCAGTGCGCCTGCTGCTCGGCCTGGGCGTGCTCACGATCATCAACACTCCGCTGTACTGCATCTACGCGCTCACCCTGATGGCCATGATGGATTTGCGCCTCACCCTCGCGGCACTGCTCCCCTTCCCGCTCATGCTGTGGGTGATCAGGGTCTACAGCCATCGCATGATGGAAGCGTCGGTAAGCGTGCAGGAACGACTCGCCGACATATCGTCGTCGGTGCAGGAAACGCTCGCCGGGGTGTCGGTCATCAAGGCCTGGGGACGCGAGCAGCAACGAGAAGGCGATTTTGCACAGCTCAACGAGCGCTTCAAAAACGACAGCATGGAGCTGGTCAAACTGCGCGGCAAGGTGTTTCCGCTGGTGAGGGTGGTCTCGTCGCTGGGCGTGCTGGCGGTGCTCTACTACGGCGGCACCCTGGTCGTGCGCGGCGAGCTCACGCTGGGCCAGCTGGTGGCCTTCATGGTCTACCTCAACATCATCGCCTGGCCGGTGATGGCGCTTGGCTGGCTGGTATCCATCTACCAACGCGGCCGCGCCGCCATGCTGCGGCTGGGCGAGATACTCGACGCACAACCGGAGATCGCCAGCCCCGAGGGCGGTGGACATCGCGCCGAGCTGCGCGGCGGGGTCAGCCTGGAGAACGTGAGCTTCACCTACCCTTCGGACCAGGCGCGCGATCCCGCGCTGAGAAACGTGACCCTCGAGCTTGAGGCCGGCACGAGCCTGGGCGTGCTGGGCGCCACGGGTTCGGGCAAGTCGACGCTGGCGTCGCTGGTGGCGCGGGTGTTCGACCCCGACCAGGGCCGGGTGATGGTTGACGGCGTGGACCTGCGCAACTGGAACCTGGGCGACCTGCGACGCGGCATCGGTTTCGTACCCCAGGACCCCTTCCTCTTCAGCTCGTCCATAGAAGACAACATTGCCTTTGCCCGCGACGACCTGGGTGACGAAGAACTCGGCAGGCTGGTTGAAATAGCCGCCCTCGATACCGACCTCGCCGAGTTTCCGCACGGCATGGACACGCAGGTGGGAGAACGCGGGCTGGCCATGTCGGGCGGGCAGAAGCAGCGGCTCACCCTGGCCCGGGCCGTGGCCCGCGACCCGGCCATACTGGTACTCGACGATGCGCTGTCGAGTATCGACGCCGCCACCGAGTCGCGCATACTCGATGAACTCGAGAGCGTTATGGAAGGCCGCAGCAGCATCATAGTGTCTCACCGCGTAGCAGCGGTGCGCAGGGCCGACCGCGTGGTTGTGCTCGAAGAGGGCCGAGTGGTTGAAGACGGCACGCCCGATGAACTGGCGATGGCCGATGGCCTGTACTCCCGCCTGCTCGAGCGGCAGCAACTCGCCGACGAACTGGAGGCCATGTAGTGGCTAGCCCTGGCAAGCCCACCGGGCAGACAGCGGGGCGAGGACCGCACGGCGAGCAACGTCTCGGGGCCACCCGCGACCTGCGCCTGCTCGCGTCCCTGTGGCGTTTCGTGAGACCTTATCGCTGGCTGTTCCTGCTCTCCTTGCTGTTGCTGCCGGCGGTGTCGGCCTGCCTGCTGGTGCAGCCGTGGATCGTGCGCAATGTCATCGACAACTACATATCGGCCGGCAGCACCGACGGTATGGGATCATGGATACTGTTGTTCGGCGCGGCAGTGCTGGGCGAGTTTACCTTCATGTACTGGCAGCACTACACGAGCATGCTGGTGGCGCAGAAAGCGCTGGCCGATCTTCGCGTGGAATTGTTCCGCCGCGTGCTTGCTCTCGACTCGGGCTGGTACGACCGCAACCCCGTGGGCCGCACCGTCACCCGGCTGACGACCGACGTGGACGTGATCAACGACATGTTTGCCGCCGGTGCCATCACCATCCTGATGGACGTGATCACGCTGCTAGGCATCATCGTCATCATGTTCAGCCTCAACGCGCCGCTGGCCCTGGTCACGCTGTCGACGCTACCGGTGCTGGCGATACTGATCGATTTCTTTCGCCGCAAGGCACGGCGAAACTACCGCTGGATACGAGAGCGCATAGCGCGCATCAACGCCTACCTGCAGGAGGCCATAAGCGGCATCGCCGTGGTGCAGGTGTTCGCGCGCGAAAAAGCCGCCTCGGCCGAGTTCGACAGGCTCAACTCGCTGCACCGCGACGCCACCCACCGGGCCAACATCTACGAGGCCTCGCTGTTCTCCATCGTTGAAGCGCTGAGCAGCATCTCGCTCGCGCTCATACTGTGGTACGGCGCCCACCTGTTGCTCGGTACGCCCGCGTTACCGTTCCCAGGGCTGGGTGGCTCGATGACCGGCGCTTCCGCCGCCAGCTCGGCGATCAGCTTCGGAACGCTGGTGGCCTTCATCGAGTACATGAACAAGTTTTTCATCCCGGTGCGCGATTTCTCGACCAAGTACGCGGTGATGCAGTCGGCGCTCACGGCCACCGAGCGGGTGCAGGAAATGCTCGAGCTCGAGCCGGCCATTCGCTCGCAACCGGGGGCGGTGACCAACGGGACAATCGACGCGGCAGGAGACCTCGGCAACGCGGTAGAGTTTGACCAGGTGGATTTCGCCTACGTAGAGGGTGAGCCGGTACTGAGAAATCTCTCGTTCAGCGTCCGCCGTGGTGAGCACGTGGCCATAGTGGGGGCCACCGGCTCGGGCAAAACAACCATCACCAGGCTGCTCGGTCGTTTTTATGAAACCCGGGTTGGGCGCGTACTCGTTGACGGCGTGGACGTGCAGCGCTGGGACACGCACGCGCTCAGGGAGCGGGTGGGCAGCGTGCAGCAGGACGTGTACCTGTTCTCCGACACGATCTACAACAACATCGCAATGGGCAACCCCCTGGTCAGCCGCGAGCGCGCGCAGGAAGCCGCGCGCATGGTCAACGCCCACCAGTTTATCGAACGCCTGGCCGACGGTTACGACACGATGGTGAGCGAACGCGGCAGTAATTTTTCGACGGGTCAACGGCAGTTGCTGTCGTTTGCCAGGGCGCTGGCCTGGGACCCCTCGATACTCGTGCTCGACGAGGCTACCTCGAGCGTCGACCCGGCAACCGAGCAACTCATTCAGCAGGCGCTGGCCGCCTTGCAGAAAGGGCGCACGTCCATAGTGATCGCCCACCGGCTGTCGACCGTGGAGCAGGCCGACCGCATCCTCGTGCTGCACCACGGTGAACTACGCGAGCAGGGGACGCACGCCGAGCTCATGGCACGCGGCGGACTCTACGCCCGCCTCTACCAGCTCCAGTACCAGCAGGCCGGCTGAGTTTCTGTCAGTCCTGGCCGTCGCCGGGTTCGGCCCCAGCTTTCTCAGCCTCGGCTTTTTTCTTCGCGGCCTCGTCCAGCTGCTTCTTCGCGGCAAAAGCCTGCAACGCCTTGAAGGCCTGGTTGGCGTCGCCGCCTATGTCGGGGCCGAATTTCCTGGAGTCGACCATGTTGCGACCGGCCACGACCATTATCTGCGCCATCTCCCTGTTGGTGTTGAGCGGGTTATTGTAGAGCCGGTCTACCTCGGCGACCCAGTGAATAGGCTTGGCGTTCTTCGGTACGCGGTAATTCTTCGTCATCCAGCCAGCGGGATCCTGGTTCTTGGCCACTCTCACCGCGTCGACAAAGCCGGCCATGTAGCCCTGCTTGAACTCAAGCCCTACACGACCCCAACCCTTCTTTGCAAAACCCGCTAACGACCCGCCGGCAGCGCCCAGTGTAAGACCCAGGGCCAATCCCAGCACCAGTCCCAACACGAGGCCGCGCCCCTGGAAAGTTTTCTTTACAGTCATAATCCGCCGTTCTCCCGCTTCAATATCCACCCATGATTGCACATACGAGCCCTAACCTGCCACCAAGACCTGCCACCTGCCTGTTGACGCCCGGGGCGAGCCCCGCATTCACGCTTCGCGATGCGGCGTCCCGCGGGCAGTCGCGTGCTAGAATAGGCCAGCTGCCGCGGGCCGGGCGCGAGCCCATGCCAGCGAGGCCGTGCCTGCGGGAAGGTGAACAGCGTAAAGCTCGATGGCAATCCACACCCCACTGTCATCTCCAGGCGCGGCATCTCCAGGTAGCGCAGCTGCCGGTAGCGGACCAGCACCCGGATCATCAACGCAGCGCTGGGAGTGGCTCGACGCGCTGCGCGGCATTGCCATCGTCGCGGTGGTGGCCATGCACGTCACCTGGGCCTGGACGCTGGTGGCACCTCCCGACAGCACTGCCACGGCGTGGCTTGCCTTCGTGCACCTGCTCGCCAGTTTTGGCGTGCCGCTGTTCCTGCTGGTATCGGCCAGGGCCCTGCTGCAAGGCTACCACGCAGCGCTGGGTGGCTCGCGCGGATGGGCCGCCTTCGTTGCACGCCGCGCGCAACGACTCCTGCCGGCCTACCTCGCCTGGAGCCTGCTCTCGCTCGCGGCCCACGACACCGCCGTTCTCACTTCACCCGTCGATCTTGCGGGCACCCTGCTGCTGGGCGGGGCCGAAATTCATTTCTACTTCGTGCCGCTGGTCTTCCAGCTCTACCTGCTGTGGCCGATATTCGCCCGGGCCGGCAGGCTCTCGTCTAAGTCCATGACAGCGACCGTGCTTATTGCTGTCGGCGCCACGCTGCTGATGATTGCCTGCTGGCGAGTCACCCCGGCGTGGAATCACAACCCACCGCTGCTGCAGTTGTTGCTCAGTTCCTGGCTGGCCTGGCCTCTGCTTGGCTGTACCCTGTTGCCACTTCTCGAGCGCCGGCTGCTCGCCGGCGAGGCTGCTCCAGGGCGGCGCGCCGTGGCGGCTGCAGGATTCGCCATCAGCGTGATCGCCGTCCTCTTGGCGGCTGCGCTGGTAGCGTGGCAGTGGCACCCGGGCATGACGATAAACTACCTGGGCATAGTCGTAATGGTATTCAGCCCACTTAACGCTTTATATTTTCTGCTCGCGCTGACCGCCGCCATCCTCCTGGCCACTTCTGCACCCCGGGCCGGCGCGGCACTGGCCTGGTTGGGGCGGCGCTCCTACGGAATCTACGTCTGCCACCTGCTCGTGATGGGCTCCCTTGTTTTCAAGCGCATACTCGGCAATCCAGTGCCCTCGGACTTCGAGTCGCCCTTGTGGATCGCCAGCTGGGCGGCCGGCCTGCTGCTGACGCTGGCCTTGAGTGCGGGCCTGGTCGAAGCCCTGCGTCGGGTCCGCCCGCTGGCCAGGTTCGTGGGGTACCAGTGAGCGTAAACCCGAGGTGAAAAAACTCACGATACTGATCGCCCCACTGCTGGTCGTGCTGGCAGCGATGGCAGCGAGATTTCACGGCCTGCTCGACTGCGCCGCCGTTTGTGCACTGGACTGCGCCATCGACTACGCGGCGCTCACCGGCAGCGCCGATTCCGCGTTGCTCGAGACGGCCGACTTCAGGCTCAACTCGTGGATACTGGCGTGGGTGCAGCACGCGCTGGCCACCAACCCCGGGCAATTGTTCGCAGCCAACGCGTTTTACCCGGCGCGCGCCGCGTTGGCGGGCAGCGAGCACATGGTGGCAGTTGCCCTGCAACTGTGGCCACTCGGGCTGCTCGGTGTAAGCGCGCCCGGACTTCACCAGGCGGCCGTGCTGCTGTCGTCGCTGCTGCTGGGACTGACCACCTGGGCGCTTGCGCGCTGGGCCGGCACAACACGAGCGGCTGCGCTGTTGGCCGCGGCCCTGGCCGTGCTGCTGCCCTGGCGTGTGACCGAGCTCTCGCACGTGCAGCTGCTCGGGGTGCAATGGATACCGCTGTTGTGGTTGCTCACCCTGCGCACCCTGGTCGACGGGTCGACCACGCGGCGTACTGTTGCCCTTACCCTCCTGCTCAGCTTGCAGCTGCTGTCGTCGTTTTACCTGGCGTGGTTCGCCCTGGTGAGCAGCTCGGTACTCGTTCTGGTGGCCTTGCTGCACGGCAGGCAGTGGCGCAACGGACTTCCTTCTTTGGCCCTGGCCTTATCGATTTCATTGGCGCTGCTCGCCGTGTTCACCCTGCCCTACCTCGACCACGGCGGCGTTGCCCTCAGGGGACAGGCGCTGGTTGAGAGCAGTGCCGCCCTGGCGTGGACCTGGCTCGCGCCCGGTGGCTCGCTGTTGTTCGACCCGGGCCTGCCCTTCGACGCACGCTACAGGCTTCCGCTGCTCGCGTCGTTGGCGGCCCTGTTATCACTGGCCACAGTCTTTGGCCGTGGCCTCGTGAGGAAAACCGACAGCGTCGAGTCGCCGACCGCGACCTCCACGGTCACCGCCCGCGCCCTGTGGGCCGTGGCCGCCGTGGCCTTCGTGCTCATGCTCGGACGTCACCTTGTTGTTGGCGAGCTGTCGCTGCCGCTGCCCGGGCAGTGGGCGGCCTGGCTGCTACCCGGCTTTGACAGGCTCAGGTCGCCACTGCGCTGGGGCATAGTCATCAACCTTGCCTTCCCCCTGCTGGTGGCACTCGGGCTGACGACCTTTGAACGTGGGCTCGGCAGGCTCGTGCGGGGCAGCCGCGCGGCCGTCTGCGTCGCGGTGCTGGCGGCAGCGATGGCGCTGTCGGGCTGGTGGCCACGACTGCCGACTGTCGACCTAAGCATCACGCCGCAGGACGAGGATCTTTACGCGGCGCTGGCGCGCCTGGACCCCGCGCCGGTGCTCGAACTGCCCTGGCCGATAAATCCCCGCTACGACGTTGAGCTGTCCAGCGGCTACCTGCTGGCAAGCACCCGGCACTTCAAACCGCTGCTCAACGGTTACACGGCCTGGTACCCCGCGCACTATGATTTTCTGCGTCACGCCGCGCGCCGGCTGCCAGACCCCGAGGTCATCTCGCGCCTGCGCGCAATGACCGGTCTCGGTTGGCTGGTCGTTCACGAGAGCAAGCTCGACCAGGCGGCCAGGCAGCGCTGGCTGCGAGCGCTCAACCGCGGCGACGTAGCGCTGGCCTGGCGCGACCAGCACGCCAGCATCTACCAGCCGCGCGTGCCGGCAGCCGAGGGCTATTCGCTGGAGCGCCTGCTCGCACCCTCTGCCGATGCACCTACGCTCAGTGGCTTGTCACGCGACACGCTTGATCCGACTCTCAGCATCGGGCGCGTAGAAATCGGCGTAGCCCGGGAAGTGGTGCTCGACAGCGACCCGAGCGGCTGGCTGGGCGTGAGCCTGCCGCTGCGCATACACAACCACGGGCAGCTCGACTGGCCAGGCCTCGACCCGCTGGATGAAGGGCTGGTTGCGGTTCACTGGAGCCTGCTCGAGCCTGGAGCGGGTGGCGGCTCTGCGGACCAGGGAGATACCGTACTGGCCGAGGGGATCGCCACGCTCGACGGCGACGTACCGGCCGGGGGCACCCTGGCCACCCAGGTGGACGTCACCGGCCGCGTGCGCGCTGGCGCCGCCACGCTGCGGGTCGAGTTGGTGCAGATCAAAAACGGCCAGGCACAACGGCAGCCGCTTGCTGCCGTCGAAGCGGTCGAGGCCAGCGTCGTCATCAGGCTACGAAAAAGGTCTTCAGTCGAATAGTACACCGGGGGCCAGCAGGCCCGCGGGGTCGAGCGCGTCTTTTACCCTGCGCATGGAGGCGACGGCCTGCTCCCCGTAGAGTTCCACGAGCAGGCGTTTCTTGATCTCGTTGCGACCCACTCCGTGTTCCGACATGGGCGAGCCTCCCAACGCGATGGCGGCGCGACCGATTTCAAGCTGGGCCTCGCCCGCGCGGCGCATCTCCCCGGCGCTGCGCGCCATGACGTTCGTGTGCACGTTGCCGTCGGATATGTGACCCCACACCGCGTGATCGAGTTCGTGCTCGTTGAGAACCTCGCGATAGCGCTCGAGCGACCGGGCAAAGTTTTCAAAGGGGACGATGACGTCACCAGCCGACTTGGCAATCGCCGGGTCTATTTCGCGCGCTGCGCGCCCCACCCGCTCGTTGACGGCCGCGGGCACGGCTTCGCGCAAGGCAAACAAAGCGTCTCGCCTTGCCTGCTCGCCCGGCAACGCGGGCAGCGTGGAATCAAGCACACCGTGGTCGGCAAGCAATCGGCACAACGCCAGCAGCGGCGAATTCTGCTCGGCGTCACCAGCGGCCGGGTCGCCTGCCGCAGCAATCTGCCCGGCGGCCTCGGCCGTGGTCATGCCCGGGGGCAACTCGGCCTGGAACAGCAGCGCGGCGGCCGCATTATCGGGCAGGGCTACACCCGCGCGCTCGCAGGCGCCGTCCTCTCGCAGCAGTTCAAGACAACGGCGGTCCATGTACTCCACCGCGGCTATGTCTACGAGGGGAGCATCGCGCAGCGCCGCCACCAGCCCTATCGCTGCCTCGTCGTCGGCCATCGGAATGAGGCCGGCGAACAACGCCGGACGACTGGTCTGCAGGGCGAGCTCAACCCGGGTCACGATACCCAGCGTGCCCTCGCTGCCTATGAACAGGTCGACGAGGTCCATGCCCGCTTCGGACCAGTAGCCGGCCGAGCACTTGGGCACGGCTGGCAGCGTGAGCGCGGGTCGCTCAAAACTGACGAGCGAGCCGTCGAGCAGTTGCAGTTCAAAGCGCCCGTGTTCGTCGGCGGTGACCTGGCCGCGTTCGAGGTCCAACACCTCGCCGCAGGCAAGCAGCACGCTTATGGCGCGCACCCAGGGCCTTGTGGTGCCGTGCTTGAAGGTGGCCGCGCCCGCCGCGTTGGTGGCAACCGTGCCGCCCACGCTGGCTCCGTCGAAGGTGGGCGCGGGTGGATAGTAAAGGTCGCGCTCGCGAAGTTGCTCTTCGAGCGTGGCCAGCAGCAGGCCGGGTTCGACCACCACCGAGTCGCTCTTCCATTCGATCACGCTGTCCATGCGCGCCATCGAGAGCACTATTTCGCCGCGCGGGGTCGCGCCGCCGGTGAGCGACGACTGCGCGCCCACGGCCAGTACGGGAAGTTGGCGGGCGAGCACCGCGGCCAGCTGGCTCTCGCTTCGGGGCAGGCACAGCTCGGTGGTGTGACCTCCGGGGTAGTGGGCGGCGTCGTGCAGCCAGGGCTCAATGTCGACCGCGTTGGTGACTACGCGAGCCTCGGTGCTTGTTCCTTCCGCGGGAGGCTGCGGAGCCCGGGTCACTACTGGCTTGTTGCTCACGCGGCTTCTCCGGTCTCCGCGATATCCAGCGTTACGTTGCCGGCGTCTTCGACCAGCAGGCCCTGCGACGATACCGGCAACAAGCCGCGCGCCCAGGCGGCCGCCTCCTCGCGGCCGGCGAAGATCCTCATGCCCAGCACATCTTCGAGCGCCGGGTCAACGCCCTTGCTCACCAGCGCCAGGCGGACACCGCGCAGGTCGGTGAGCGCGCGCAGGCGCACGGCCTTGTGATCGCCCAGGCGGTAGCCTCGGTCGCGCACCGTTGCCAAGGCCGAAGCGTGGTCGGGGCAGGCCTTCATCAACTCAACGAAGTGGTCGATACCGGTACCGCCCGCGCAGGTAGCCTCCAGCAGCAGCAGGCCGCCGTCGCTGACCGCCGCCTCGGTGTTCTTGATGCCCTTGTCGGCCTGGTAGAGGTCGCGATCGAGCGGCGGCGCCACGCGCGCCACCAGCAGGTCCACGGGCGCGGCCAGCTGTTGCACGAAAGACGACCTCATGAGCGGCAACAACTCGTGCAGACTGGCCAGCGGGTGACCGGCCGACACCCCTACCAACTCACCGTCGAGCAACACCTGGTTGAGCGCCAGCAGTCGGGCACCGGAATTCTCGAGCGCAGATATGGCAGCAGCCACCCCTTCGTAAACGGGGTTGCCGTCAAGACGCAGGCCAGCGGCATCCGGAGACATCGCGCCCTCGTGGTTGGCGGCGAGCGACTTGAGCGACATGACACCCACGCTGAGGGTCTTATGGGCGCCGGTGAGACCGGCAAAGTAGTGGGGCTCAACGCTGCCACAGGCGAGATACCAACCGCCCTCGGCCATCCAGCTGTGCAGCTGGTAGTCGCCCACCGGGCTCAGCCCGGCCGTGTCCGCGGCGTCATGCCAGGCTATTTCTTCAAAGCGATCTGCGTAGTGCCCGAGCACCGACTGCTCGTGCGCGCGTTTTTCTTCATCGTCGGCGCGGTGACTTCCTGCAGCCACCAGCAACCTCAACCCGGGAGTCACCCCCGCGGCATCGAGCAGGAGAAACAACGCGCGCAGAAAACCCGCGCTGTCGGTGGGCCGGTGGCTGTCGTTGACCAGCACCGTCATCGGCGTAGCTGCCAACGACGACGCGCGGGCAAACTCCACCACGCCCGCCCGCTCCAATGCCTGGGCCTGCTCGCGCCCGGCTAGCGCCTGGGCTCCGCTGCCGGGCACGAGCCGTTCCAGCTCCACCCCCTCAAGCAAATGACCCCACCCTGTCAGCCCTTGTCCCACCCACCCATCCTAGCAGAACGGGAAGACGTACCTTTTCGGGGTTTTAGACGTGGTCTAAAACCCCGAAAAGGTACGTGGTCTAAAAGGAGGAAAAGGTACGTCTTCCCGTTCTTGTGCTAGGATCTGCGGATGGCGAGATTGTTGTGTATAGCGGTGCTGCTGGTGGGCCTGCCGATGGCAGCCGGCTGCGCTCCGGAGCCCTGGCCGGGGCCGCCGGCGCTGCGCTTGAGCCAACTGGCCCAGGCAGACAGCACCCCGCTCTACCGCGCGCTCGACAGCAACACCCGCCCCCTGCTGGGTCGTAACACCGGGCCGCTTCCACCCACGGTCACCGTGCACGCCACCCTGGAGCTCGAAGCCCGCGGTCGCTCCCAGCTCGAGTTTGCCTGCGGCGTCCCGGCCAACAGCTCGGCACCGCCAGTCACCTTCAGGGTATCCGCGGCCAGCAGCGGTAAAACCAGGACGTTGTTTGAAACCACCCTCTCTCCCGCCACCGACAGCGAGCGCTGGCACGAGTTCAGCGTCGAACTGGATCTCGATGACCCGACCACGCTGCAATTTGTCACCGTGCCCGCGCGGTCGGATTCGCCGCCGAGCGCGGCGTGGTTCAGCGACCCGGTACTGCAAGCGCTCAACCCCTCGCGAGCAACCGAACGCAAGCGCCTGCCCAACATCGTGCTCGTTTCGCTCGACACGCTGAGAGCCGACCACCTGTCGGTCTACGGCTACACGCGCGACACCTCGCCCAACATGAAAGCCATGTTCGACGAGCAGGGCCTGGTGGTTGAAAACTGCTTTGCCCCCGAGGTCACCACCCTCGATTCCCACGCCACCATGATGTCGGGCCTGTACCCGGACAGCGCCGTGCAGCCCGGCCTGCTGGGCATACACCGCGGCGTGACTATGCTGGCCGAGCTGCTGGCCGACGAGGGCTACCGCACAGCGGCCTTCACCGAAAACGCCTTCGTGGCCGCCGAGCTGGGATTTCGCCGCGGCTTCGAGGTCTATTCCGAGAACGGTGGAATCGAAGCAAAGGGAATACAGCGCATCGCCGACAACTCGGTGGGATTCGTGCGCGAGACCTTCGACCGCGGCATAGCCTGGGTCGAAGAACACGCCGACCGGCCGATGTTTGTTTTCCTGCACACCTACCAGGTGCACTCCCCCTACACGCCCGCACCCCGGTGGGCGGCACTGTTCCCGTCGCCCGAGGGCGCGTCGCCGGCGCGACGCGACATGGACGCCTACGACGCCGAGATTGCTTACACCGACAGCGAGGTCGCGCGCCTGCTCAAGGCCATCGACCGAGTACTGCCCGCCGATGACACTATACTTATAGTGCTGTCCGACCACGGTGAGGAGTTCGGCGAGCACGGCCGTCGCTACCACGGTGCCACCCTGGCCAACGAGACACTGCGCGTGCCGCTGATGCTGCGCGCCCCGGGCCGCCTTCCGGCCGGCCAGAGAAGAACCGGCCCGGTGGGCCTCGTAGACCTCGTGCCCACACTGCTCGAGCTGCTCGACATCGAGGAGCCCTACCCTCTGCAGGGTCGCTCGGTTCTCGCCCACCTTCGCCACGACCAGGCGCTGCCGGCAACACCGCTTTACTCGGTGGCCGATTCTCCCTTCGCCATGACCTACACGGGCGTCGACAAGAGTTGGCAACCGCCGGCCCGGGCGGTGACCCTGTGGCCCGACCGCCTGCTGAGCGAAAAGAAGGACGACGGTCAACGCTACTGGTTGTTCGATCTGTCGAGCGACCCCGGCCAGACCAGGGACCTGTACGAGTTCGCCGACCAGGGGCCGCAGCTCAAGCGCCTGCTCGAGCAGTGGCCAGCCGTGGCAGCCGCTCGCAATAACGAGCTCTCTCGGTCGCTGCAGTCGCGCGCGGATGCGCATCGCCGGCCTGGATCGGACGCAAACGGATTGGGCGAAGACAAGATACGTAAGCTCAGGGCACTGGGCTACCTGGAGCCTGGAGAGTAACGCTCTGGGAAAGCAGCGCCGGCGAAACTAGCGCCCCAGCTCGGCAGCAACCGCCGCCAGTCCCTCGTCGACACCCAGCAGCCGAAGCGACAGCAGCTCCTGCGTGCGCCGGTTGTCCACCCCGCAACGCAGCGGCCGGGGAGCGGGCTGCGCGAGCTCGGGCGTATCTACCGCCTGGATAAAACCGGCGTCCAGGCCCAGCGCAGCCGCCGCGCGACGGGCAAACTCATCGCGCGGCAGGCAGTCAGGCCCCACCGGGTGAGCCACGCCCCGGTAATCCGACAGCGCCAACTCGCGCACGGCGGCCGCGAGGTTATCAGCGCAGGTGGGAGTGCCCCACTGGTCGCGCGGCGCTTTCATGGTCTCGCCCGACGACTCACGTGCGAGCAACTGCATGATGAAGTTCAGCCCGCGGGGGTCGTGTCCGTAGACGCCACAGATGCGCACGATGACGTGATCGTCAACGAGCTCACTCACGGCTTGCTCGGCCGCCAGCTTGTGCCGCCCGTACTCGTTGATGGGCGCCGGCTCGGCGTCGATCTCGTAGGGCCCAGCGCTGCCGTCAAAAACGTAATCCGACGAAAAGTAGACCATGCGCGCGCCCACGCGCGCAGCCGCGCGCGCCACGGCGCGAGTGCCCTCCACGTTTATGGTCAGCGACAGCTCGGGCTCGAGCTCACAGCGATCAACGGCGGGCATGGCGGCCGGGTGCAGAACAAGATCAGGTTGTAAGTCATCCACCAGCGCATCAATGGCCGCAGTGTCGGCCAGATCCAGCGGCAACAGCCCCTCGGCCGCCCGCGAGTTGCGGGTCCCTGTCACCTCGTGGTCGGCAAACACGCGCAGCAGGCGCGAGCCCACCAGGCCGGAAGCCCCGGTGACCAGAATTTTCAACGCCGCACGCCCACCGCCCCCTGCCAGTGCCACATGGTGGCCGGGTTTTCCAGCCCCCACTCCTGCGCCACCACCCCACCCGGCGCGTGCTAAGATGGCGCGTGTTCGGCTTTATGCGCATGTCGCTCGCGTTGGCCGTTATGTTCAGCCACCTCGTGCCCTTCCTCGCGGGGCAGCTGAACTGGCTGGGCCACTACGCCGTCTGGTCGTTCTTCTGCCTGAGCGGCTACTTGATGACGCTGGTGCTCAACCAGCGCTACGGCTTCGGTAGCGACGGCCTGCTGCGCTACGCCGCCAACCGCGCGCTGCGCATCTACCCTCCCTACCTGGTGGCGCTGGCGGCCATGGCAACCCTGCTGGCACTCAGGCCCGACTGGGCTGCCGTGCTCACCCACGCCGGGTTGCCATACGTGGCCGGTGACTGGATACGCAACGTGGCCCTGCTCGATCTTGACTCGCGCATGCTGCCCGCGCCCATACTGCCGGCTTCCTGGTCGCTGAGCATCGAGCTCTACTACTACGTGCTCATGGCGCTGCTGCTGTCGCGCTCACGAGTCACTGTGTCGCTGTGGCTCGTGGCGGCCGCCACCTGGGCCGCCTGGGCAAACGCAACTGGAGTTGCTGCCCATCTACGCGTCACGTCACCGGCGGCCTGCGCGTTGCCCTTCGCGCTGGGCGCTGCGGTGTACTTCGTGGGACAACAATTCACGCGACCGGAGTTCACGTTGCCCAGCTGGCTGCTGCCGCTAGCGGTGGTGGTGGCCCTGCTCAACGCGGGCACGGCGTGGACCTGGCCCGATCTCTATTCGACTCCCCTGCTTCTTCACGCCGCCGCGAGCTCGGCCGTGATCCTGGCGCTGGCCGGGCTCGCGCATCCCAAAGCTACCAGCATCCCGGCCAGGCTGGACAGACAGCTTGGAGACTTGTCCTACCCGCTTTTCCTGCTGCACATGCCGGTGAGCATCGTGGTGGCCGCCGCGCTGGCCACGTTTACCGAGAGTGACCTCGGACTCGGCGAACGCTCCGCGCTGTTTGTGCTGGCGGTGCCGGTGGTACTCATGGTGTCGTTGCTGTTGCGGCGGGTAGTCGAGCTGCCAGTGGAAAAGTTGCGCCGGCGGGTTGCCCGCGAGCTACTCGAGTAACAGGGCCGGGTTGTCAGCAGGCGTATAGTACCAGTTGATGTGGTCATGCTTGAGGTAGCGATCAATGCGCTTGTAGCCACGCTCTTCGAACCAGGAGTTTATCCTGGAACGGTCGGGCCTGTAGGCCTCTATGCAGACCAGTTCGGGCTGGTACTTCTGGATGTCGAACGCAGCCAATGCTGTCATCTGGAAGCCCTCTATGTCCATTGACATGAAGTCAATTTTCTCAACCCCGTTGTCTTCGAGCAGCTTGTCGATCGTTATGGTAGGAACCTTGATCTCGGTGTAGTCGTAGGGCTGATCCAATCCCGCAGGCGTTTCGACCATTTCTTTTTTTGCCGAGGACACCTCCGGCCACTTGGCCCGATAAAAAGTATCCTCGGTGTCCGAGTGATCCGAGATCAGAAAATTCAGGAACTTACTATCAGGACGATCCTTGGCCCAGTGTTTGGCATAGGTAGAAACAGCGTCAACGCCGATACCCGTCCACCCCAGGTGCTTGTCTAAATAAAAGGTTGTGCTGTTGCGCTGCGGAAAAGCGCAGCCCACGTCCAGAAAGAACCCGTCGCGGCGGTCCTGGAAAAAGTCCCGAATGCAGAGTTCCTCGCCAAACTGCGAGTAACGCTTCTTCGCAGTATTGACGATGTCCCGCCTTACGGGCTTGGCGGCCTTGGCAGCCTTGTCTGTTGCCACCGGCACGAGAGCAGAGGGCTTCGCCGAAGCCGGAGACCCTGCTTCTTTAACTGCAGCAGGAGCCGGCTCGGTAGCCTTAGCAACGGCAGCCGGCTCTTCCAGCGCCGCGCTTTCTTCAACCGCGGCGGGAGCGGGCACTTCCTCCTTGCACCCTGCGCCGGCAACAACAAGCAACAACGACAATGCCAACGATGTAGCAGAAAAAACTCTTCGCATTTAAAATCTCCTTTAAGACAGGCCCAGCAACCTTCCCACGGGCCCGGCCACGACTCAAGCAGCTCTTCGTTTCGCAAAAAAGTAAAGCGGCAGCCCCACCAGCGCAGTAAGCAGCCCCAGCCCCGCCTGCATCGGTTCCCTCACTGCCATGAAACCAGCAATAAGCAGGGTGGACGCTATGTATATACCCGGCACCCAGGGGTAACCGGGTATGGCAACCCTCTCGGCGCCCTCGCGCAGGCGGAGCTTCAACAATGCCCCCACCGTAGCGGCGGCCGACAAGCCCAGGGTGAAGCCTATGTAGCCCAGCAACTGGGCCAGGCCGGTGGACCATAGAACGACCAGCGCGAGGCCGGTCTGAAGCGCGACCGCGGCGCCCGGCGACCTGGCCCCTGCCTTGAAGAACGCCGGAAACAAGCCGTCGTCTGCCATCTTCGCGTAGACCCTGGGACCAGCCATGATCATCGAAGAAATCGAAGTAAAGAGGGCAAGTACGACGATGGCCGACACCGCGCGTTTGAGAGGCGCGCCGCCGAGCGCTTCGGCAGCGACCGCGCCGATTTCGGCCCTGCCGGCCAACATCTCGATGGGTGCCGAGTAAACAAAAATGGCGTTGAGCCCCAGGTACACCACGGTAACGGTCCCCGTGGCGAGGATAAGCGAACGCTGAATCGTCTTCTCCGGGTCTGATACTTCCTCGGCAATGTAAACAGCCGCGTTCCAGCCCGAGTAGGCGAAAGATATCCACACAAGGGTAACAGCGAAGGCTCCGAGCTCGAAGGCGGGAGCCGGCGCCAACGACGGCGGGAGATCAGGCAGCGCGAACGCTCCGTATACCAGGAAGCCGCCGATCACTATCATCTTCAGACCAACCGCGATGTTCTGCAGCAGGACCCCATCGCGCACGCGCAAGCCGTGCATCAGGCCCGCTGCCAGTATGGCGATAGTGCCGATCCATTCGGGGCGCACCGTGACACCGAAGGAGTAAGCCACGTAGGCCTGCAGGCCCAGCGCCGCGGCTGCAATGGGAGCGGTAAAACCGGCGAGCAGCGACACCCAGCCGGCCATGAAACCCGCCGCAGGGTGCACCGCCCTCGAAAGGAAAAGATACTCGCCACCGGACTCGGGCATGCGGCGCACGAGCGCACCGTAAGAAAGCGCGCCGAACATGGCCAGAACTCCGCCCACTGCCCAGGCCACCAGCACGATAGTGGGATCACCGAGATCGGCCAACGCGAAACCCGAAGTAGTGAACACGCCGGCCCCTATCATGTTGCCCATGACCACGGCCGCGGCACTGGTCATGCCAAGTCTTTTAGTCGGAGAGTGTGGCATAAATGTCCCGGTGGGTGGCTTGCAAGACGACCGGCGCAACAACGCCAGCCAGTAAAACTCGAACCGTCACCCCCCAGTGTAGCACTTCGCCTGGGTCCAGGCAGATTTTATCGGGCTCGAAGGGGCAGAATGCTACTCTATATAGCCCAGCGCGCGGAGCTTTTCTTCCCTGGCCGGGTCAAGAAAATTTTCGTCGGGCGCCACATCTACCCTCCCGCTGAGCAGTTCGCTGCGTACGACGGCCGCCTCGTCGAGGTGGCCGTCAACCAGGCGCCTGAGCTCAACGGCCCGGGCAGTGCCGGAAACCGCGGCACCGGAAACCAGCAGGTCGTTGGTCTCACCCGGATCGTCGTTGAGATCGAAGTACTCGTAGCTGAACTCGTCTCCGTTGCGATAACGGTGGAGTTTATCGCCTGCTATGCGCACCGACAACGCCGGCTTGTCAAAAAGGCCGCGCTTCATGTCCGAGTAAAGAATCTGGGAAGTCCAGCCCTCGCTGAACAGGGACCGATCGCGCAGGTCACCAGTTCGCTCACCGTCCAGTAATTTGACCAGGCTCAGCCCGCGCGCCTGTCCGCTACCACCCACGCCGGCGATCTCCAGTATGGTGGGCATGATGTCAATGTGGCTTACCGGCTCTGCAACTCGGTACCCGCGCCGCACACCGGGTCCGTAGAACATGAGCGGCACCCTCTGTACCTCGTCGTGCATGTGGGCGCCGTGACCCAGGTAGCCGTGCTCACCGAATTCCTCGCCGTGATCGGAGGTGAGTATGAAGACCGTGTTGTCCAGCAGCTTCAGTTCTTCCATTGTCGCGAAAAAAGACTTCAACTCGTCGTCGGTGTAACGAATCTCTCTATCGTAAAGAGTCGGACTGCGCATGTGGGCCATCGGGCCGCCTTCCCACTCCGGGGCAACAACGCCGTCATCAACAAACAAGTGCTGGTAGGCTTCAGGGGGTGCGTAGGGGTCGTGCACCTGGAAAGTGTGCAGGAACAAGAAGAATTTTTTGCCGGCGTTCCTGCGTAGCCAACGCTTTGCCTTGGCAAAGGTAACGTCTACCTGACCCTCGGGTGCCATGATGTTGGCACTCTTGTTCTCTGCGTACTCGTTGAACCCACGGCCGAAACCATGGCGTATGCCCAGCCAGCCGTCCTCGGTCACTGCACCGGTTTCGAAGCCCGCCTCACGAAGTAGCTCCGACACCGTGGTGAGCGATGGATCCAGGGGTTCCAGTCCCGTGGTAAGCCCGTGGCTCGACGGGTACAGCGAAGTAAAAATCGACATGTGCGAAGGCGTGGTCGTTGTGGCAGCCGCCACCAGGTGCTCGAACACGGTTCCCCTGTCACCGAAGGTCTTGTCGATGAACGGCGAGGTATCGCGCTCGTAGTCATAGGCGCCCAGGTGATCAGCGCGCAGGGTGTCTATGGAAAGCAGGATGATATTAGGCTCATCGGCAGCACGACCGACCATGGTGTACACCGTCGGGTTGGACCAGACCGGTAGCGAAAACGCCTCCTCATCCTCGGCCAGCAGCTCGGTGGTAAAATTAAATGAAATTTCTTTGCCGACCATGTCGGCGAGATCGAGTTGCTGATCCTTCCAGCCCCTGTCGCCCGCGATTGAGGGATCGATCTTCCGACTGAAAATACTCGAGCAAAGTTCTCCTTCGCAGGCCTCCAGCTCGAACAGCACCGAGCCCTGTTGCCAGGCGGGCTCAAGCAAGCCGACGCCAAACTCCAGCACCGATCCTTCTGCGATGACTACCGCCGGCGCACGGTATTCCGTGTCGCGGCCGGCGGCCAGGCCGTAGCCCTCAATGTTTATCCTCACCCTGCTGCCGGCCAGCCCGGCGGGAAGCTGCCAGGACGGCTTTACAAACGGGTCGCTGCCGCGAAACGTCAACGGCCGCTTAACCAGGCGCGCCAGTTCGTGCCAGGATTTGTCGTAGTAGACCTGCGAAACCAGCACTACGCGTTCGCTGTCAACCAACTCCACCGGCAGGCCGGCCAGCAACTCAAGCAGGCCGCCTTCGGGCACCAGTATGCCGCGCTGGGCCTTGACCAGCTTCCTGGGCGCAGTGCCAAGAACGTAGCGCGTCTCGTCGTGGATTTCGGCCAGCGTCCAATCGGCGGTGCGCAGGGAATCGAGGCTGCGGCCAGCGCGATGCGCAGGGTCGACGAATCTCGTGCGAGGCTCAAAGACGCTGCCCGCGTCGGGCTGGCAAGCAGCCACCAACGCGAGCAGGGCCAGCGGCAACAACACGCCGCCGCCAGCCTTGAGCCACCACCCCTGTTGCCGCTTATCGACAGAAAGCATTCTTCACAGATAACGCGGTATATTATCGATGTCTATCAAGCTCGGCCACGCGTCTCGGTATGGCGAGTAGTACCAGCTCCTTATCTGGGCCATACTCAGCTCCCCAACGAGAAAGCCTGCACGGACACCGCCGGGAAGCCGCCCCGTCGTAGCAGAGACTTCGATTGATGAGCTACGAGAATTTACAGCTGAACGCGGCCCTGCTGGCGATAATGCTGACGGTGTCGGCCTGCAGCTCGCCGGACAAGCTGCGCACTTACAGGGTAGGTACCGCCACGGGCAGCGAACTCGCCGGTAGAGAATCCAGGCCTGTACTGGACCAGAAAGAGCTCGCCGCGATCAACCTCGACGTTGAGGCCGGTTGCCGACTTCGCGTTCCCCTGGCGAACCGGGGCAAGGCGGCAACGATAACCTTCAGCGTATTCGGGCTGTACCCGGGTGACAAAGAAACCCGGCTGGCTGAACTTGAAACCGGCCCCACCTGGGGTTGGCGCGAGCTGGAGTTCACGTTGCCCCGCCCAGCACCGGAGAAACTCAGCCTGCGCTTGAGCGGCGACAACGCTTCGCAGGCGCTGTGGGGCCAACCCCTGGCTACCTGTCCGGCACCGACCGACACCCTGTTCGACGCGACCACCCCGGCGACCAACGTCATACTGGTCTCGCTCGACACCTTGAGGGCCGACCGCCTGGGGGTATACGGCAACCGCCGCAACCTGACTCCCAACCTCGACCGCCTGGCCCGGCAGGGAGCGCTGTTCGAGCAGGTCTGGGCACCGTTCCCGAACACGCTGGCGGCCCACGCGAGCCTTTTTACCGGCCTGACACCCGGCCAGCACGGCTTGCTGCCCGGCGTAGACGCGCGCATGCCGCGCGACACGCGTACCCTGGCTGGGGCTTTCTCCGAGCAGGGCTACCGCACGGTTGCGTTTACCGAGAACGCATTCGTGAGCAGCGCCTACGGTTTTGACCTCGGCTTTGACCGCTATCACAACGGCCCCGAGGTAAGCGAGAACGAGCTCTTTCCGGGCACCGGCTCGGTGACCTTCGGCAAGGCCGCCGCCTGGTTGAAGCAACGGCCCCCCGGCCCGTTTTTCATGTTCGTGCACACCTACGAGGTGCACGCGCCTTACACCCCTGCCCGCGACGAGCGCACGCAGCTGTTGCTCTATCGTCTCTCGCCAGGCTACGAGGGCGCGTTCGAGTTTACCTACCACCCCCTGTCCGAGATAGCCCACAATTCGGACCAGATTTTGCTGTCGCCCATAGAGCTGGCCAGGATCGAATCCCTGTACGACGCCGAGACCTGGACCGTGGACCGGCAGCTGGGCAGCTTACTGGACACGCTCAACGACCTGGGCCTCGCCGACTCGACCCTCCTGGTGGTCACCTCCGACCACGGCGACGAGTTCAGCGAGCACGGCTACATGGGCCACGGTGAGACCCTGCACACCCAGGCCCTGCAGGTGCCCCTGATCTTCAGGTTGCCCGGTCGCGTGCCGGCTGGCCTGCGCGTGTCAGCGCCGGTGGGCCTGGGCGACGTGGGGCCGACAGTGGCGTCACTGCTGGGCATGCCACCACCCTTCGCCAATACCCCGGCCCGCGATCTCACGCCCTTGTTAGCGAATCCTCTCGACCCCGTTGCTGCCGACCAACCGGTCTTCAGCGAGCTGAGCAGCAGTATGGGCGCCTGCCAGGGTTTGGATTCTGCCGATTTCGACATCTGGGCAATGGCCAACATGGACTGCAGCTACGACGGCGTGGCCCTGCGCGACGAACGCTACACCTACATAGAGTCGGCGGCTACCGGCGCGAGGCAGCTCTTTGACCGCAGGGCGGACCCCGGCGAGCTTCGCGATATAGCCGCCTCGCAGGCCGAACTCGTGGCCGCCTACCACGAAGCGGTCAACGGCTACCGAAAACGCAACGAGGAGCACGAAACGCATACCGCGCCCACCAACATAGACCCCATCACCCACGAGAAACTCCGCGCTCTCGGGTATATCCAATAGCCAGCAGGCGATAGGGTAGAATCATGACAACCATGACCAGCCGTCCATACCGCATGGCCATACTGAGCTTCGCGCTCGGCCTGTTGTACTTCGGATCCTTCGTAGACTACGGCATCAACTTTGCCGACGAGGGCGCGTTGGTATCGCAGATGTCGCGCTTTGCCGCCGGCGACCGCCTCTACCAGGACTTCCACATTGGCTACACGCCCGGCGTTTACCTGCTGCACGGCGCCATCATGAAAGCCTCGGGCCACTCCCTGCTGGCCGGGCGCTGGGTGTTGGCCACCACGCTGGCCGTCAGCATGGCGCTGCTTTACCTGCTGGGCTGGCAGCTCACCCGTCGACGCTGGCTGTCGCTGGCCGCGCCCCTGCTCTACCTCGCCTCGGTACCCATTCACCCGGGCCAGTTCGCCTCCTCCAACATCCCCTACCCGGTGTGGTACAACGTGCCGCTGTGGCTGGGGGGTATGCTCGCCCTGCTCAAGTTCGGCGAGGGCAAGGGCCTGCGCTGGCTGCTGCTGACGGGCGTGCTGGCGGGTATTAACTTTGCCTTCAAGCCCAACGTGGGCCTGTTTCAACTGGCGGCCGCGTCGCTGGTTGCGCTGGCCGTACTGCCCATGCAGGGCGCACCCGATGCCGCTGGATGGAAGGCCAGGCTCAACCGCCTGCTGTGGTGGGGCTGGTGGCTGGCCATACTGCTGGGGCTGGCGGTTGTCTTCGGCGGCAGGGCCGGGTTGCGCGAGTTCTGGATACTGCTCGCACCGGCTGCCGTGGCCTCGCTGCTGGTAGCGTGGAGGGCCGCAGTGGTGCCCGCGCCCGAGGGAAAAATGCCGTCGCTGGTGGTCTGCGCGGCCACCCTCGCGCTGTCTTTCCTGGCCGTCAACGCGCCGTGGATGATTTACTACTACCGCGTGCTGGGCCCGCAGCGTTTTCTCGAACGGGCCTTGTTCTTCGGGGCTGACTTCGAAAAGTTCTACTTCATCTCGCACCCCCCGGTTCTGCTGGGTGCCGTGGCAGGCCTGGGCCTGGTGATACTAGCGCGTGCGTTGCCACGCCGGGTTGCACGCCGGGTCATGCCTACCGACGTGTTCCTGCTGCTGGCCGCCGCGCTGGCAAGTGTTGCCGGTGGCCTGTTGCTGGCCGGGCGACCAATGCCCGAGGGTTTCTACAACGCGGTCATGTCGGTGGTGGAGCCGGCGGCCTTTGTGGCCGTTATCCTGGCCCACTGGCTGGGCTTGTGGGTGTGGGCCCGCAGCATAGGCACCGACGACGACTGCCGGGCGCCCTCGCTCAACGCCACCGTGCTTATCACCGGCGCCGTCTTTCTCTACCTGCAGATCTACCCGAGAACCGACTTCATGCACTGGGTTACTTCGGCCCCGGTGTCGCTGCTGCTCGGGGTGGTATTGCTGGCGGCCCTGGCCAGGCGCTGGGAGCAAGGCCGCGGCAGCCGGCTGCCCGAGGCGACCATAACCGCGCTGATTTTTGCGCCGCTGTTTGCGATCGGGGCTATAAGGGCCGGCCACTCGCTGGGCGCTATCGTTGACCTGGACGGCGGCCTGCCCTCGCGACCGCAGGCCGTGCGGCTGGTTCCAGAGCGCGCACCCATATGGAACAACGTGGGCGCAGCCGCCACCTACGGCGACCTGTCGGCCCTGGTCAAGTTTGTAAAAAACAATACCGCCGAAGACGAACGCATTTTCACTTTTCCGTCACTCGACGTGGTCTCGTTCCTGGCCGGTCGCCCGAATACAACCCGCCATGGCTATTTCTTTCCCGGCTGGCCAGGTCGCGAGGTAGAGGCCGAGGTCATTTCTGACCTCGACGCCGCGCCACCGAGATTCGTCGTCGTCTACCACTGGCACCCATTGTTCTTCTCGCAGGCGGCCCTCTACTACTTCCAATTGCAGCACTACATAGAGAGCAACTACCGCGCTTACGCCCGTTTCGGCCGCTACGTTGTGCTTGCCCACAAGACCCTGGGGCCGACGGGAGATGGCCCCGACCTGCCGCGCAGCAGCATAGAAGCCGCCCTGCCCTACCAACTCGACCAGGAACTGAGGGGTAGCCTGGCTGACCCCGACGCCGCGGTGCGACTGGAGGCGGTGAAACAGCTTGAGGGTTTTCACCTGGGTAGCGACTACCCGCCGCTGAGCAAGCTGCTCGGCGACCCCGACCTGGACGTGAGAAACCAGGTGGTGTGGGCCTACAGGCACGCCCGCGACGAAACAGTCGCGCGCAATCTTGTCGCCGCGGTAGCCGGGGGTTTGTTGTCGCCCCGGGAGAACATTCTCGCGCTGCGCAGCATAGGGGGAGGCGTGGCCGCCGACTCTGCGCCGGATCTGCTGAGCCTCGTGGACTCACCGGATATGGCCACGGCGCTGGCGGCACAGCGAGGATTGTTCATGGCAGCTTCGCGCCACGTGAACGGTTCGTTCTGGTTCGGCCGCCTGCAAACCAAAAACGACAGCGGACAGCAGGATCTCAGCCCGTATCAATTGACACGCGCAACCCAATGGCTGGACGACCCCTCGGCCGGTCGCCCCCTGCGATACTACGCTGTCACGCTGGGAGCAGAGGCACTGGAGCACTCGTCGCCAGGCCGGAAGATCGTTTGCAGGCCATCGCTCGCGGCTATATCAGAAAACGCGGACCTGGCCCTGCGCCTGCTCGCGCTGCGCACGATGGTGCGCTACGGCTGCGCGGAAAAATCCGATATCCTGAACACGGCTTATAACCTGATGCTGTTTGACGACAGGATGGTGCTGCGACTGGCCGAAGACCTGCTGAAAAAAACTCTCGAAGCTGACCAATTGCTCGCCGACATGATTCACGCTGGCCAGGGACCCCGCTTGGAGAGCGCGATCTGGCTGGCCTCGGTTTACGGTGGCCCCCGCTCAGCAACCGAACTGGTGCCGATGTCGAGTCACCCGGATCCCGACATCAGACTGGCCGCCGCCTGGGCGCTGGGGCGAACCGGAAACGCCGGCCACGCAGATCACCTGGCGCTTGCCCAACTGGACTCGGACACCGACGTGAGCGAAATGGCGGGGCGGGCCCTGGCCACGCTGCGGCGGCGCCTGGACTGACCTCCCGGCCGAAGTGGGCGGTCAGTCAGGGGCTGTCCGTAGCTGCCGCAAGGCGTTACCCATGACTACCAGGCCCACCGATCCAACCGTGAGCGCGGCCGCGTAGGCCCAGCGCCGCAAGACGACTTCCTCGAGCGGCCCCCACCAGTTCACCGCCAGCAGCGAAGTATGCACTACCATCTGCCCGAGATAAATCCCCCAGCTATGCTCACCGCACCAGGCCAACAGGTTGCCCCCGCGGGCCATTCGCTTGAAGATCGCCATCCCGCGTAGCAGCAGCACGGTCAGCGGCACGTCCAGCAGGTGCATCAGCGCCGCGGCCGTTAACTTCGAGTCGGCCATGGTGGAGTGAAGCAGTACCCCGACCAGCCACACCGCCGCGGCGGCGCCAGGCCAGCGTGGCCCGTCCTGCCAATTGGCAGAAGCCAGGTACACCCCGCAGGCCACCGGCCACAAGTGCTGCAGACCGAATATGTGCATGTAGTAAAAGCCACCCTCGGGGGCAGAGTGCAGCAGCAAGGCCTGCATGAAGCCCAGTACGTGCAGCACCAGCAGGTGGCTGGCCACGGTTACCAGGCCGGCCAACGCAGCCCCGACGACAGGCCCCAGGCGCAGGAGCAGCCAGTACAGCAGTGGGAACACAACGATGAATTGGATGACCAGCGTGACGAACCACGAGGTCCCCACCCAGGGCGCGTAGCCCAGAAAAGTCGCGACCAGGAAACGCGGCGCCGGAGGCGGGGTAGTCGATGTCGCGTATGCAAAAGAGAACAGCCACCACAGCGCCAAGGCCGACCACCAGGGCAGGGCCAGTCGGTGGAAGCGCGAAACGTACCACTGGCGCAGATTGGCCATGAAGGGCTCACCGCTGCGGTGCTGCCACCAGCTGGCCGCGTTCATGCCGAACAACACCAGGAAAACCGGTACCGCCCTGTTTACCAGGTACTCGTGCACGACGGTGCCCCTGAGCGGTGCCGCGTGAATGAGTATGACACCGATTATGGCCAGGCCCTTGAGCCAATCGATTTCGAGCGTCCGCGAGTTCGTCCGGTCAGCCACTGCGCGGCCAGTTGTCAGTTTGTCTTCCACGGCAATACCCCCTTGCGCACCCGGTCGATCCAGCAGCCGCAACGGCCACCGCATGAACCCAATCGCAAGGACACGTATAGTATAGCAAGGTGAACGCTGGAACTTCGAAGTATGAAGGCGCCGCCCGGCGCCACCCTCTCGCGGCGGCGCCGCTGCTGGGCCCGCTGTTGCTGACACTTGCCTGGCTCGCGGCCGTCGTAATGGTGGGGCCGGCGGGCGATTTCGCCCTGGGCGACGACTGGGCCTACGCCTGGGCGGCAAAAAGCCTCTGTGAGAACGGCCGACTCGACCTGCTGCCCTGGGCCGCCCCCAGCCTGCTCGCACACGCCGCCTGGGGTGCGCTCGTGTGCCTCGCGGGCGGTTTCTCTTTTGAACTGTTGCGCCTGGGTACCCTGCTGTTCGCCGCTTCGGGACTGCTGGCCTTCCACCTGCTGCTGGCGCGCTGCGGTGCTGCGCGCAACTCGGCCCTGCTGGCCACCGCCACGCTGGCCTTCTCGCCGTTGTACTTCGGACTGTCTTTCACCTTCATGACCGAAATCCCCTGCCTGGCGCTGTGCCTGTGGGCAGCCCTGCTTTACCTGCGCGGGCTGCAGGACGACAAACCCGGATCCCTGCTCGCCGCTGCGGCCGTCATGGTCGTGGCCGTACTCATGCGACAGAACGTGCTGCTGCTGGCGCTAGCTGCCGCGGCCAGCGCCTGGCGCTTTCCTCCGGGTCGCCTGACGCGCGTGGCCGCTGCCGCGCGCTGCCTGCTGCTGCCGCTGGCGAGCGTCGTGGCCTACTACGCCTGGCTGCTCAACTGGCAAGGCGCACCAGCCGGCGCTGCGATAAGACTCAGCGACATAGCCTCGGCCACGCCGCTGCGAGTTATTGACGTCGCGCTGCGGGCCTGGCTCACGCTCGGCCTGCTGGCCGCGCCGATGGTGACCCGGAACAGCTTGAGCCGCGACCGACTGCTGCGCATAGGCCTGCCTGCCGGCTTGCTGCTGATAGTGGCCGCCTGCCTGTTCGCGTCCAGGACCGGCGCGGGGTTTGCGCTGCCCAACCTGCTTCACGCCGGTGGCACGGGTGCGCTTACCCTCAGGGACACGCTGTTCCTCGGCATGGCTTCGCCTTTTGATGGCAGTACTGCCGCCAGGACCGCGATCAGCGCTGCGTCGGTGCTGCTGTCCACGCTGCTCTTCGTCCGCCTGTTGCCCACCCGTTTAAGCCTGCGTGAAGCGCTTGATACTCCCGCCCGCTGCCTCCTGTCACTGGCGGCTGCCTTGCTGCTGGGCGGCAGCCTGCTGCAGGCCGACTTCTACTTTGACCGCTACCTTCTGCCTGCCCTGCCTTTCGTGCTGGCGCTGCTCGCAATGGCCGACAACGACAGCCAAAGGCGGACAGCGGCCACCGGCCTGTCGCTCGCGCTACTGGCCGCGATGACCTTCTACTCGGTGGCCGGCAGCCACGACTACATGCAGTGGAACCGCGCGCGCCATCAGCTCCTCGGGGAGCTGGAGACCCGAGGCGTAGCTGCGACCGAAATAGACGGCGGCGTTGAGTTCAACGGCTGGCGGCTGGCTCCACTCAAGCGCAGCTGGCCCACTATAGAAGAGGCCACCCCGGGCAGGTCGCCGGAAAAGAAAAGCTGGTGGTGGGTAGAAGACGACCGCTGGGTGCTGAGCTTCACGGCGCTCGAAGGCTACCGGGTAGCTGACCGACGCCAGTGGCAGCGCTGGCTGCCGCCTTCTGCCGGAGAAGTGCTGCTGCTTGAGCGCGAGCGCTGAGTATGGGCTAGCCGGCGGGGCGAAACCCGGCGTCAGTCCACCGGCCGCCTGGCCAGTGCCTGTATGCGCGCGCTGCGACCGACCAGGGTGCCAAGGTTGAGTATCACCTCCAGCGGCACGCGCATCCACCATGGCAGGCGGTAGCGACCCAGGTACACGTTACCGCCGCGCACGCTGACTACCTCGAAGCCGGCGTCCTCGAGGGCACGCTTGAGCAAGCGCGGGTGGAAATAAAAAATATGCGGCGACACGTACAGCCGCTCCAGGAACCAGCGCCTCGCGGGCAAGCCCAGCCAGATCCATCGATCAACCAGGGTGGCCAACAGCGAACGCTGGTTGGGCACGGCCACGTAGAGCAGCCCGCCGGGCTTGAGCAACTCCAGCGCGCGGGCGAGAAACGCCCCCGGGTCCAGCGAGTGCTCGAGGACATCGAGCATGGTCATGCAGTCGAAACTCCCTGGCTGGTAGGGCGCACTGCGAAAGTCACCCACGTCGACCTCCACGCCGAATTCGGCGAGCGCCTTCTCGCGGCTGAGTTCGCAGAGATCGAGCCCCTTGATCTGCCAGCCCTGCTGCCGTGCCAGGTGCATGAACAGGCCAGTTCCCGCGCCAACGTCGAGCAGTCGACCCTGACCGCGCCCCTGCTCCAGCAGACGGAGCACGCGGCGAAACCCGCGCACGATTTCATCTTCAACAAAATCAGCGTTGCAGCTCTCAAAGAACTCGGCCGCCTCGGGCAGCACTTCGCCCACGTAAGCCTGTCGCTCGGTCTCTTCTTTTTCGCTTTCGTCGGGCAGAGGATGGGCAAACAACAAGCCACAGCCCCGGCAGGAGAGCAGGCGTCGATAGCCCTGCTCGTGGTAGAGCACGGCATCCTGGCAGCCGCAGAGCTTGCAGGCGACCCCGTAATCGAACGAAGAGCTACTCGAAGATCCGGTCACGATTTCTGGCCCCAACCCAGGCTGCTACGTATGAAGGCGATATCCTCAGCCGTCAATACCCTGAGAGCGAGCAGCGCCAGCAGGCAAGCCCCGACCGACCAGGCCACCGCCGCCAGGCTGCCGTATCCCGCCAGCAGGCCGGCCGCGACACCGCAGGCCACCGCGAGTGCAGGCCGCAAGGCCGCCGCGAGGCACAGGCGGGTATAAGCGCGCGTGGGGGGCAGCAGCGCAAGACTGACCTGCGACATGGCGCTGCTGGCTATCATGGCAACGGCAGCACCCATGTAACCCGCCCGCGTGATCAAAAAGTACGACAGCACGACGTTGAGCAATGCGAAGACCATCGTGTTGCGGTACAGCGTTTTCTCGGCGTGCACCGACACCAGCAGGTAGGTAACCACGGTACCCGTGGCGCTGAGCAGTGCCATCACCGCCAGCAGCGACAGCGCCGGGCCGGCCTCGGCATAACCCGCGCCGAACAACAGCCCCATGATAAGATCACCGGCCACCATGCACACGGTTACCGGCACGGCGATGGCCAGCAGCAGGTAGCGGGTAGATTTTTCTACTGTCTCTGCCAGCCGCGTATCTGCCAACCGCGTGTCTGCCGGCTGCCCGCCCATGCCGTCGCGCTTTATATGAAGCGAGGCCATCAGCGGATACACGGTGATCATCAGGGCCTCGGGCAACAGGCTGAAGGCCTCGGCCACGCGTGACGCCGCGCCCAGCAGTCCGGTTTCCACCGGCCCGCGCATCGACAGCAGCAAAACCTGTCCTGCCTTGAGACCGAGCATGATGGCAAAGCCGTTAAAAAACAGTGGTACCGCACCGCGAAGCAGAAGACCCCACTGCTCGCGGTCGAAAACAAAACGTGGCTTGAGCTCGCGTGACACGGCCAGCGCCACGCCGGCAAACACCACGAGATTGGCCGCGGCCATGACGAGGAAAACAGCACGAAGGCCCGCGCCGGCCTGCACGACCACCACCACGCCCACCGCCAGTAGCAAGGCCCGCGCGGAGGCCAGGGCCAGCACCGGCGGTATCTCGAGATTGGAGCGAAACCAGGAACGGTAGGCGCCACCCAGCCCCGTGAGCAGGCCCAGCGAAGCGCAGGCGGCAAGATCCAGAGGCACGCGGCCCCCCGACAAGGGGCCCACGCACAAGGTCGCGACAGCGGCCGCCGCCAACGACATTAACAACTTCAGTCCCAGCCCCGCGTGCAAGGTAGCGGGCGAGGGCTCGGACTGCTGGCTCAAGACCCTGACCAGCACCGCGTCGAGACTGTACTCAACCGCAACCTGGAACAGGGCGAGGTAAGCGACGAGGAAGCTGTAGACGCCGAAAGACTCGGGGTCGATGGCGCGGGCCAGGTAAAGGACGATGACAACCGGCAGGATCTTGTCCGCCGCCTGCACCAACAGGCCCATCCACGCGCCGCGTGTTACCTGTTCACTTCGTTGCAAGCTGGTCCCTCACCGCCCGCGCTGCCCGCCTCAGGGACGGCAGAGGGCAACGAGATCGAGTGCCTTGTCCATGTCGTGGCTGCCTATCGAAAAATCGTCGATCGTTATGCCATCTCCACCGGCCACGGCGCCGTCGATATTACCGCGGGCCTGTCGCCGGACGAGCACCGACAGCCTGGCGAAGGCAAAGTTGATCAGCGACGAAGGCAGAAGCTTGCGCAGTCCCAGCGGGTCGAGTGCCATGATGCGCTTGACCGCCTTTTCACGGCCCGCGTCAAAGTCGGTGACCTTCTGGTTGCCGAAGGTGCCCGACATTTCGACGCTGGAGAACACGCCCGACAACAACTCGGTGAGCTCGTCGGCGGTGTACTCGCGCACGTGGTAGGGGTTCTCGGAAAACGATGTCAGGCGATTGGGCGTGGTCAGCAACAGGCAGCCACCCGCTGCGATCCTGGCTCGCAGGCCTTCGATAAACGGCCGGGGGTCTTCTATGTGCTCCACCACCTGGAAATTGATCACGAGATCAAACGTGTCGGTAAAGCTGCCGGGCTCGGTCAAGTCCACACGGTGAAATTCGAGGCCGGGACGTCCCCAGGCGCGACGGCACTGCTCGATGGCCTGCTCGGAATAATCAAGGCCGACTACAGAAGCTGCTGCGTCGACCAGTGTACGGGTGCCGAAGCCCTCGCCACAGCCAGCATCCAGCACGTGCTTGCCCTCGGCCAACACGGCCGCGTGGCGATAGGCCGCCAGGTGACGAGCCTCGTCGTAGTCGAAATCTTTTCCCCAACCCGGCCTCTCGCCGGTAAACTTGTCTGAAGACATTGCTGCGTTCTCCTCTTTAAGCGTGGCTTAGAGTAGCCGATCAATCACTGCAACGTGGCGAGCACACTCGCGGCAAACTCGGCTACGACAGATTCTTCGTCCGCCTGCAGTCTCGTTGCCTCCCGCGCCAAGGTCGTCGTCCAGGGCACAAGGTACTCCGCGCGAAAGTCGCCGGCCCAACGGCCCAGGCTGGCCCGGTGGCGACGCAGCACCTGCTGCATGGCTCCTAGTGCCTCGTTGCGGACCCTCGATCGTGAGTCATTATAGCCCGAAACCAGCCAGGCCGCGGCTTTCATCGAGCCGCCGTCCCTGAGCGCGCGCAGCAACAGCACCGCGTCGCGCTCATCGGAGGGTATCTCTGCGGCAGAGGCATCTTTGGGCGAGACGCCGTGCATCCATCGTACCGCCGCCTGCCTGCGAAAGGCCAGGCGCGGCTCCACGCAGTCCTGCATCTGCCCGCGGGGCGGGCGGGTCACGTCGCGCGGCGGCAAGACGGCTTCGCTCGTCGAATCCCGCCCCTGTTCCAAGGCCAGCACGTCGAAGCGGCCGTACCTGGCCACCAGTTTGTATCGGTTCCTGGCAAAATTGCTCAGCAGTCGGTAGTGAGCCGCCGCCCCGTGAAAAAATCGCCAACCGTCGTTGAGCGTAACCAGCAGGCGCGGGGGATTTTCTTTGAGGCGGGCGACCACGCGCTGCTCGTCCTCGCGACTGCTGCCACCCGGGTACCAGTAGTCGTGCGAGCTGGCGCTCTTGATGCCGGCGGCGTAGAGGGCGGCGCCCAGGGCCGGAAAGGCCAGCACGGGTTTTCCGGGCTGGTTGTTGGCTGCCAGGTAAGCGGCGGTCTCGGCCAGCGCCTCGAGGTCGTCGTCGGCGCCTTCTTCAACCCAGGCCGTAACCGTTGGCGTATCGACCACAGGCGCGCGACGCGCGGCGGCTACCTCCATCCATGAGCTTGCACCCAGCAGCAGCACCGCTGTTGCCACTATCGCAGCTGTTGCGGCAACCGCCGTACGTCCTGCCGATGGAGTGGGCCACGGGACAGACTTCCAGTCGTCAACAACACGCGCGAGCAGCGCCGTGGCAACCACCATCAGCAACGGCGCAGCATTGATCCAGTGCATGAAGTCAGCACGCGGAAAAAACTGCACGTACATTGCCAGCGCCAGGGGCAGCGTGATCGCGAGCGTGCTCGCCTGGGCCTGCCCGCGACATCGCCACAGGTAAACGACACCGGTCATCGCGACCATCCACGAGCACCAGGGCGCGGCCTCCCGCAGCTCGAACACCAGCGAAGACAACAGCGACTCGGGCATGAGCACGCCGCTGTTGGCTGACAGCAACCACGCGATCGCGCTTGCCAAGCCAGCGGCCACGGCAGCCGCAGCAGCGAGGGGGCCCGGGGCCGACAGAACAGCCGCCGGCAGTCGCTGCGCGCGCGCCTGCCGACCCAGTGCGGCCAGGCCCACAAGCGCAAGCATGATGGCCAGCGTCCTGCCGCTGGGTAAGGTGTGCCCGAAGTACCAGACCTCGCCCAGGTCGGAACCGAGAAAAAACACCTCGCGCAGCAGCCCGTCAAGACCTATGCGACCCACGAGCGGCAACACCCACCCCAGCGTGGGCAGCGCGAAGGCCAGCGCCGCCACGGGAAGGGCACGGGCCGCCCTGTCCGCGCGCGGATCGTTGTTGGCTCTAGTCGAGCGCGCGCATAGCAGCGCCACCAGCGTGCAGGGCAGGCCGTGCACGAGCAGCTCCACACCGTTCCACGAAAGCGACAGCGCCGAGGCAACCACGGCCAGGCCCAGCGCCGAAGCGGCAACCGCCATCAAGGTGTCGAGCGCGCGCGGTCGTGCGCAGCCCAGCGCGAGCGACCACGAGAGCCCCGCCACGGCCAGCGCCCCCGAGTTGGGCTTGACGGCAAAGCAGGCCGCGGCCGCCACGCCGGCGAGTGCAGGCCACAGGAGCGATGCCGAACCAGCTGTGCGGGCCAACGAGAGCGCCATCAACAGCCAGGCGAGGGTAGACAACCACGCCGGGTAAGGGACGTTAAAGGACGCGAACTCGCCGGGATAAATCGGTATCCACAGCAGCCACAACAAGGCCGGCAGCAGGGCGATCCATCCACCGGCCACACGCCGCGCAAGCAGGTAGAGTGCCGTGACGCTGGCCGCGTTGACCACGGCCAGGCAGCTGCGTACAGCCACGGTCGAGTTGCCCAGGCAGGCCGTCAGCCATGCCCACAAGCCGTAAAAACCCGGTGTGTAGCCGGTCTGGAAATCGCTGTAGGGGAGATCTCCCGCAGCGTAACGATCGATCTGCATGAGCAGCAGGCCCTCGTCTTCCAGTTGAAAGCCGAAGTCTCGCAGCGTCAGCAGCCAGGCCAGCGCGCCCGCGAATACGAGCCCGGCCTTCAGTATCGAGGCGAGCCCACTGCCGCGCTGTTCTGTATCAATCTCGCGCACCACTGTCCCTTACCGCAAAATCTCAGAACGTCGGAGACTGCAACTCAAGGGAGCCAGGATCCCCGCCACCGTGCAGCGATCGCTCCACCAGGGTTTCAACGTCGCAGGCCGCCGCGTCCCAGGTAAAGCGGGCGGCCCATTCCATGGCCGCGGTCTCGAGCCGCTGGCGAAGCTCGGCGTCGCTCAGCACCTTGAGCAGGGCCGACTCCATGGCCGCCACGTCGGCGTATTCGTAGAGCAGACCGGTTTCGCCATCGACCACCGAGTCGCGCAGACCGGGCACGTTGCTGGCGACCGTGGGCGTACCACAGGCATTGCCCTCTATCACGGTCAGCCCCCAGCCTTCTTTCTCCGAGGAGTTAACGAGCACGTGGGCCTGGCCAAGTAACTCGACCTTGCGCTCGGCCGACACGAAGCCGGCAAACTCAACGCAGTCGTCCAGGCCCAGGCGGGAAGCCAGTTGCCGGGATTCCTGGAGGGCCCCGCCGTCGCCGATGACCACCAGCCGCAGGTCGGGGATCTGCTTGCGCAGGCCGACCATGGCCTCGAGCATGTTGTCCAGCCGCTTGTATTTCTCTACACGGCCGAGCCAACCGATGAGCGGCGACACCGAGCTGCTGCCGACAACCGGCTTGTACAGTCCGTGGTCTATGCCGCAAGGGACTATGGCCACCATCTCGTAGGGCAGCCCGCGTTCAACGAGGTCGTCCCTTGTGCTCGGTGAGATAGAGACCATGGGCGTGCTGCGGTAGCAGGCGGGTATGAGTTTTTCCGAGAGCCAGGTGACCAGCGCCACGGGAAACGGAGCCTGGGCAAAAGCGGTCGTACCGAACAAGTGCATGACCAGCGCCAGGCAGGGGGCCGGCACCAGCCACGGACTGAGAAACGGCAGCTTCGACAGCGCATCGATGACCACGTCAACGCTGCCCGCGCGCGCCAAGCGGCGAGCCTCCATCGGCCCCTTGAAATAGAAAGCGTAGCGGTTGGTAAGCCGGCGTACGTGCACGCCGTCTATTGTTTCTTCGCGCGAGCAGCCGGGAAAGGTGGCGGCGAGCAAGGTGACGTGATGCCCCCTGGCCGCCAGGCGCGAAAAGATTTCGAACAGGTAGACCTCGCAGCCTCCCGAAAGGGGATTGCGCGGATCGCGTTCGTTGAGTATCAGCAGGCGGCGGGGCACGTCGCCGCGGCCTCGTTCAGGATGAGCCCGGGCCGTCGACCCGGACGAGCTTGGGTTTCTCGAGTCGGCCCATCAAGTCGGCCAGCTTGAGCCACCAGACCACCACCAGCGCCTCGATCGCGATCTTCTTGTTCATCTTGGACGTACCTTCCCTGCGGTCGGCAAAGATGATGGGCGTTTCGTGCAAGCGGTAACCCAGTCGCCAGGCTCGGTAGTTCATCTCGATCTGGAAACCGTAACCGTTAGAGCGCACGCCCGGCAGGTTGATGGCCTCGAGCACCTCGCGGCGCCAGCACTTGAATCCGCCGGTGGCATCCTTGACCGGCAGGCCGCCCAGTACTTTCTGCGCGTACACGTTGCCGAAGTAGCTCAGCATGAGTCGGCCCATGGGCCAGTTGACCACCGTGATACCGTCGATGTAACGCGAACCGAGCACGACGTCGTAGTTCTCGATATGCTTGTAAAACTTTTCCAGGGCGTCGACCGGGTGTGAAAAATCGGCGTCCATCTGCACGATGAGGTCGGCGCCAAGTTCCAGCGCGCGGGCGAAGCCGTCCTTGTAGGCCGGGCCGATGCCCTGCTTGCCAGGACGGTGCAGCACGTGGACCCTCGGGTTCTCGGCCACGATGCGGTCAACAAGCTCGCCGGTGCCGTCGGGCGAGTTGTCGTCGATGATCAAGACCTCGTTTTCCGGGTCGACCACGAGAACCGCCGAAATGATCTTGGCGGCGTTGGGTGCCTCGTTGTAAGTCGGTATGCAGACTATCTTTTTCATGTCGCTAGCGCCCGGCCGCAGAACCTGACTATCCCATACAGCCTAGCGCATGCAGAACATACCCGCAGGGATTTTTACCGGGGAAACATGGCCGCCGTGGCACGGCCATCCAATCGGCTCCCCTGCCGCTGCGGATAGACCTCCCACCTTTTCCCGGTTTGAGACGTGGTCTGAAACCGGGAAAAGGTACGTCTTCCCTTTTCGGTCAGCGGAGGTGGAGCTGCTCAAAGGGGATGGGACGGCCAGCGAGGCCGTCCAGCCAGCCGCGTAGTTTGAGCAACACCCCGCCCTGCTCGCCCGTGGCCAGGCGGCGCAGGTATTGAAAAGGCAGCGTGAGTACTATGGCGGCCGCGAGCAGCACCCGCTGCTGAAAACTGCCGTGGCGCCGCGCATAGAGAACGCTGTTGCGAGCGCTCAGGTAGCGCTTGAAGCCCGAGTAGCCGCCACTGCTCGCGCTGCCGCGGTGAACGACCGTGGCCAGCCCGCTGTAGTGCATGCTCCAGCCCAGCTCTCGCGCCCTCGCCGCCCAGTCGACGTCTTCGTGGTAGGCAAAATAGTTTTCGTCGAACAGGCCCACCGCCTCCAACGCCGCGCGCCTGAACAGCACCGAGCAACCGGGCAGCCACGGCACCTCGCGCTCGCCCTGCCAGCGCGGGCCATACTCGCGTCCCTGCCCCACCAGGCGCACCAGGCTCTGCAACCAGTTGACCTCGCCCCAGGCCACCCACAGGCGTCTCGGGTCGTCGGCTGAAAGCACCGCCGGCGCCACGGCCGCTGCCCGCGGGTGACGCTCAAGGCAGGCCAGCAGGAGATCCAGCGCTTCGGGATCGACCACGGTATCGTTGTTGAGCACCCACACGGCCTCGGCCCCGTCGGCCAGCGCGCGCTTCAGTCCAACGTTGTTGCCACCCGCGTAACCCAGGTTCTGCTCGTTCTCCAGCAGGGTCACACCCTTGAGTTCGTCGCCACGGGCCTCCGCCAGCCGCGGGCTGGAGCCGTTGTCGACCACTACGATGTCCAGGCCGCGTACTTCGCGCAGGCTGCGCAGGCAGGCCAGCGTGTCCTGGTGTCCGTTCCAGTCGAGCACTACCGCGGTGACTTTCACTGCTGCCCCCGGCCAGCGGCCAGCGCCCGGGCGTAGACTGCGCGGGTGAGACGGGCGGTGTTCGACCAGGTAAAATTCGCGGCGCGCTCAAGGCCGGCCTTCGCCAGCTGTTCGGCCAGCTCATCGTCGTCGAGCAGGCGGCCGATGGCCGCGGCCAGCGACGCCGAGTCTTCGTTTTCGACCAGCAGGCCCGCTTCTCCCACCACCTCGGGTATGGAGCTGTTGGCAAAGCCGACCACCGGGCAGCCGGCGGCCATGGCCTCGAGAAAGGTGAGCCCGAAACCCTCGTACGAAGATGGCGAAACCATGCAGCGCAGGCTGCCGAGAAACAGCGGAATCTCTTCGTCGTCCAGGGGCCCGAGGTAGCGAACCCCGGGCAGGTCGCGGTCGAGAAACGCCGGCCGGTAGCCCGGCCGCAATCGCCCGGCGACCAGCAACTGCAAGTCACTGCCGGCCGACAGGCTGCTGAAAGCATCAACCAGCAGGTCGAGATTCTTGCGCGGTTGCACCGTGCCCAGGTAGCCGATGACCCGGGGTCCTATGCCCTGCTCGCGTCGCCAGGCCTCGATCTGGTCGTCGCCCGGTCGCACTCCGGCCGCGGGTACACCCAGCGGTACCACCTCCACCTTGTCGCTCACGGCCGGGTAGTGGCTGGCAAGATCCCGGGCCGTGCTCTGCGAATCGGTGAGCACCACCTGGGCGAGGCTTATACTGCGGGGGGTCTCCAGGGCCAGGTGCAGGCGCTGGGCCAGGGCGAAGCTCTCGGGATAGACCAGGTGGGCCACGTCGTGCACCGTCACCACGCCCGGGCGCCCCAGCAGGCCCGGCAACACGCCCTTGGTCCCGTGAAAAAGCTCGGCCGGGTGCCCGAGCAGGGCGCGGCGCAGCCACAGGTGATCCCACAGCGGCTGCTCCCAGGCACTGCGCAGGCGAACCCTGACAGTCTCAACACGGCCAGCGAAGGCGTCGGGTTGGTCGGTAAAAACGGTGTAATCGTCGGCGGGAAACTCTTTTGCCAGGGCACTGGCCAGCTCGATCGCGTAAGTGGCCGGGCCGCCCAGGGTGCCCGCCACAGCTGACAGGGCTACATTCACCGCCTGGTTTCCCCCGGTGGCTCCGCGCCGCCGACCAGGGAAATGCCCCCCGATTCAAATACATGATCCGGCGGGCGGCCGGTTTCCCCGCCCATTCCTGCCGCGGCACCCCTGCCCATGGCCACCAGCACGCTTATCCTGCCCCTGAACAGGTAGCCCAGCATGCTCAGGCTCAGCATGGCAAAGTAGCCGGGTACGAACAGCAGCTTCTCGAGCAGGTCCAGCCGGCGCGAGCCCAGCTGCCACAGGTTGCGAGCCTTGAGATAGGCCGCCAGGCCCGTCATGCCGCCGCCAAAGCCGCGCCAGCCGGTATGCGCGATCTCGGCCCCGGGCTCCACCCTCGGTGGCATCCCTACCCGCCGGGCGCGCAGGCAGTAGTCCACTTCTTCGTAGTACGCGAAGTAAGCCTCCTCGAAGCCGCCTACGCGGTTGTAAAGATCGCGGCTGATGAGCATGGCACATCCCAGCACACCGCCGACCTCGTAGCTGGTCTGTCGCGGTCGTCGCGGCCTGAGCAGGCTGCGTGGCAACCAGGCCACGGTGGCCCAGTAACGCTCGCCTATCGACGCGCTGTGGGCGCCCGGCCAGTCCCGCGCTATCCTCGGGCCCACCGGCCCGCAGTGGGGATTTCGACGGGCGCAAGCCACCAGCGAACTTATGGCCGTGGGCGTGGGCAGCGTGTCGCCGTTGAGCACGAGCACGTAGCGGCAACCGTCGCCGAACAGCGTCTTGAGCGCGGCGTTGTTGCCACCCGCGTAGCCGAGGTTCTCGTCGTTGAGTAACAACCGGGCCTCGAAGCGCCCGGCCATGCCGGCCTCAAGCTCGCGTCGGTCGGCGGCTTGAGAAGCGTTGTCGACCACCATGACCCGCAGGTTTCCGTAATCGCTGCCGGTCACGGCCAGCAGGCAGCGCAGGGTGGCCCGCGCGCTGTTAAAATTGAGTATGACGACGCCCACCAGTGCTTCGTCGTCCGCAGTGCTCTCGATGACGTCGGGCTCTTCGACGGCGGTTCCTTCTGCGACGGTTCCTTCTGCGACGGTTCCTTCGACGGCTGTCTGCTCGGCTGTTGTTTCTTCGCCCGAAAGTGGCCCGGCCCAGCAGCGGCCGAGTTCCCGGTCGCCGAAGCGCCCTGTTATCAATTCGGCAGCCGCCTCACCCAGGCTGCGACGGTGACCCGCGGTTGACGCCAGCGAGCTTATCGCCGCGGCAAGCGCACCCGCCTCGGCTTCGCACAGAACCAGGTCGCGACCGTCGGTAAACACCTCGCGCACGGCTTCACAGTCGGCCGTTATCACGGGACGGCCCATGGCCGCCCCCTGGTAGACCTTGTTGGGTATAACCATGCGTGATTTCACCGAGTCGCCGAACACGCCCAGCACGATGTCGGCCTTTTCTATGAGCGCGGGCAGCTGTTCGTAGTCTACCCAATCCTTGAACTCGGCTACCGCGCCACTCTGCCTTACCCTCTGCTCAAACTCTGCCCGTGCTTCGCCCGTGCCCACGAACAGAAAGGACAGGTCGTCGCGGTCGGCCAGCTGCTCGACCGCCCCCCCAATGACATCCGTGCCGTGCAGTGGCAGGTACTGGCCGAACCACAGCACCCGCAAGCGCCCGGCTTCGTCGGGCTGCGCAGCTTCGTCGGGCTGCTCGGCTTCGTCGGGCGGCTCGGCTTTGTCGGGCGGCTCAGTGACAATGGAATCAGCGTCATCGCCGAACACCGCAGCGTCGGCTCCCAGGTAGCAGACCACCACGCGTTTTTCGGCCACACCCAGCACGTCGACAAAATAGCGCCGGTGGGCCTGGGTGTCGACAACCACCACGTCGGCCACCCGGCAGCTGAGCCTGTCGAGCAAGCGCAGCGCGCGCGCCGCCATGCCGCCCCTTGGGTAGACACCACGGTCGTCAACGAGGGTCTCGGTGAGCGAGACCAGCGGCGCAAAAATCACCCTCGGGCCTTGACGCAGACTCACCAGGCGCAGCAGCAACACGTCGAGCTGGCCGTTGAACCCCACTACGGCCACCGGCGTGCCGCCGCTTGTCCACCAACGACGGGTCAGCTTAACGGCAGCCGCGAGCCACCCCAGCAGGCCCCTGAGCAGGCCAAGCGGCCCGAAGTACGCGGCGCCCTTGTCGCGGGTGCGCTCCCATAGTGGCTCGTGGATTTCGACCAGCTCAAAGCCGGCCGCTGCTATGGCCCTCGCGTAAATGCGATTGGCGCTGTGACGGCGATTGTAGGTGCCAAAGAGGCAAGCCCTCATCTACCCGCCCGCTGCTCTTTCTCGCGTTGGTCATTCTCTCGTTGGCCATTCTCCCGTTGGCCATTCTCCCGTTGGCCATTCTCCGTCTCGCCGAGTTCGAGCCGGCGCACCCTGAGCAGGGTGTCTTCTAGCAGGCGACGGCTCGAACCGAGCAGGTCGGCCACCATGCCTATGAGCACGGTCTGGAAACCGGCCAGCAACAGGACCGCTACCAGTATCAGCGATTGAATGTGCCCCTCGCCGCCCGTGGTGAGGTAGAAGTAGAGAAAGCGTGCGCCCAGGGCCGAACCCGCAAGGAGCAGGGCCAGGCCTATGGCCGAAAAAAACCTCAGCGGTTCGTACAGTGCGTATATGCGCACGATGGTCGACAGGCTCTTGGTCAGGTAGGTAAAGGTGCGCGTAAAGAGCCGTGAAGGTCGCATGTCGGCGTTGACCCCCACGGCCACGTGGGCAACCGATAGCTGCTTTTTGCCCGCCTGTATTATGGTCTCCAGGGTATAGGTGAAGTCCGAAACCACGTTCATGCGCAGCGCCGCTTCGCGCGAAAACGCGCGAAAACCGCTGGTCACGTCGGGTACGTTGGTGCCCGACACGCCGCGTACTATTGCCGACCCTATCGCCTGCAACAGCTTCTTGATCGGCGAGAAATGGGCCAGGGTCGAGGGCGCGCGGTCGCCCACCACCATGTCGGCCTCGCCCCTGAGAATAGGATCGACCAGCTGCTGTATGCAGGCGGCGTCATACTGGTTGTCGGCGTCGGTGTTAACGATTATATCGGCGCCCAGCCGCAGCGCTTTGTCGAGCCCGGTCGAAAAAGCCCGCGCCAGGCCCTGGTTTACCGGCACCCTGACCACGTGCTCAACACCCAGCTCGGCGGCCACATCGGCCGTGCGATCAGTGCTTCCGTCGTCTACAACGAGAAACTCCACCTCGTCTACACCGCGCAACGCCCGCGGCAGCTCGGCCACGGTGGCTGGCAGCCATTGCTCCTCGTTGTAGCAGGGTATCTGTATGACCAGTTTCACTGGAGTTCCGTTGGGTTGCTCCCCCGATCGAGGGGGCGATATTTCTGGGCCGCAACGCGATTCTACCACGGTACCGCTGAGCGCGCAGGCGCGTAATAGGCTGCTGAACGGACACAGAAATCACCGGGTACCCCCCCAACCGGGTAAAAAACAGCGCGAAAATAGAATGACCCGGCTTTTGGCCTTGACAACCGGCCTGCCAAGTTACTATAAACGACGCAACTGGAACCTTACGACCGCTGCAGGGAAATCTAGTCATGTGGCCACCGCCCCTGGGTGATCACACGGAGCTGTTTTTGCTCCGGGCTTTGCAGTCTTAGGCAGGCGGATCGTTTCCAGAGGAGGAAAAGACGCAATGAAGAAATTTTCTATGTTCCTGGCGGCCGTTGCTCTGGTCGCTTTTACTGCAGGCGTTTCCAACGCGGAAAGCTGTCTGTTTGACATGCCGAAGAAAGCCAAGGGCATCAAGTCTTCCATGGTTCGTGCGGTTGCATCCTGCGTAGGTAGCATTACCTACCCGGGCACCAACACATCCACGAGCACTGGTGGTACACCTGGTTGCACCCCGCCTTTCTACTACTCGGCCTACTCGTTCGGACCCAAGGGCTCGTGCAGCTACCAGAACAAGGGTAAGCTTGAAGTGCCCTGCAGTGATGGCGTCACGGCCGAGTGCTACAACCTGACCCAGTCGGTCAAGTGTGCTGGCATCATGGACATCGACGGCGTTACGCCGATTGATGGCCCTGCAGCCACTGGCTGGAGCCTGCAGTCTGTTACCCGTCCTACGGTTAACGACTTAGCGGCCGGAGTCGCGATCACCATCTTCGACTTCCCCGTGCAGAGCGTATTCCCTTGCGTAAAGGGTTGCGGCAAAGGCAAGGTCAAGTTCAAAGGCGACACGAACACCCTGCTCGCCGGCCTGGGCCTGCCCCCCTTGGGTGTATGCTCGAGCCTCGCACCGCAGACCATCGTGGTGTCTGACCCTGACGGCAACCAGTTTGCTGTAATGGGCGGCGGCGGAACCGGCACCTGATAATTCCGGCGATCTTGCCGGCCTGACCAACAAGACTGCAGAGTCTACCGGCGGCACCCCTCTCGGGGGGTGCCGCTTTTTTTGTGCTCGCGACATAGGGCTGGCCGGGGGCAGTTGTCGCCAGCGGGGCCGGTCAGCTATTGCGTTCGCCGACCACGGCGGGCAGCATTTCGGCGGGACACGGGCCGCGATGTCCCGGCAAGCGCGTGAACCCCTCGGATCTGTTCAGACTATTGCTGGCACCGGTGTCGCTGTACCTGCTGCTGTACGGACCGGGCCAGGCCATGCGCTCAACCCGCGGTACGGCCCTGCCACCTGCATTCGGCCGCATAGCCCTGAGCGTGGCGTGGACCAGCGCCGTGGGGCTGCTGCTCGTTGCCACGGGGTCTTACTCACTGCCCACCCTGCTGCTGGTCAACGCCGGCGCCTGCCTCGTTGGCTATATGTCCAGGGGGCTGCGCCAACGTGACCCCGCTGGCGGCAGGACGAGAGCCGGTGCGGGCCCGCTGGTGGCCCTGCTCGTACTCTGTCTCTACTGGCCCGCCTGGCAGACACAGCTGGCCTCCTGGGATTCGAGCGTATACATGGCAGCTGGCAACCACCTGGCCCTGTCAGGCACGCTGGAGAAAGACGACCCCGTGGCCACCGGGCTCCACACGTTTACCCGGCGCAGGGTCTTCGGCTCTGTATGGCCGGGGGCAGCATGGAAGCCGCCCTTCTCGCGTTTGCCTCACTCCATGATTCACCTGGGTCACGACGACAGCGTGGCGCTTCCGGCCCATCACCCCCTGCCGATGCTATGGGCTGCAATTTCCAGCGAGGTGGCCGGCCCCGCGCGCTCCGGCGCTTTCTCCGGGCTCATGCTTTCGCTCGCCGCCTGGGCGCTGTGGATTTTCCTGCGCCGACGGGTACCCGCCGTGGCGGCCTCGCTCGGCGTGCTCGGCCTGGCGTACTCGGCCAGCTGGTACTACGCCGGCCACGTGGCCCTGCCGGCACCGCTGGCCTGTTTTTTTGCCTGGGCGGCAATCGCCCTGCTCGACGGCTGGGAAGAAGAGGGCAGCAGCAGCGACGCCGGCCTGGCGGGTGTGATGCTCGGCATGGCGGCGGTGGCCCGCGTTGAGTTCGCGCTGTTTGTACTGGTGTCGCTGCTGGCCCGGGCCCTGTTGCGCCGCCACGGACTGGGTTGCCGACCCCTGCCTCCACGTTTTGCTGTTGGCCTGGGCGCAGCCTCCGCCCTGTTGGCAACCGAGTTGCTGCTGCTGCCGGCTGCCTGGACCGGTCCCCTGGACCTGGCGTTCACCTGGATGAAGGTAGGCGTGGTCTTTGCCGCGCTGGAGCAACCGCTGGCCGCCGGGCTGGTCGGCGTGGCGCTGTGTGCGCTGTTCGTGGTGGGGGCCAGGCGCCTGGGCCTGGCCAGGTTCTGCGCTGCCGGCGCGTTGACGGCGCTGCTCGCCAGCTTTGCCTGGGCGGGCAGGGACGATGCCTTCGAACACATGCCCGGTTGGACGGTTGACTGGCTGGGATGGCCACTGCTGTTGCTGGCTCCGCTGGGCTTGCGCCTGGCGTGGCAGGAGCGGATGCGCCACACGGGCAACGGCTTCTTCCTGGTCTTCGGCGGCCTTACGACCCTGCTGCTGTTCTACGACCCGCACGTGAGCACCATCATGCCCTGGGCCTCCAGGCGCATGGTGCCGGTGCTGGCGCCCTTGCTGGTGGTGCTGGCCACGCTGGCGGTGTCGCGCATGGTGACCGAGAGCACAACAGCACGCGGCAGGCTGGCCGGCGTGGCTGCCGGCGTCGCGCTTGCCGTGGGCCTGTTGCTGCCCGCCCAGCCCATGTGGGGACGGCAGCCCTGGGCAAACACCTGGGCGCAACTGCGCGACTTCGCGGCCCTGCTTCCCGACGATGCCACGCTGCTGGTCGACTCCCGGCTCGACTACCTCGGCATGTCTGCCCCGCTCTGGCTGACCTGGCAGCGCGAGGTTCTGCCCGTGCAGGCCCACAACCGCAGGGGAACCAACCAGGTGGCTGGCCTGGTGCGCCTGCTCGAAAAACGAGGGCCGGTGTACCTGGCACTGCCGGCCAAGCGCGTCCAGTCCCGTCGCATCATTTTTACGCGACAGGAGCACGTGGCCGACTTCAGCTTTGAGCTGCTTCTGCCCCAGGCCAGCGAGTCTGCTCCGCCTGAACACTTTCGCGTGTACCCGACCACTGTCTCGTTGCTGCGCCTGGAGGCGATCTATTTCAAAGCAAGACCGCCGGCCGCTGACCGCCCCGGCAGCGACTGAAGCGGCGGCGACAATCACCGCGGCCAGGCCATGACAGGACAGTCTTTAACAACGGCGAGCACCGCGCGATCGGTCGCGGCCCTGTCGGCAGCGTTATTGCCGGCGGCCCCGCCCGCGGCCAACTCAAGGAAGTGCCCCGCGCGGTGCAGCGCTCCCCCGGCGCAGGCCAGCCTCGCGCGGGCAAGCAGGGCCGGCTGGTAGTCGGGCCAGCGTTGGAGCAATTTCTTGAGCCTGAGTTGAGCCAGGCCTCGACGGCCACGGTCAGCCGCCACCACTGCAAGATTATAATGCGCCCTGGGCGAGTTGGGCTGAACAGCCACCGTTGAGCGCCACAAGGCCGCCTGACTGCGCCAATCCTGCTGCCTGTGCAAGGTGACCCCCGCCAGCAAAAAGACGCAGCAGATCAGCAGCAGGGCCGCGATACGACCCACCGGCAGCCATTTACCTGGCCGTGGCTGCCGCTGCGACAACTGTTGCAACAATTGCTGCAACAACAGGCCCATGCCCAGGGCCAACGGCGGCAGCAACAGCAGCGAGTGGCGATCGGCGCCCGGCTCGTTGACGCCGGCAACGAAAACAAGCGCCACGCCTGCAGCCGCGGTCCAGCTTACAACGAAGGCTGCCTGCCTGCGCTCGATGTCGCCCTTTCTGCTACGCCAGGCCAGGACCACGGAGGCGACCAACGCCGCGAGCAGAACCAGTCCGAGGGCTGCGCGCAACCAGGCAGCCGCACCCATCCCGACGCAGGGTTGCCACAGCGCCGGGTAGTCGACGGACAGATCAACGGGGACCAGTAGCCCGGCCGCGTAGTGCAGCGCCAGGGTACCGCCCACACAAAACGAATAGGACGACGCCGGCAACAATACGCCGGCGGTGGCGGGCAACACGCCCACGCCTCCATAAGCCACCAGCAGGGCCGACGACGAGACAGCCACCATCACGATCCCAACCAGGGCGCCTCGACGCAACGGGCCCAGGCCTGATGCCCACATCAACAACAACAGCGGTGCGACCAGTAGACCGGTTTCTTTTGAAGCGGTGGCCGCCAGTGCCGCCAGCAAGGCGAGCGCGCCCGCCCTCATCCTGTCGGCCCCTGCGGCCTGCCCTGGCTTGTCCTGCCCGGGGTCAGCCGAGCTCCAGGCCAGCAGGGCCAACAGCGTAAAAAGCGTGGCCAACAGGTCGCGGGCACCCGAAACGTAGGCCACCGACTCCACCCACAGCGGGTGGGCCAGGCAGGCCACGCAACACAGGAGGGCCAGCAGGCTGTTGGCCCCCAGCCTCCGGCACAGGCACCACAGCGTCGCCGCCACGCCACCAAAAAGCAGCAGGTTGGCCAGGTGGTACACCGGGGCCACCAGGTCCTGCCGGCCCAGTAGTCCGGCAAGCCAGTACCCTGATAACCAGGCCAGGTGCCTCAGCGGGCGATAGGGCAACAGCCCACCGCTGCCGGCGGGTCCGTCCTCACCCAGCAACGAAAGGTCGTCAAACAGCAAATCAAAAGCGATGGCGGGTAGATAGAGCGCTATCGCCGCCAGCCCGACAGCAGCCGCCAGGCGCGGGCCCGTGTTCGCCGACCTGCCCGGCTGCCGCCACAAGTCAGAGGGCCTCGCACGCGCCGCCATGTTGAGATGATAGCCGCCTCGCGCGACCCCGCGAAGCGCCACCCGTCACCAATGCAAGGCAGTAGCAAGACCACGCTTAGCTTGCGCCCCTGCGTGGCCTGTGCAATTAAAAGAAACGCGGAGACTCCGCATCGACAGACAACCTGGAGGTCCCATAAAGATGAAAGCACCCATACAAGCGGCGATGATAGTTACCCTGGCCCTGGCCTTCACAGCCTGTGCCGGCATGCAGAGCTCCTCGAGCAAGGCCCGCAACCAGGGCGATGTGGCCGAGGCCGTGGCCCGCGCCGAGGCAGCAGCAGCAGCAGCCGAAGATGCGGCCCGCAAGGCCGAAACCGCTGCCGAAAAGTCCGAGGTTATCTTCCACACGGGCATGCAGAAGTAAGGGTCGTAAACCGGCGAGCCTCGCCTTCAGTCGATAACGACCACTGTCTTGAGCGCTTCGTCGCTGCGCGCCGCCATGGCCAGCGCCTCGGCGGTCTTCTCCAACGGAAACCTGTGGGTAACAAGGTCGTCGGCCGACACCACGCCCGAGCGAATGTATTCCAACGCCGCGCGAGTATCGGCGGGTCCGCAGGAGTAGCTGGGCACGATGGAGATCTCGTCAAAGTAGAGCCGTGACGGATCGATCTCCAGTGTGTCGCCCGGCTTCGAGCAGGTAAAGAACACGACCGTTGACGCCGGGCCGGCCGCGTCGAGCCCGTCGTTCATCGCCTGCAGGCTGCCCGGCCCCACTATTACCACATCGGCCCCGGCGCCGGCAGTGGCCTTCTCCACGCCCTCGCGCAACGTGCCCTCGCGCACGTCGACCACGCTGTCGGCGCCCAGGCAGCGAGCGCGTTCGAGACGCGCCGGCACCATGTCGGCCACGACCACGGACGCGCCCAGTTGCTTAGCCAGCAACAGGTGCAACACGCCCATTATCCCGGCACCGATTACAGCCACCGTGTCGCCCGCGGCAACGGCGCCACGGGCAAGCGACTTCACCACGCAGGCCACCGGCTCCACGAGGCTGGCCGACACGAAATCTATTCCCCCGGGCAACGGCAGCGTGTCGTTGTCAGCGTTGGGAGCCGCGGCCACAAAGTACTCGGCCAGGCCGCCGGGGCTGAGGCCGTTCTGCCGCCAGGTCGGGCAGTGCACCGGCGCGCCACGCCGGCACTGTCGGCAGCTGCCGCAAGGCGCGTGGTGGTGCACGAACACGCGATCGCCGACCTCGAGCTGCTCAACTCCCTGGCCCAGTGCAGCCACTTCGCCGGCCGGCTCGTGACCGAAGACCAACGGGGCCTTGCGGCGCATGTACCAGGACATGATGTCGCCCGTGCAGATGCCGCAGGCGCGAGTACGAACGAGTATCTCGCCCGGACCCGGCTCGGGTACCGGCTGGTCCTCTATGCGAACGTCGTCGCCGTCGTAGTAGCGAGCTACTTTCATTCGGGCCCCATCATGACGACCCTGGCCCGTGGGGAAGAACAGCGCACTTGACCTGTTGGCCCGCGCCCAGGTTTTCAAACACGGCCGGCAGCTCGTCCAGCGACGCGGTTGAAGTTATGAACGGCGACCAGTTCGCCGAGGGATCGCCCAGCAGCCCGGCGGCCACCTCGACGTCGGCCGGGCAGAAATGAAAAGGGCTCGCGATAGCCACGCCGTCGTAGTGCAAGCGGTAGCTGTCGAGCGACACCCGCGAACCGGCCGGGCAACCACCGAACAACACCACGCTGCCGCCGCGGGCCGCCAGTTGCGGCGCCTGCTCCCAGACCTCGATGCTGCCCGTGCACTCCACCACCAGGTCGGCCCCCCTGCCCCCCGTGAGCTGGGCAAGCGAAGCCTCGAGGTCGTCGTCCTCGCCCAGCACGGCGTCGGCGCCCAGCCTGCTGGCCACTTCGAGCCTGAACGGCCTTCGCCCGGCTACCACCACCCGGCCAGCACCCGCCCGCTTGAGCGCCACCAGCCACAGCAACGCAATGGGGCCGGCCCCGAGTAACAGGACCGTGGCCGACTCGTCGCGATCACGAAGCGGCACGCCCGACATGCCGTGGCACACCGTCGACAGCGGCTCGAGCAGGGCGGCGTGCTCAAAAGGCAGGTGATCGGGACGCCGGTAAACGTTGCTGCGCAGCACCCGCTCGGTAATGAGCAGGTACTGCGAGTATGCACCCAGGATCATCTCGTCCATCAGGCTCTCGCAGAGGTTCTGCTGGCCGCGTTGGCAGTAGCGACAGTTGTTGCAGGGGCCGGTGTTGGCCGACATCAGCTCGTCGTCCAGCGCGAAGCCTTCCACTGCAGCGCCGACCTGGACCACGCGGCCGGCAAACTCGTGGCCGAAGGGCGTCGGACAAGGCATCCTGGGGTGGCCGCGACGCCAGGCCTTCAGGTCGGTGCCGCAGGTGAGCGCCGCGCGCACCTCGAGCACGATGTCGCCGGGACCGGGCCTGGGATCGGGCGCATCGTCTTCGACGATGATGAGCCCGGGTTCCTGCAGTATGCAACGCTTCACGGCTGCGAGTTGCCGCGGGCATCCGAGCCGGCGGACACTAGCCCGGCGGACACTAGCCCGGCGGACACGGCTTTCAGAGCCCGCCCAGCCAGTTCTCGATAGCGTCGAGCCCCTTGCTGAGCTGCTCCATCGAGGTGGCGTACGATACGCGAAAGTGATCCGAAGAGCCGAAGTCGTTGCCACCGACCACGCCCACCGAGGCGCCGTCGAGCATCGCCAGCGCGAAGGCATCACCGTTGTCCACGCCCGCTCGTTGGAATGCATCGCGCGCGTTCACAAAGACGTAGAACGCACCACCTGGCGGGGACACCGACAGGCCATCGATGGCGTTGAAGCGCTCGCAAACGTAGTTACGTCGCCGGCCAAACTCTTCTATCATCGGGGCCAGCGCCGACTGGGGGCCGGTGAGTGCCTCCACGGCCGCGGCCTGGGCAATAGAGCTGGGGTTCGAAGTCATCTGCCCCTGCAGCGTGAGCATGGCCTTGATGACATTTGCCGGGGCAGCGCAGTAGCCCACCCTCCAGCCTGTCATGGCGTAGGTCTTCGACACCGAGTTGGCCACCACCGTGCGCTCCCTGAGCGACGGGAACATCGTGAGCAGGTGCGGCGGGCGGCCGCCGTCGTAGCGTACGAACTCGTAGACGTCATCGCACAACACCACGCAGTCGTGGCGTTCGAGCACCGCCCCCAGCTCGCGCAGGCCGGTTTCGTCGTAGCAGGCGCCGGTGGGGTTGGACGGGCTGTTGAGTATGACCATGCGCGTTGCCGGGGTCAGCGCCGCCTCGAGCTCGGCCGCAGACAGCAGGAAGCCGTTTTTCTCCGAAGCCGACAGCACGCGCGGCACGCCACCCGACAGCGCCACCATGTCGGGATAACTCACCCAGTAAGGCCCGGGTATCACCACCTCGTCGCCATCGGACAACAACGCCTGCATGGCGTTGTACAGCGTGTGCTTGCCCCCGCAACTGGCCATGACCTCGGCCTGGGAGTAGTCGAGCGCGTTGTCACGCGCCAGCTTGACCGTAATCGCATGCCGCATCTCGGGAGTTCCACCCACCGGGGTGTACTTGAACTCGCCGTTGCTGATGGACTGGTGGGCTGCATCGCAGACATTGTCCCAGGTTGGAAAATCGGGCTCGCCGGCGGCAAAGCCGACAACGTCGCGGCCCGAGGCCTTCAGCTCTATCACGCGCGAGTTCATCGCCATGGTCGACGACGGTTTTACCTTCTGCAGGCGGTCGGAAAGTTTCAAGCCCAGCTCCTCATTTTGAAAATTTATCGTTGAGCGCGCGAAGGACACACGGCGGAACCTGCGCCGACACGTCGCCACCGAGAGTGGCGACCTCGCGTATGAGACTGGAGCTCGTGTAAAAATGCGCTTCGTCGGCCATAAGAAAAACAGTCTGCACATCAGTGCAGAGGTGACGGTTCATCAACGCCATCTGGAACTCGTAGTCAAAATCGGCCACCGCTCTCAGCCCGCGTATCACCGCCCCCGCGCCGTTGTCGCGCGCGTAGTCGACCAGCAGTCCGTGAAACGAATCCACCGACACGCGATCACCGTACTGGCTCGTGGCCTCGGCTATCATCGCCTCGCGATCTTCGCGGGTAAACAAGCCCCCGGGCTTGTCCTTGTTGTAGGCCACCGCGATGCGCAGGTGGTCAAACAGGGCCAAGGCCCTCTCCACTATGTCCAGATGCCCGTTGGTCACCGGGTCAAACGAACCCGGGTATACGGCTGTCCTTGTGCTCACTTAATGACTCCCTTCATGCTCGATTCCCCTGCCGCCTCGCACCGGCTTCATACAACCACAGCGCAGTGTCGCCGTAATCGTCTCTTCTTACCAGCAGCAGGCTACCAGTCGAGTCGGGAAGCCGGGCCTGGCGGTCAGTTTCAACGCTCACCCAGCCGCCCGGCCCCAACAGCTCCAGGCCACCCAGCGTCTCAAGGGTTTCCAGTGCCAGCGGGCCCGCGTATGGCGGATCAACAAAAACACCGTCAAAAACCCGCCCCTCGCGCGCGAGCCTGCCGAGCGCAGCAGCCACCGCTACGCCCAGCACTTCCGCTTGCAGACCATCTGGCCGAGTACCACCGGCCTGCGTACCATCTGCTCGCAAGCCACAGCGCTCAAAGTTGGCCTCTACCACAGCCACCGCCCCGCGATCTCGTTCCACGCTCAACAACTCGGCCGCCCCACGACTCAAGCCCTCCAGGCCCAGCGCGCCACTGCCCGCAAACAGGTCGAGCAAGCTGGCCCCCTCCAACTCGTAGCGAACCAGCAGTCGGTTGAACAGGGCCTCGCGCACCCGGTCAGCCGTGGGCCGAGTGCCCTTGCCCGGCACGGCTGCCAACCTGCGCCCCTTGAACTTTCCGCCTACAATACGCAACGGCGAACGGACTTATAGCCCAGCCATCCACGGCGGGCAAAAAAAGGCCGCGCTCTCCTTTCTCGCGAAGGGGAGACAGCCCTGCCACGCCGCCTCCTACCCCACCGGAAGCCTGGCTGCTTTACACCAGTGGGGCTCTGAAGTAACTTGCGCGCCGTGAACGCCGCCGTCATACCCGTGCGATCCACCACCGGGGCCAAGCAGAGACTGGGCCAACGGCTGGACCCGTCGCGCCGAGAAGCCCTCGCCCTGGCCATGCTCGACGACATGCTGGCGGCGCTGGTCGGCTCACGCGCACTCGACCTGCCGGCAGTGGTGAGCAGCGACCCGGTGCTGCTCGAGCGGGCGAGGTCGCGGGGCGTCCTCGCGCTGGACGAACGCCAGCTCCAGGGCCGAGCCCTGGGACTCAACGGCGCGGTGGCCTGGGCCGCCGAGCAACTCGAGCAGCGCGGGGCTACCCGGCTGCTGGCCATTCCCGGCGACGTACCGCTGCTGCGGTCCAGTGAAATCGACGAACTGTTTGAGCTCGATTCCCCGCGCCGGTCGGTGCTGCTGGTGCGATCGGGGTCCCCCGGCGGCACCAACGGCCTGCTGCTCAGCCCACCCACGGTCATGCAACCGCGCTTCGAGGGCGAGAGCCTGGCCGCGCACGTAAACGCCTGCCAACAGGCCGGCCTGCCCTGCACCGTGCTCGATCTCGCCGGCTTTGCGCTGGACCTCGATCGACCCGAAGACATCGAAACCCTGCTCGACGCTGCCCAGGACCTGCAAACCACTCGCCTTCTCAGGCACTGGTTCGCGGGCGACCTGCGCAACAGCACGGCGGCGTGAGCAGGGGTGCCCGCCGATAAAAAGAACCCGGCGGCTACCGCGGACATCCGAGGGGGTGTCGCGGTGCTCCTGGTGTCGGGCTTTCTCGGGTCGGGCAAAACCACGCTCGTTCGCCACCTGCTCGACGACGCCATCGCCAAGGGAGTGAAAGTTGGCATCGTCACCAACGAATTCGGCGAGCTCGGCCTCGATGCCGCCCTCATCGGCCAGGGCGGACAGGCCACGGTAGAGCTTGAGGGCGGCTGCGTGTGCTGCCAGCTCTCCGACGAACTGCTCGACACCTTGCAGGAGCTGCGCGAAAGCGTCGACCCGGATCGCATCATCATCGAGACCTCGGGCGTCGCCCTGCCCTACGATACCCTGGTGCAGCTGTGGCGCGAGCCCGTAAACTCCTGGCTGGCTGACGACGCGGCCCTGGTGGTGGTCGACGCCCTGCAGGTGTACGAGCAGCGCGACCTCGATGGCACTTTTGAGCAGCAGGTAAGCTCGGCCGACCTGCTGCTGCTCAACAAGATAGACCTCGTGCCCGGCTCGGCGCTTCCGGCCATCGAAGCCCGGCTGCGGGCCATGGAACCCGACGCGCCCCTGCTTCACGCGAGCCACTGCCAGGTGGACCCGTCGGTACTTTTCACTCCACAACCGTCGCAACCGGCCGACGACCAACAGGCGCGCGAGCAGCGACGCGCACCGGCGCACGGGACGCACGACGAACACGACCACGAGCACTTCGCGAGCGAGGTCATCGGTGTGGCCGATGACAGCGACCTCGTACAGCTCGAGGCCGAGCTGCTCAAAACTTCGCCGCTGCGGGTCAAGGGATTCGTGCGTGTTGGCGGGCGCGTAAAGTTGCTGCAGGGCGTGGGCAGCCGGCTCGATGTGTCCGACGCGGCCCAAGGCGTGGACGACAAGCTCGTGGGCCGCGTGGTGATTATACGTCGCGCCAGCGATCAGTCGCGCGATTCGTAGTCGAACACGAGGCCCTCTTCACCCGGGCTGACTTCGCCGGCGCTGATGCGCACCGAAGGCGGGGTCGTATCCCTTGCGCGCCAGCCATGACAGGGCCGAGGCCTCGATCACCAGCGACACGTTGCGACTCTTGAGTCTCGCCTCCAGCTCGCTGCCGATTTTTTCGACCACCTGCTCGGCGACCTCGATCGGCAGCGGGTTAAACGGCACTATCGCGCTCAGGCGGTTGCGGAACTCGGGGCTGAACAGCTTCTCTATGGCCTTCATCGAGCGCCCGGCACCGTCGGCCGTCTGCTCAAAACCAATAGCGTTGGCCTCGGCGTCGCGCGCGCCGCTGTTGGTGGTCATGATCAGAACCACCTGGCGAAAATCGCTCTTGCGTCCGTTGTTGTCGGTAAGCGTCGCGTAGTCCATGACCTGCAGGAGAATATTGAAGACATCCTCGTGGGCCTTTTCTATTTCGTCGAACAAGACCACCGCGTGGGGATTACGATGAACGGCATCGGTGAGCTGCCCACCCTGGTCGTAGCCCACGTAGCCCGGGGGCGCACCGATGAGCCTGGAGACGGTGTGCTTCTCCATGTACTCGCTCATGTCAAAACGCAGGAACTCCACGCCCATCGACGAAGCCAGCTGGCGGGCCAGCTCGGTCTTGCCCACCCCCGTGGGGCCGGCAAAAAGAAAACTGCCCACCGGCTTGTCGGGCTCGGCCAACCCCGAGCGCGACAGGCGAATGGCGCTCACCACCTTTTCGACGGCCTCGTCCTGGCCGTAGACCATCAGGCGTATGTCGCGATCAAGGGTTTCGAGTCGACGTCGGTCGTGCACGTGCACGGTGCGCGTGGGCACACGGGCCATCCTCGAAACGACTTTCTCCACGTCGCGCACGGTCACTCTTCTCACGCCGCCCTGCCCGCGCTCGCGCAGCTTGACGTCGGCACCCGATTCGTCGAGCACGTCGATGGCCTTGTCGGGCAGCAAGCGGTCGGTGACATAACGGGCCGATAGTTCCACCGATGACTTGATGGCCCGCGGCGTGTACTCCACGCCGTGAAACTCCTCGTATCGCTGCTTGAGGCCAGACAGTATCTCCAGCGATTCTTTCTCGCCTGGCTCGACTACCTCTATTTTCTGAAAGCGACGCGACAGCGCGTGGTCTTTCTCTATGATGGATCGGTACTCCTTCCACGTCGTCGTACCAATGCAACGCAGTTCACCGGATGCCAGAGCCGGCTTGAGAATGGCCGACGCGTCGAGCGCCCCGCCGGTGGCGGCGCCGGCGCCAACAATGGTGTGCATCTCGTCGATGAAGAGCACGGTATCACCGCCGGCCTCGTCGAGAGACGACATGACGGCCTTCAGCCGTTCTTCAAAATCGCCGCGATAACGCGTGCCCGCCGTGAGCGCGCCCATGTCGAGCGAGTAGATGACGGTGTCGCGCAGGCAGGCACGTTGCCATGAAATATCGCCATGGCCAGGCCCTCGACGATGGCCGTCTTGCCCACGCCCGCATCGCCCACCAGCACCGGGTTGTTCTTGCGGCGGCGTGCGAGCACAGCGATGCTGCGATCGAGTTCCGCTCGGCGTCCTATGAGCGGGTCAATCTCGTCGCGGGCAGCCTTAAGGTTGAGATTGACGCAGAACCTCGCAAGCGGCTCGGACAGCCCGGCTTCGCCCTCGGAGCCGTCACCGTCGGCACCACCTTCGCCCTCGGACCACGGCGGTGAGTCGGCGCCTGGGCCATCTCCGCCGCCTTGTCCGTGGCTACCGAGACCGTGCGAAAGAAAACGGACCACGTCGTAACGGCTCACCCCGTGGCGCTTGAGATACCAGGCGGCGTGGGATTCCTCGTCGCGGAACATCGCCGTGAGCAGGTTGCTCCCGTCCATGCTCTCCTGCCCGGACGACTGCACGTGCGAAGCCGCCAGCTGCAGGACGAGTTGGGCACCGATGGTGTAACCCGGTGCCCAGGCCACGGTTTCGCTGGCCGTAAGCTCCCGCCCCGTGTCGGCCTGGTCATCACCCGAAGAAGCCGGGTCGCCTTCATCGAGATCACCTGCCGGGGGATCGTCATCGTCTTCTGCCGCGTCACCCGTGCCGGCTGTCGCAGCAGCAAGCAGCGGCACCACCGGCGAATTTTCGTCGAGAAAAGACCGTAATTCGGAGGCGAGCTTTTCCAGGTCGACCCCAAGGCCCGACAACACCCGCGCCGCGTCCGGGTCCTTGAGCAGGGCCAGCAGCAGGTGCTCCACCGACACGAATTCGTGCCGCCTCGTGGTGGCGTAGTCCACCGCGCGCAACATCGTGCGTTCGAGTTCGTCGGATATTCTCATGCGCCATCACCCTGCCGTCCGCTGTCGTCGGCTCCTTCATCTTCGCCCTCGGCAACCTCTATCCTGCATTCGAGGGGATGCTCGTGGCGCTGCGCCAGTTCGTGAACCTGCGCCGCCTTGGTGCGAGCCGTGTCGTGGGCGTAGACACCGCAGCAACCCTTGCCCTCGTTGTGCACGTCCAGCATGAGCCGCACGGCCTCTTCGTGGGGCTTGTAAAACACCGCCTCGAGTATCCAGACCACGAATTCCATGGGGGTGTAGTCGTCGTTGAGCACCAGCACCCGGTACATCGACGGCCGCTTGAGCGCCGCCCGCCGACGGGTGAGCAGCTGGCCCTCGCCACTGCTGTCGCGGCCGTTCAAACGGTCGGCTGCATCCCGGGCGTTGCGCGGCCCGGCCCACGCGGCTGCAAACTGACTCGAATCACTCATTTCTACGCTGATTAATACGCCTTTTTCGGGGCTTTTTGAAGACCTCCGCCTGGTCGGCCGCGCGGGCCCTGACCGTTTTAAGCGGGGAAACACGATTATAACCTTCCACCACGCGGCGCACCTGCTCCCTCTCCTGCTCAAGGTAGCTGCCCACGGCCTGGCGCGCAGGGGGGTGAGACAGCCAGTGGGCGCTGTAAACCGGCCGGGCCTCGAAACCGCGCAGGAACTTGTGCTCACCCTGCACGCCCGCGTCAAAGCTCTTCAGCCCGCGCTCGATGGCAAAGTCGATGAGCCGATAGTAGCAGCACTCGAAGTGCATCAGCGGCAGGTTTTCTACCGCCCCCCAGTAGCGACCGTACAGCGCCGAACCGCGAAAAAAATTAAACGTCCCCGCCACCGCACGGTCGCCGTCACGGGCGAGCACCACGACCACGCGTTCGGCGCAGCGCTGCCGCCAGTTCTCAAAGGTGTCGCGGTTGAGGTAACGCTCGCCCCACTTGCGGCCGGTGGTGTCGTGGTAGAAAGACCACAGCGCATCCATGTCGGCGTCTGTGAGCTGAGCGCCACCCAGCGTTTCGATCGCCAGTCCGCCGTCGGCCACCTGCCGTCGCTCGAGGATAACCTGCTTGCGCTTCTTCGACCTGAGTGAGCCAGCAAAATCATCGAAGTCGCCGTAGTCCGAGTTGCGCCACAGGAACTCGGGCTGCAGGCGCGACATGAAATCGTGCTCGGCGAGTAACTGCTGCTCCTCCTCGGTTACAAAAAGAAAATGCACGCCCGATAGTTTCTGCTCGACGGCAAACGCCAGTAAATGTTCAACGAGACCGGCGGCTGTTTCGAGACGCGGGTGATCGGGGTGAACGAGAAAGCGCCGCGTGGTGACCGGCGTGAAGGGTAAGCCCACGGTGAGCTTGGGATAGTAGGGCAGGCCCGCGCGCTGGTAAGCATCGGCCCAGTGCCAGTCGAACACGAACTCGCCGTAAGAGTCGTAGCGGATCCAGCTGGCCAGCGCGCCGACGAGTTGCCCGCCCTTTTCTGCAAGCAGGTAGGCGGGTTGCCAGGACGTACCGGCGCCAACCACTCCCGACAGTTCCAGCGAAGCGAGAAAGCCCCACTCGTGAAAGGGATCGTCGGCGTCGACCAGTTGGTTCCACTGTTCTGAGTCGATGCCGAGCAGGGAGTCTACAACCGAAAACTCCAGCTTGTCCGAGCAGGCAGCCACGTCGATTGTCAGGCCCTGGGGTCGTCGTCGGCGGGGGGTTCGAGCTGGCGCAGCACCGCGTCTATGCCCGCGTGCGGACCGTAGAGCACAAGCAGGTCACCGGCCTCAAGAATGGTAGAAGGCGGCGGGTTGGAGATCGGCTGCTCGTCCCTCACCAGCGAAAGAACTGCCGCCATTTCTTCGGCGGGAGTTTGCTCGCCGGCCGCCTGCTCGCCGGATATCGACGCCACGAGCCTGGCCAGGCTGCCGCCGCAAGCGCGGCTGCCCTGCATGACCTCGGCCGTCACCAGCGTGCCGCCCCTGAGCAGCTTATCCACCTCGGGCAACAACTGCGCCGAGGCCGCGTGACCCCTCAGCACGCCGTAAGCATCCATGCGCAGTATCGACTCCTGCACCCGCGCGACGTGACGCGGCACACCCAGGCGCTCGAGGAGGGTAGCGAGCAGGTGCACCGACGATTCGAAACCGGTGCTTATGACCTCGTCGGCACCGAGCTTTTCGAGCACCGATATTTCTTCATCGTTACCCGCGCGCGCCAGGATCGGCGCATCCGGGTTCATCTGCCGGAGCAACCTGACTGCCGCGCGCGTGGCCCAGGGATCGCCCAGCGCTACGACCACGGCCCTGCAATTGGCGCCACCGGCGGCCTCGAGGGTGGCGCGCCGCGAGGCGTCGCCGAAACGCAGATCGTGGCCATCGCCCACACCCTCGTTCACTCGGTCAACGGCGAGATCAAGGGCCACGAACGACAGGCCCGAGGAGTCGAGCACGCGGGCCATGGCGCGTCCCGCCTGCCCGTAGCCGAGCAGCAGCACGCTCTCGTTGCCCGGAGCAGCCGCTCGCGTGTTGGCCTGTTGGGTGTCGCCGCCCGGCGCGCTGATATCGCTGTCGTAAAGCCGCCGCGCCGCCTGGGTGGCAAAAGGCGTAACGGCCATGCTCAGTATGGCCGCGCCGAGAAAACCCTGGAAGAACGCGTCGTCGATCAGGCCCAGGCCCAGGGCTTCCTGCCCGAGCACGAAGGAGAACTCGCCCACCTGGGCCAGGCCTACGCCCGCCATCAGGCCCACGCGAACAGAACGCCAACCCAGGGCCACCACTGCGGCCGAAACCGCGCCCTTGAGCAGCACGGCGGCGAGCATCGCCAACACCAGCAAGCCGCCGGAGCCGATTTCGGAGGGAGCGAACAGCAGCCCCACGCTCGTAAAAAACACCGCGAGAAACGCGTCCCTGAGTGGCAACAACTCGGCCGTGGCCTGCTGGGCGTAGGGACTGCCCGACAAGGCCAGGCCGGCCAGGAAAGCACCCACGGGCAGCGACAAGCCCAGCGCCGACGCGCCCATGGCCGTGCCAAGCGCCACCAGCAGGGCCAGCGGCGGAAACAACTCCGCGGCGCCAGCCCGCGCCGCCAGCTCGAGCAAGGGCGGCAACAACGCGCGCGCGGCGACCAGCAGGAACACAACCGCCGCGACCGCCCGCGCGACCCCCATGGCCAGCTCCAACGCCGAAGCGTTGGCGGCACCACCGAGCAGCGGCAGCACCATCATCATGGCCACCAGCGCGAGGTCCTGGAACAGCAGCACGCCGGCCGCCGCCTGGCCGTGCGGAGCGCTCAGCTCACCGCTGACCGAGTAGAGCCGGAACACCACCGCGGTGCTCGACAGCGACACCAGCATGCCCGCCACGACGGCCGCCTGCATGGTGAGCCCCATTTCGTGAAACAGCAGCGTCGTGGCCCCGGCCGTCACGACCACCTGGGCACCACCGGTAGCGAGCAAGCGGACCAGCCGCTGGCGAAGACCCACCAGCGAGAACTCCACGCCAACGCCGAACAGCAGCAGGGCAACACCCAGCTCGGCCAGGCGGCCGAGGTTGTCGCTGTAGCCGAGCAGGCCCAGGCCGGCCGGGCCGGCAACAACGCCGGCCAGAAGCCAGGACACCATGGCCGGCAGGCCCAGCAGCCGCCCGACCAACAGGCCCGCGCAGGCTATGGCCAGCAGGAGTACGAGATCGATAAGCACCGTGACCCATAGTTGCGGCAACCCGCAACCCTCTCAAGGGCAAGCGCCTGCCGCTGGGCGCAGGGCGTGTTCAGAGCTGGACTATTTCTATTTTTGCCCGGGCGGCACCCGAGAACAGCTGCTGCACCAGCAGACGATATACGTCGCGATCAGGGCTTCTGCTGTCGGGCAGCACCGGGTTGTCGTACCACTGGGCCTCGTCGGCCACCGTGGCCAGGTGGCGCCAGCGGTCAACGACGTGCAGCTCGCTCACGCGCCCGGCACGGTTGTGCTCGCGTATGCCTATGGGGCCCTTCCACGGCCAGGCCTTGTGGCGCAGGCCCGTCATGGCCACGCGCACGCGCGCGTTGTGACCCTCGGAGCTCTCCTGCCCCAGGCAGGCACCACGGCAGCGTCCCAGGCGCTGGCCGAAACAAGCGGGGCCCAGCTTCTCCAGGCGCATGCGCCGCCTGCACAGCTCGTGTTCCAGGCACAACTCGTCCAGGCGGGCCTCGGCCTTTTTACGACTACGAAACATTCCGTAGTAGCGCTCACTGTCGGCCGGGTCCCAGTCGTCGGTGAGACGTGCGCCGAGGTAGCCATCGCGGTCTTCGACGAGTTCGACGGCCAGGGCGCGCGCGCTTCCCTTGAGCGCGCGGTTGTAGAGCGGGCGCGCTGTCTTGACGGTGCGAGCCTCGAGCAACAGGGCACCGAGCTCACCAGCCGTCTCGGTCCACTCTACGTCGCGCACCTGTCGCGCCAGCCTCGCGTCGGTCAGGGTCGCGCTCTGCGAGGAAAAGTGCGACAGCACTCGGCTGCGCAGACGCACGCTCTTGCCCACGTAGAGCAGGCATCGCCGCTCGCCGTAGAACCTGTACACGCCGGGGCTGTCGGGAATCGAAGCCACCAGGTCTGAATCGAGGCCGGCGGGCAGCGTGGGCAGGCAGAGCAAGGCGGCGACTTCCCGCTCGACCCGGTCGCGACCCAGCTCGCGCTCGGCCATCTCGACAAAAGAAAGCACCGCCTCGATGTCTCCCATGGCCCTGTGACGAGCGGCGCAGTTGAGGTCGTGGCGCTCGAGCAGGGCACTGAGCGCGTAGCTGCGGTGGCCGGGAAACAGCTTGCGGGCCAAGCGCACCGTGCAAAGCGTGCGGGCCTGGAAGCTTCGGTTGGCGCGCTTGAACTCCGCTCGCAGAAAGCCGTAATCGAAGCGCGCGTTGTGGGCCACGAGCACCGCGCCGTCGAGCATTTCGAGCAGGTCGTCGGCCAGGTCAACGAAGCTCGGCGCCGCTCGTACCATCTCGTCGCTTATGCCAGTAAGGCCGGTGATGAACGACGGGACCGGGCAGCCGGGGTCCACGAGGCTCGACCAGCGCCGCAGCTCCTTGCCGTCGTGCACGCGTATGAGTGCCACCTCGGTCACGCGGTCGGCGACCGCGCTGGTGCCGGTGGTTTCGAGATCAACGTAGACGAAGTCGCCTTTCATGAGCCGTCTTTCACGGCCTGGTTTTCAGGCCACGGGCAGTGTAACCCGTTGGCCGGCTCAGAGCGCGAGCCACCCTCCGGTTGCGCACAAAAGGCGAGGCGTCCGCCCCCCCCCCTTCTCAAGCAGGCGATTGCCGGCCCGCCAGCACGTGGGGCCGGGGCCACTCCACTACCGTGGCGCGGGCAAGAACAACGCCGTCTCTCTCCAGCTCGACCACGCTGCCGGTCTCGGCCATGGCCGCGGGCAGGTAGGCCAACGCCAGGACCGCTTCGCTGTCTCCCCCCGCGCCCATCGACACGCTGGTCACAACATCGGCAGGGCTGCCGCCGGCTACCTGCAACCCGACCAGCTCGGCTGCGTGGACAGCGGCGCCGGCCGGGTCAATCTGCAGCAGGCCCAGGAGATGGTTGACGCGCCCGCGGCTGACGCTGCGCTCGATTACTTCCTGGCCCACGTAGCAGCCCTTGGCAAAGTGAATGGCCCACTCCAGCCGGGCCTCGATGGCCATCCGCTGCTCGTCCACGTCGACCCCGACCGCGGGCGTACCGCTTTCTATCCGCATGCGATCCAGCAACGCCGGCTCGCCCTTGCTTGCCCCGAGTTCTTCCAGAGCGGCGCTCAACTGAGCAGGGTCTGAGCCCGGACCGGGCAGCAACTCGAAGGACGGCACGCAGAGGTCCGCGCGCCGTCGCAGGTTGAGAGCCAGGCCCGAAAGGTTCAGCTCCGACAAATCCCGCTCCGAAAAATCCGACGCAGCACCGGCCAGCAAGGCGGGAGCGTCCTGGCCCGTCAGCAACAGTGACCCGGCCTGCTCGCAAGACTCAAACTCCACGTCGTCGGCCACGATGAATTCCTCGAGCGCGGCCATCACCGAGTCGGCCCTGCCGCGGTCAACAACGAGCAAGAGGTCATCGGCACGACGGTAGACCGCCAGCAGCTCCTGCACGCGCCCCTGCCTCGTGAGCAACAGCGCGTGGGCGCCCTGCCCAGGGGCCAGCCCCGCCACGTCGCAGCTCAGGCGGCCCTGCAGGTACTCAACCGCGTCGTCGCCGACAACAGAAAGGCTCATCAACCACGGGGCCTCCACCAGCACGCAACCGTCGAGCCCGCGGCCGTCGAGCCCGCGGCCGTCGACCCTGCCGCCCGCGCTCATGCCGTGTAGTGGCTGCGCCGGCGAACTGCCAGCTCACGCTCCAGATAAAAAATATCCACCCGTTGCGGCCCGTCTTCGCCTTCCTTCGCGGGGCGGTGCTTGTAACCCCTGAGCGTAACCGCCAGCAGGCCGAGGTCCTCGCGGCCCGGATAGTCTCCCACCGAGCGGATCTCGGTCTCGGCAAACACGGTGTCACCGGCGAACAGGGGTGCCGTATGGCGACCGGTGGTGTAGACGACATCGGCAGGCGAGTTGTCGGCTATGTCGGGGCAGCTCAGGCCCAGGCAGAGGTTGAACGGAATGCCTCCGAAAATAATCAGGCGACCGCCGATGTATTTTTCCGGGTTCTGGTCAACCAGGAACTGGTTGCAGTGCACCTGGCTGGTGTTGTCGAGCACTGCCGTAAGCGCAATGTGTTCGTCGGTCATGACGCGGCCGCGCGAGTGCGCGTAGACGTCGCCCGCCGTGAAGTCCTCCATGTAACCGTGGTCGCTCGACAGGTAGGCGCGCGAGGCGTAGTCGGCCCCCGGATCCCAGGCCGGGATATCGGGCGAGCACTCCACGGAGGGCTTCTCGTCGAGTTCACCTGCGTCGACCTCGGCGGCCAGGTCTTTCTTCCACACCTGCACCTTTCTCTCGAAGGCTACAACAACCCGCCCGTCCTGCTTGCGGCCAACCGTGCTCACGTGTACGACACCGCGGTCGTTGTCCTTGGACGACGGCTTGATGCCCACCACCGTGGTCTCGGCCTCGAGCGTGTCACCCACGTACACCGGCGCACCGAAGCGCATGTTGATGTACTCGAGGTTGGCGCGCGCGTTTTCCGAAATGTCTTCTACCGTCTGCGAGAAGACCACGTTCATAACCAGGCCCGGCGGACAGACCAGTCCCTCGAATCCGTGCAACCTGGCGAACTCGGCATTCTTGCAAAGCGCGTTGGTCGTAAGGTTGAACTCGGTAAAGGCGTTGAACAGGCCCTCGTTCACCGTCTTGCCACCCTTGTGGCGAAACACGTGCCCCAGCCTGAAGTCCTCGAGGTAATGCCCGGTTTTTCTTGCGATCACTGCCACTGCCTACTGTTTCTCCTGCTCCCTAGAGCTTGGCGGCAACTTCGCCGTAAAACTCGACCGAAGGCGGCCCTTCCACTTTGCCCCCGAGCTCGCCATTGAGTTGCTTCATGCGATCCGACCCGATGTGAGAGTCCAGTGCTTCGCGGCTCGTGTAGCGTTCGAACACGAGAAAGTCGCGCGGGTCCGCCGCCGACTGGTTGAGCGTGTAGGTCAGGGTCTCGACTTCGTTTTCGGTCACCCAGTTGACCATGCTCGAGAGCGCTTCGGCGACCTCGTCTTCGCAGTTCTCGGCCGCTCTTAACTTCGCTGTGATAACTACCATTGTTTTCCTCCGTGGCCGCAAGGTAGTCGCTGCCCTGTTCGCTTGCAAAGGGGCGCACCGCGACGGCAGGTTGTTAAAGAAAATCTTTCAGCGCAGGCGGCGGCCCTGTTTTCGCTTGGCGAGGGCCACCTCGCGGCCACCTTCTGCAAACCAGCTCACCTGCCGCGCCAGGCCGCGGACGATGCGCAGCTCGCGTTCATCGAGCCCGGCCCTTCCGAACACCGACCTGAGCGACTGCATGATGTGACCGGGGTTGTCTTCGGACAGAAAACCTATCTGCAGCAGGGCCTGCTCCAGCGCTTCCATGGCCGCGTCGGTGGCGCCGGCGTCGGCACGCGGGTGCTGGTCGTCAACAGCATCGCTCCCCGGCGTCGGCAGCTCGCCCTCGCCCGCTCGTCGCAGTTCGTACAGGCACAGCAGCACGGCCTGGGCCAGGTTGAGAGAGCGATAACTCTCCTCGGCGGGAATGCAGGCCAGGCGGTGACAGGCTGCGATTTCACTGTTGGACAGGCCCCGGTCCTCGGGCCCGAACACGAGCGCTACCGGCCGCGGGTCGCCGTGGTCGTGCTCGGCCAGCAGGCCGGCAGCCACCTGGCGCACGTCGCTCGTGCGGCTGCGGTAGGGCCCGTCGCGCGCGGTAGTGCCCACCACCGTCGTGCAACCGGCCACGGCTTCCTGCAGGGAAGCGCAGCGCAGGCGCGCGTCGAGAATCGGCTGCGCGTGCACCGACATGATGCGCGCCTGCTCAAGATCGAACTCCTCGTTGACCGTGCACAGGGATGCGCCGCCCATGTTGGCAATGGCCCGGCACACCGAGCCCACGTTGGCCCCACCCTGGGGGCCGACGAGCACCACCCTGCAGGAAAAGCTCAGTGGTCCGACACCAGCTTGCGAATGTTGTCCTTGAGCGCCGCCAGTTGCACGCGGGTTTCGCTGATGCGCTGCTCGGCTTCATCGAGAGCGCGACGGTGCTCTTCACCAGCACGATTGAGTTCGCCGCGCAGCAGATCGATCTCACCGCGGGCCTGCTCGTAGAGCGCCGCTTGGCGATCGGCAACTTCCAGGCGTTGCTTGAGCATGCCGAAGAGATCGTCGCCCGATGTCGCCGACACGTTCCCGGACAACACGGCTTCGGCCAGTCCGGCTTCGGCCAGTCCGCCGGCAGTGCTCGCGGCGACTTGTGCCTCGGCGGGCTCCCGCAGGGACTCCTGCACCGGGGGAAGAACCGGTTCGGCCGGCGGCTTAATTTCGCGGGCCGGCGCTATTTCTTGAGCCAGGGAGGCTTCGTCGTTGTCACCCGGCAGAGCCTCGTCGCTGAAGTTCCAGTTCTCGGCCGACACGGGTTCGCGCAGATCCCTGTCTGTTTCAGGAACGAGCAGGTCCGGCGCTTCTTCGCCCAGCAGCGAAGAAGCCGCCACCAGTTCGACGCCGCGGGGATCGGCCTCGGACTTCCACGTGACTTCGAAATTGCAGCGTTCTTCGTCCTGCAGCCGGCAGCCTTCCACGTGGCGCACCCGCACTCCCTTGCCGCCCGAAGCCTGCAAGCGTTGAGCGAGCTCGCCGGCCACCGCTATGCAACTGTTGGCAAAGCCCGGCATCCCCGCGTAGCTGATCCTGGCCTTGAAGGGTTCTTCGAGCCTGGCCTCGAATCCGCTGCCGTACTCGCCCCTGAAGGCCGCCGGCAGCCGGTCGAGGTATTCAAGCAACTCCGGCACCGACAGGTAGCGTCCCTCGGGTATCGCCTTCTGTGCCACGTAGGCAAAGCCGCGAGCGAAGCTGCTGTCGCGGGGCGCGCTGCGCATCAACTCGTTAAAACGACTGGCGGTCTCCTCGTTCCACGGATACCAGGAATCTGCGTCGTACTCGGCAAAGCTCTGCCGCTCGGCACGCGACAGCGAGGGGTGCATGGCCGAGAGAAACCGGAACAGCTTGCCCGATACTTCGCCGTCTATAGACTTGTCCACCATTTCAAGCGCCTCCACTTGCGCACCGTCGAGGCGCGCACCGCTACCCTATACACATCATCGTGACCCGGCCAGTCGCGCGGACAAGGAGTTGCCAGGAAGGCACTCAGGGGAGATCATCACCAGCCGGTGCGTTTCCGTTGAGATGCCCGGACGCCGCGTCGTGTTCAACCGGGGACCCGGGCCCACCGGCCGTTCGTTCTTCGACAGCCAGCGCCGCCACGTGGCGTACCATGCCGTTAAAGACCCCCGACACGAAGGCAAGATCGAGAATGGCGCCGTCAGACAGCCCGGCGACCCTCAGTCCGCGTACCCGGCTCTCGTCCATGGTGTGCGAGTGCAGGGTAAGGTCACGCGCGAAGCGCAGGCAGCACTTCTCGGCGTCGGGCAGCGACGACTGGGCACCCTCGGCCGCCGCCACGACGTCGGCCGTGTCCACGCCGCGCTGCTCCAGCCAGGCGGTGCAGTTTTCCGAAAAGTAATCGCAGCCCGTCAGTTTGCCGATGACCAGCCCCAGCCTCATCCAGCGATCGCGCGGCATGACGGCCACGGCCTTTTCCATGAGCCTGAGCTGGCCGTCAAACATCTCGGGGCAGTGCTGGAGAACCGTGAAGCCAGGCGGCAACGAAGCAAACCCGAGCTGGGATAAAAAAAGAAAATCGAGAGCGCGCAGGTTTTCTTCAGGGGGTCTCGCGGGAACAGGCTTGTAGTCCATGTCCACGCTCACAGCCGTGAGCCGCGACAACAGCGAAATGGCGCCACGCCTGCCCGCTTCAAAACGACGAACGCTCAGTGGTATTTCCTGGTCGACACCCAGCGCGTTGGCCACCCTGGTAATGCAGTTGAAGCCAGCAGCCACCGAGATCAACTCAACACGCTGCTCAATCGCCGGCCAGCACTTTCGCAAGTCTTGCAGGTCTTCGTCACGCAAGTTGCGTGGGTCGGAGGTCAAGCGGGAGGCGAGTTCCATCGCTACGCAAACAGCTTCGGGCAATTCTCCAACGGCGGCGCTATCGCGCTCGATGGCAAAAGCCTGGTCGCGGTCCATGCCGCAGACCTGGAGAAAAACCAGGTGCGAGTCTACGCAGTAATCGCAACGAGCCGAACGCGCCACGGCCATGGCCATGAGCTCGCGGGTCTGCCGGTCTACCGACCCGTTCCACATCGAGGACAACCAGGAGCGATACAGGCCCTCCATGGTTTCGGGCCTCAGGCTGAAAACCTGCATGAGGTTGGGCACACGCGGAACCTCGTTGCGTATTTCCCGGTAGACACCGGCCAACCGTCCCCCGGCCCGCGCCGGGGGTATCTGACGAATCCAAGCCATAAAACGCGCAGACTCAAAGAGACCACGTTCAGCCCCGCCAGGTCAACCGGCTTCGCCTCCAAGTGCCCTGCACTGTGCGTCTTTTGACTCGTCGCAGCAATAATACTAAACGTTTGGTATGTCCTCTGCAGGCAACGTTTCCGGGCGAGAAGGCAGGTCGCGCAGCGAATTGCTGGCCACCGCGGCCGACTGTTTTTCGCGCTACGGATACGCGGGATCCTCGATAGATCGCATCGCCCGTAAAGCCGGAGTTACCAAGGGGTCGATCTACTACCACTTTCGAGACAAGGAAGACCTGCTCGCAGCAACTGTGCTCGACCGCATTGCGGAATTCGAACAAAGGGTACAGGCCAGTTGCGACGGCCTGGCCGCCGACGAGGCCCTGCGCCGCATCGCCCACGTGTGCCAGGACCACGCGATGTCCAAGGATCACCCCAGGTTCCTGATCATGCTCATGATCGAGAGCATCGACACCAACCAGCAGGTTTCGGACCAGCTGCGGTCCACCATGAGGGGATTCAGGCGCTTCCTTGCCGGGCTCGTACGACGGGGGCAGCAGCAGGAATTGTTTCGCGCCGACGTAGACCCCGAGCGCGTGGCCTCGGCCTACACCAGCGCCGTTCTCGGGGCCGAGATCCAGTACTACCAGGATCCCGACAGTTTCTGCATGGACGACGCCCTCGGTCACTACATCGACACCCTGCTCGTATCGCTCAACGGTGTGCGCACCGACTCACTACAAGAAAACGGAGAAAACAGATGATCGATTTTCACCTCGACGAAGAACAGCAACTCATACGCGACACGGTCGCAGCCTTCGCGCGCGAGCGCCTGCGACCAGCCGGTCACGAGGCCGACGACAGCGGCGAGGTTCCCCCCGCGCTGGCCCAGGAAGCCTGGGAGCTGGGACTCGCGCAGGCGACCATACCCGAGGCCTGCGGTGGCTTCGGCCAGGAGCCGTCGGCCATCACCGGCACGGTCATCGCCGAGGCACTGGCCGAGGGCGACCTCTCGATCGCCGCCCACGTATTGAGCCCACGCCTGGTCATCGACCCGGTGGTACTGCTAGGCAACGAGCAGCAGCAGGCCGAGATACTATCGGACTACACGGGCGAAGAATTCACCCCCGGGTCTGCCGCCCTGCTGGAACCCAGCTGGGGAAACAGCGCCTTCGACCTCAAGACCACCGCCGTGCTCGACGGTGACGACTACGTTATAAACGGCGATAAATGCCAGGTCGCACTTGCAGCGGCATCGCCGTGGATAATCGTCTACGCGGCCGCCGACAACGGCATAGCGGCGCTGGCCGTGCGCGCCGGCACGCCGGGTCTCGATATAAGCGAGCGCGAGAAAAACCTGGGCCTCAACGCGCTCGACACCCGCGAGATCCAGCTCAAGGACTGCCGCGTACCTGCATCCATGCGCCTGGGAGGCGACGCCTCGGATCTCATCCGCCGCTGTCGCGTGGCCCAGTCGGCCATGGCGGTAGGCGTGGGCAAGGCGTCGCTCGAATACGCCTGCGACTACGCCAAGGAGCGCGAAGCCTTTGGAACGATGATAGCCCAGAAGCAGGCCATCGCCTTCATGCTCGCCGAGATGGCGATAGAGGTCGACGCCGCCCGCCTGCTCGGCCAGGAAGCCGCCTGGAAACTCGACACGGGTGGCGACGCCGTGCGCGAAGTCTCGATCGCCAAAAGCTACGCCGCCGACGCGGTGATGATGGTTACCGACAACGGTGTGCAGGTGCTCGGCGGTCACGGCTTCGTGCGTGACCACCCCGTGGAGCTGTGGGCGCGCAACGGACGCGGCTTCGCAATATTTGAAGGCCTGGCATCGGTCTGAACAGGCACGGCCGGACAGCAGAAAAACACGAGGAGACACAGACATGGATTTTTCACTTTCAGAAGCAGCCCTGCAACGACGCGAACTCATACACGCGGTGGCCGAGAACATGATGCGGCCCATATCGCGGGAATTCGACGACAACGAACACAGCGACGCGTGGGATTTTTTCAACACAATGTGGGAGTTCACTTCGGCGAGTCCCTCCGACGCGCAGATGACCGGCGACCCGGGCAGCAAAAAGAAAGGCCCCTCCGAGCGAACCCTTATAGCCGCCATACAGATCGAAGAGCTCTCCTGGGGCGACGCGGGTCTGTATCTCTCCATCCCCAATCCGGGACTAGGTGGCGCCGCGGTCAACGCCGCGGGCACACCCGAGCAGAAAAAGCGCTTCCTGGGCGACTTTCATTCGGGCAAGCCCCGCTGGGCCGCGATGGCCATCACCGAGCCGCACTTCGGTTCGGACTCCAAGCAGGTGGCCACCACGGCCGTGCGCGACGGTGACGAGTGGGTGCTCAATGGCACCAAGATCTTCTGCACCTCGGGAAAGCGTGCACTCGAAGACTCAGAAGGCTTCGTGGTCGTGTGGGCAACTCTCGATGCATCGAAGGGGCGCCCCGCGATCAAGTCCTTCATCGTGCCGGCTGGCACCCCCGGGGTCACCGTCGACAAGCTCGAGCACAAGATGGGCATACGCGCATCGGACACCGCCGTCATCACGCTTGAAGACGCCCGCATTCCCGCGGACAATCTCCTGGGGTCGGCCGACATCTCGGACAAGGGCCACGAGGGTTTCAAGGGAGTCATGGCTACCTTTGACGCCACCCGCCCCATAGTGGCGGCCAGCGCGCTGGGCATAGCCCAGGCGGCGGTCGACTTCGTCACCGACGCGCTCGTTGAGGCCGGCATCGAGATTCGCTACGAGGCCGGCACGCGCGAAATGACCGTACTCGAAAAAGATGTCATCGACATGCAGTCGCAACTGCAGGCAGCCCGGTTGCTGACCTGGAGAGCCTGCAACATGATCGACCGCGGCGAGCGCAACAGCCGCGAGGCGTCCATGTGCAAGTCCAAGGCGGGCCTGGCGGTGACGCTCATCACCCAGAAGGCTGTCGAGCTGCTCGGGCCACTGGGCTACTCGCGCAAAAACCTGCTTGAGAAATGGATGCGCGACGCGAAGATCAACGACATCTTCGAGGGCACGCAGCAGATCAACCTGATGATCGTGGCCCGCTCGATACTTGGCTACTCGAGCAAGGAACTTAACTGAAGCATGTCGCGCAGAGTGAAAGCCGCAGCGCCGGGCAAACTGGAGCTGCACGAAAACGACGACCTCGCGCCGGGCCCGGGGCAGGTTGCGCTCAGGGTTTCGCGCTGCGGCGTGTGTGGCAGTGACCTGCACTGGTTCCACGGCAACGGGCCCGCGCCCGCCGTTTGCCCGGGACACGAGATGTGCGGCGAGATCGAGTCACTGGGTGACGACGTCGAAGGACTTCACAGTGGCCAACGCGTGGCAGTCGAGCCGCTGCTCAGGTGCGGCGCCTGCGCCGCCTGCCTGCGCGGCGATTACCACCTGTGCGCGCGGCTTGGCCTGCTTGGCATAACCGCCGAGGGGGGCATGGCCGACCGCGTGCTCGCTCCAGCCGAATGCCTGTACGCGCTACCCGACAGCGTGGACGATTCGCTGGGCGCCCTGGTCGAGCCCACCGCCGTGTGCGTGCACGCCGCTCGCCTGGGAGGCATAGGCGAGGACTCGAACGTGCTCGTGCTCGGGGCGGGCAGCATTGGGCTGCTGAGCCTTGTGGCCGCCCATCAACTGGGTGCGCGTCACGTGACTGTATCGGCTCGCTACCCGGCCCAGAAAGAACTGGCGCTCGCGCTGGGTTGCGACGAAGTTATTGACCCCACCCGTGTCACCTCGTCAGCCGTCAAGCCTGACGTGGTCATCGAGACCGTGGGCGGCTCGGCCGACACCCTCGCCGATTCGGTAGAAGCCGTGGCGCCCGGTGGCAGGATTATAATGGTGGGAGTGTTCGACCACTCGCCCGCGTTCAACCCGATGACGGCGCTGTTGAAAGAAGTGACCATCACCGCCGCCATGGTCTACAACCGGCCGGGCGACCGTTCGGATTTTGACGTGGCGATAGGGCTGCTGGACGAGCGTTCTTCGGACATGAGTGCGCTGGTGACGCATACCTTTCCGCTCGAGCAGGCACAGGCCGCTTTTGAATGCGCCAGCGACAAGTCCAGCGGATCGGTGAAGGTTCAGCTGGCTCCCTGAGTACTGGCCCAGGCTGTCAGGCCTTCCACAACAGGGGCAACGCGCGCTGCTCCCTCTCAAAAAACGCGTAGCCCGCGCGCCTTCCGGCTACCTCGACAGCGACCACGACATCGGGATCGCTGAAAGTCACTGTCGCCGCGCGGCCGCCGGCCTCGGCCCTCTCGAGCAGGAACTCTCCCAGTGCGCCCTCCACGGCCGTGGTCTCCTGCCGTCCCTTGAGGCCGCGCAGGTGCGCCCTGACGTGGAAACTCCGGCCGGCGAGTTCGACCCCCTTGTCGTGCATGGCCATGCACAGGGTCTCGGTCACGTCGTCGCGCTCAAAAAGCGGCGAGGCCTCCACGGGCACCACGCGCTGCAGTTCGGCAGCCAGGTCGGGATTCTGCTCAAAAAAATCCACCACGCGGGCTATTCGGTCGCGGCTGGCGAGGGCATCACCAGCGCCATTGCCACCCACGGTGCCCAGCAACACACGGGGGTAGCCCGAGGTGCGAAACCGTCCCAGCGGGCGCAAGCGATTCAACAGGCCGGCCAGGCGACGCTCGCGCAACACCAGCAGGGTATTCCAGTGTCGGGCGTCTGGTGCTCCTTGTCTCATGGTGGGATTCGCGGCGCCTGCTGGACACCTTGGGCCGCGTCGGTTACTCCTTCTGCTCCATGCCTGGTTCGTGTGCAAGCCGCCCGCTGACAACCTCGCCCTGCCTGCTCGCGGGCCTGGCGCTCGTGCTCGCGTTGACAAGCGGCTGCGGGGCCGGTGGCGGCACGGCTACTGCGCTGCCCGGCTCGGGTCCCGGCGATGGCAACCAGGGCACGGCCGTCCTCTACGTGGCCTCGTCCCAGTCCAACAGCGTGGACGCATACCGACTGGATTCCAACGGCCTGCCCGACGCGCTGCCTTTCAGCAGCACCTCGTTGATCAACCCCAGGCGCCTGACCGCGGCCGGCGACGTGCTCTACGTGGCCCTGGACAACTCGCTGGTCTCGCTCAGGCCGGCAGCCGACGGCAGCCTGCCCGCGCAGCCGTCGTCGGAAAGCGACATCCAGCCCGGCGCCAGCTACATGGAAATGATAGTGGCGGGCGACTTCCTCTACGTGCCGGCAAGACGCCGCAGCCTGCTGGTGGCCTATCGCCTCGACTCGCTCGGTGGGCTGGGCAGCGTACCCCACTCGCAGGTTTCGAGCTTCGGGGCCGACTACCGCAGCATCGCCATGGCCAACGGTTTTCTCTACGCCGTTGCCCAGAACACGGCGCGCATAGATACCTTTCTTCTGCAGGCCGGCGGCGGGCTGCCCTCCGAACCCGAGCCCCAGGTTCCACAGACGCTGGTGGGCGGCTCGGACGCACTGCTGATTCGCAACGGCATACTCTACGCTACCGACAGGCTGGGCGAAAACGTAAACGCCTACGACGTGGACCCCTCCACGGGGCTGCTCAGCGACCTGCCCGACTCCGAGACTGCCCCCGAGGAGTGGTACACGCACATGGCCCTTTCGGACAACGGTCGGCGCATGTACACCGCCGCGTACAGCTCGGGTCGTGTTGATGTATACGACGTCGACCCTGACGGCAGCCTTCCTGACCTGCTGCCACGGTCTTCTACGCTGGGCGACACCTCGGCGTTCACCAGCCGACTGGCCCTTAACCGGGGGGTGCTGTACGTGGCCCAGGCTGGGCTCGACCGCGTGGACGTTTACCTGCTGGACGCCGATGGCGACCCGCCCTCGTTTCCCAGCGCCAGCACCGATGCCATCGAGGGCTCGTTTCCGGTGGACGTTCTTCTCTACTCCCTGAACTGATTATCAGGCCTGGCGCTCGGCCACCGGGCTGGCGGCGCAGTTGAGTATGGGTGCCGCACGCGTGCGCCAGGCCAGGTAGGCAGCCACGCAGACCAGCAGCGCTATGATGCCGCCCACCGCAACAAACACGCCCGACAGCGTGCCGTGCTCGAGAAACTGCTGCACCCCGCGTACCGACAGGGCACCTATGCCGAACACCACCGAGAACTTGAGGCCGTAGCCCGTGCAACGCCAACGATCGGGCGTGAAGCGCGCCACGAGACTGTTCTCTATGGGCTGCATGCCGATGGCAAAAAACACGTAGCCAGCCGCCGTGATCAGCAGCGGCAAGCCGGCCAACACGCTCATCAGCAACACGAAGGGCAGCGCCAGGGCCTGGAAGCAGAGATAAAGAATGCGAAGGTCGTATCGATCGGCCAGGCGGCCGCCGGCCCACTGGCCGAGAATGCCCAGCCCGTAGACCAGCGACGTGGCCACGCCGTGGCCCATCTGCCCTAGCCTGGCGTCAAAGTAGGCCGGCTGGGCCACGGTGTTGGCGCGGTAGGCCAGGCCACCGAAGGTCATGGCCACCAGCAGTATGAGAAACAGTCGCCTGCGCTCGCCGCTTTCGTGCTGGTCGTCGGCCGTCAGGCTACCCGGTGCGGCCTCGTTGATACTGCGCATGGCCACGAGCAGACCCACCACGAGAAGGCCCGCGCCCAGGACCAGGTAGGCACCGCGCCAGCCCCAGGCCGAGCAAGCCAGCTGGGCTGCCAGCGGCGCGCCGGCTATGCCCACGTTGCCGAACATCCCGTTTATGCCCAGGGCCTCGCCGCGGGCGGCAACGGTTCTCGAGATCAGTCCCAGCCCCGCCGGGTGGTAGAGGCTGGCGAACACACCGACCAGGGCCAGCGACAGGGCCAGGGCCGGGCCCGGGTCGGCCACCGACACTGCCATCACGGCAAGGCCCAGGCCGATCACCCCCACCCTCACCACCCAGACAGCGCGCAGGCGATCGGCCAGGTAACCCACCGGCAGGCCTCCGGCGCCGAAAAGCATGAAACCGGCAAAGCTCCAACCGAGCACGGTCTCCAGTGCCAGCCCTTCCTCGGCCGCCATCACGACGGCCACGGTCGGAAAAAGAAGCATGGCGAAGTGGGCGCCGAAGTGGCCGACCGCCGTCAGCTGGAGGACGTGTTTTTCGTTGCGGTTGAAAGTCATGTTCGCTGCCCGCCGGGCCGGCTTCAGTGTTGGCCCGTGGCCGGCCGGGACGGCAGCGGCACTGATCCCGCAGGTGGCTGGCCGGCGCCCTCGCCCGACCTGGCGCTGGTGGCAACGGCGCGCGCGCGCGCCTCCAACGAGTCCTGCTCCTGGCGGGTCCACTCGGCACGGCTCTGCAACAAGCGCGGGGTCTTGTAGGGCCGGGTCGGGGTCATGTGCAGTATCCTGACGTGATCCACCCGCGAACCCTTGTAGTGAAACGAACAGTTGTAGCCCACCAGCATCCTGCGCAGCATGGCCTCCCAGGTGACACCGTGCAGCGACAGGTTGATCGGCCTGGTCAGGGGCTCAAGCGAGCTGTAGGTCGGCCCGCCAACAGCCTGGAGGTGCCGAATGACGAGATCGGCCGATACCTGGTTGGCAAACAACGAGAGCTTGTCGCCGTCGAGTACCACGTTTATCTCGCTCGAGCCGCTGCCGAAGCTGAGAATTTCGAGCTGGGCAGCTGCCGCGGCATGGGCCTGGCCCAGGGAGGCCGGCAGAAACGCTGCCGGCAGAAACGCTGCCGGCAGCAGCAAGGCGAACAGGAACAGGCTGACTACCGGGGCGCGCATACCCTAGAGCATAAACGCATTCGCGCGAGCGGGCCACCGCCCCCGCCCTGCCGCACCGCTGGTTGGCCCGGGGCCTGCTGATGCCCCGGCATTGCCGGCTGACGCGGGCGCCGCCAGGTGTTAGGCTTAGACTGGTGCTCGAGGCACCGCTGCCACATGCGAAAAATACTCGTCTTTCAGCACGTAGCCCACGAGCTGCTGGGTACCCTGAACCCCCTGCTCAAGGATTCGGGCTTCCGCATACGCTACGTCAACTTTGACCGCGACCCCGCGGCCCGCCCCAGCCTCGACGGCTACTTCGGGCTGGTCGTCCTGGGTGGACCCATGAACGTGGACCAGGTGAACCTCTACCCCTTCCTGGCCGTCGAGGTCGAGCTGGTGGCCGAAGCCCTGCAGCGGGGCATGCCCGTGCTCGGCATCTGCCTGGGCTCGCAGATTCTGGCCCGCGCCCTGGGAGCCGAGGTGAGACCGCACCACAGCAAAGAAATCGGTTGGTACCAGGTCAACCCCACCGCGGCGGGCGCTGACGACCCGGTGTTTGCCGGCATGTCGGACACGGAGCACATCTTCCAGTGGCACGGCGATACCTTCGACATACCCAGCGGAGCCGTGCACCTGGCCAGCTCACCCGACTGCGAGAACCAGGCCTTCCGTTATGGCGACACGGCCTACGGGTTCCAGTTTCACCTCGAAGTAGACAGGCCCATGGTCGAAAGGTGGCTCACCGTACCGCACAACCGCCAGGAAATAACCGATCTCAACGGGGCCATAGACCCCGAGCAGATACGCAGCGACACGCTGCAGCACATCGACAAGCTGCAACGCTTGAGCGACGACACCTTCAGCCGCTGGATCAAGCTCTTCGGGCTTCCTCGCAGTACGATCTTCTCGTCGCGCTGAAAGACCGGAAGCTCAGCCCTTGGAAACCTCGCTAAGTCGCGACGGCTTCATGAACATGGCCGCCGTCAGCACGGACTCTCCAAGGCAGGCATCCACAGTCGCCCTGACCTCGGACGAGTCGAAGGCTGGACTCTCTATGACATCGACCAGCAGCGTGCGGGCGGTTTCGAGCGCAGTATCACCACCGCCGGTCTCCGCGGCAAAGTCGCGACAGCGCGCCGACAGCTCACCCTCGAGCAAGCCCGCCAGTTGGCTGGCCGCACGACGGCAGGCGGCGACCTCGAGTTCGGCCAGTTGCCCACCCCACTCAAGATAGGCCGAAAGGTTTTCCAGCACGTCGAGCACCGAGTACAGCTGCAGCCTGGACGGCCCCTGGCCCAGTGCCGGCAACACCTCGTTTTCGAGCGTGGCGGCGAGCGCCTCGATGACTTTTTCGTGATCGAGCATCGCCATGCTCAGCTCAAGGCCCCCACTACACCGGCCGACTCGGCCATGATGACCTGCATACCGGCCAGTTGGTGGCGAAACATCAACATGCGCACGTCGTCGGTGCGGCCGTCGGCCCAGGCGCGAAGGCCCGTGGTCATGATGGCCGACATCTTGACGGCCGCCAGCAGGTCGTAGAAGGCCAGACGCTGCTCGTCGACGTCCAACCCGCCCGCCTCCGAGTACATGTGGAGCAATCGCTCGCGCTCGACCAACAGGCCAGGCATGTCGGTCTGGCCGCGCCATATGCGCGAGCAAGCCCAGGCCAGGTCTTCCATGGGGTCGCCCAGGTGAACCATTTCCCAGTCGAGTATGGCGGTGATGCGGCCACCCACGCGCAGAAAATTTCCGGTGCGGTAATCACCGTGCACAAGGCAGAGCGGAGATTGCCGGGGCAGCCTCACCTCGAGCTCCTTGAAAGCGCGCGCCATCATCGGCGCCGCACCCGCGCGCGAGCGCTCGTGGTAGCCGCGCCAGTTGGCTACCACCCTCCGCGCGGCGTCGCGGCCGTCTTCGGGGACGCCGTCGGGCCCGCCGAGTTCGGAGAGCCCAGCCGCCTGCCAGTCAAAGCGATGCAGGGCCGCCAGGTTGCCGGCAAAATCGCGGGCCAGCGATTCGCGCTCGAGCGGGTCTTCTATGGGCAGCTCGCCCGAGGGACCTTCGCTGGGCACGGGCACGTCGCCCGCAACGAAACGGTTCACATAGAAAGGAGCGCCCAGGACTTCGGACCCTTCTTCGAACCACAGCAGCTCGGGCACGGCCACGGTGCCGTGAACTGCCCGCATGGCCAGTACCTGCGGCCTGAGATCGTAGGGCTCGAGCAAGCCGGCCTCGGGCTGTACCCTGGCGATGAGGCGGCCATCAAAAACCTCGCCACCGGATTCGGTCCAGTGGGCGTCAAAAGAAAAGGTCTCCATAGAGAAGCCCTCGGTGTGTGCCCGGTAGGCCGACAGATCGACGTCGGTCGCGCCGTTACGCGACGCTATGAACAGCGACAGTGCTTTGAGTTGTTCTTCGGCAGACAATCCGTTCTCCTCTATTGGCTGGCGGCGGGTTCGGGTTGGATACCACGCAGCCCGACTCGCCGCCAGCCTATCCCCCAGGCCGACGCGCCTACTTTTTCTTGCCTGGCGGCGCCACCATCACGTACTCGCGCAGCGACTCCACGGTGGCCGGGCCAATACCGCTCACCCTGGCGAGATCGTCAACGCTGCTGAACGGAGAGTCTTCGCGGGCTTCGACAATGGCGCGGGCCTTGGCCGGCCCAACGCCGGGCAACTCGATGAGCTGCTCGATGCCGGCCCGGTTGATATCGGTCTTCGCCGCAGCGTCGGCCGGTGTCACGGCCACGAGCGAAATCGCGAGCAGGGTCGCCGCCATGAGCAGCCCTGGCAGCAACCTGCGCCCGGGCGACACCCGTCTGCCCGACGAAACCAATACCTGCCTGCTTGTCGTCCTGTTTACTGTGTTGTTCATTTACATGACCTCCTTGGCCCTTTGCGGGCAAGGGGGAGTATCCACTCAGCGGGGGGTCGCCGGCAAGGTCATTGCTGTAATGAAGCGCCCACATGAACCCCATCCCGCCACCAGGACGAACCCCGGTAACACCCCTGTCATAAGCTGACCGCGGTTTGACAATTGGGCCCTGCCCTCCTAGCGTCACCTGGTTCGCCCGGCGCAGCATCGCGCCGACCGCGGCAGGGAAAAGTATGCCCCAAGGCCGGGTAAAGTGGTTCAACAACGCTAAGGGTTACGGCTTCATCGAGCAGGATGGAGGCGTTGACGTGTTCGTACACTTCTCCGCGATAGGCGGAGACGGCTTTCGCTCGCTCGAGGAGGCCGAACCGGTTGAGTTCGAAATCTCCGAGAGCCCCAAGGGTCCCCAGGCCGAGAACGTAGTCAGGTTGGGACAGGCAGATTCGCCGAAAGCCTCGGATTCGCCGAAAGCCTCGGATTCAGCCGAAGCGTCGGGGGATGAGCCGGCTGATGGTAGCAGTGGTGGCGATGATGCGGCTGCCGATGAAGCTACCGACGACGAAGCTACCGACGACGCCTCGACCGCTTAACCGGCCGTAATATCCCTGCAGCAGCGTATTCCGACCGTGCCCGACATGAAGGGCTTTTTGTTGCCCGCACACACGCCACCGCAACCGGTAAATACGTCGACCGGATCGTTGCTCAGATAACCGGCGCCGCGAAACTTGCAGTAGTCCTGCTTGCAGGCCGCCAGCCACTCGCTCACATTGCCGGCCATGTCGTACAAGCCAGGCAGGCCGCCCTCGCAACCGGGCATGCTGGCCACCGGGGCGCTGGCCCTCTCGAGCCCTTCCACCGGCTCGCTGGTCGACTGCACGTTACACCTGCCGCTTTCAAATACGTAGCCGTAAGGCCAGCCGCGACCCTCGCCCGCGCCACCGCAGGCATCGATCCATTCGTCTTCGGCACACAAGCGTCCGCCCGACCAGGCGCAGTACTGGGAGGCGCCGAACCAGTTGACGCAGTTCATGGGGTGCAACACGCGGGCGGGGTCGGCCGAGTTGCAATCGCGGTGGTTGGCCGCATCGCAGGCACCCTCGTCAACGCAGGCGAGATACTGCTCCACGGTGACCTCGGTGGTAGTTATAGCGTGGTCGCCGCCGGGCCATTCGACCCAGCTCGGCATCGGGGCGGGCGGACCGGGAGGCGGACCGGCCGTGGCCAGCACCAGGCCGGCCGAGGCCAGAAAAACCAGGCTCAGAAAATAAGCCGTAATGCCGTGAGGCGCCTTTGCCACTTGATTGCCAGCCATGTAACCCCCTCCCCCGCCAAGGCGGTGGACATCCATCCATTCTACCCCCCGGAAACGTAGCGTGGCGACCCTTTCTGCACCCCGCCGCCCTATATTCTGCCTCTGCACGTGGTAGAAAACACTGGTGGCACGCAAAGATTCCAGCGCCGGCAACGAGCCCGGTTCTGCCGGTGGAGCGGCAGCTTCACGCGCCGCCCGGCTCGCCCGTGAGCTCGAAGAGCACAACCGGCGCTACTACCTGCTCGACAACCCCACGATAAGCGACGCCGAATACGACGGCCTGCTGAGAGAGCTCGAACAGCTGGAGGCCGAGCACCCGGGGTTGCGCGATCCCGGCTCGCCCACGCAGCGGCCGGGTACTGCGCCGCTCGAATCCTTTGAGCCGTTCACGCACCTGCGGCCCATGCTGTCGCTTGCCAACCTGTTCGACGAGCAGGAGCTTGGCGAGTTTCTCGAGCGCGTGGACAAGGGGCTGTCGGGTGAGAGCTGCGACTTCGTGCTCGAGCCCAAGCTGGACGGCGTGGCCGTCAACCTGCTTTACGAAGACGGCCGCCTGCTGGCCGCCGGCACCCGCGGCGATGGCCGCAGGGGCGAAGACGTCACGGCCAACGTGCGCACCATGGCCAGCGTGCCGATTGAATTACGCGCCGTAGACGGACGCGAGACCCCGGCGCGCCTCGAGCTGCGCGGCGAGGTGGTGATTGCCAAGGCTGACTTCGCGCGCCTGAACCTGGATCGCGACGAGGCCGGCGAGCCGGTATTTGCCAACCCCCGCAACGCGGCCGCCGGGTCGCTGCGCCAGCTCGACTCCGCGGTCACCGCCTCGCGGCCACTGGTTTTTTATGCCCACAGCCACGGCGTGTGCGAACCGGCGGGCTTTGAAAAACACTCTGACTTTCTTGCCTGGGCCGGACGCGCCGGGGTACTGGTGCACCCGCGCGTGCGCCGACGCAGCGGGCTGGAGGCAATACTGGCCTGCTGCCGGCAACTGGAGGCCGAGCGCGAACAGCTCGACGTCGACATCGACGGCGCCGTGATCAAGGTGGACAGCCTCGATCAACAACGCCGACTGGGCGAACTCTCGCGCTCGCCGCGCTGGGCGTCGGCGTGGAAGTTCAAGGCCAGGCAGGCCACCACCCGCCTGCTGGCCATCACTCCCTCGGTGGGACGGCTGGGCACGATCACGCCGGTGGCCGAGCTGGAACCGGTAAACGTGGGCGGCGTGGTGGTATCCAACGCCTCGCTTCACAACACCGACGAGATACGCCGCAAGGACATACGCGTGGGCGACCTGGTGGTAGTCGAGCGGGCCGGCGACGTCATCCCCCAGCTGGTCTCATCGCTGGCCGACGAGCGCGACGGCAGCGAAAAGCGCTTTCGCATGCCGCGCAAGTGCCCGTCGTGTCGCTCGCCGATTAAACGCCAGGAGGGAGAAGTCGCCCACCGCTGCAACAACCGCAGCTGTCCCGCGCAACTGCGCGAAACCCTGCGCCACTTTGCCTCGCGCAACGCCATGGACATAGACGGCCTGGGCGAAAAGCTGGTGGCGGTATTCGTAGACAACGGCATGGTGGCGAGTTTTGCCGACCTCTACCGCCTCGACACCGAGGCAGTGGCAGCGCTTGACCGAATGGGCGAAAAGTCGGCCGAGAAGCTGGCCACCGCGATTGACGGCAGCCGCACACGGCCCTTGTCGCGCCTGCTCTTCGCGCTGGGAATACGCCACGTGGGCGAGAGCGCAGCGCGCTCGCTTGCCCGTGCCTTCGGCAGCCTCGATGCTCTTGCCCGGGCCGACGAACAAACGCTCGTAGACATAGACGGGGTGGGCCCCGAGATGGCGGCCTCGCTGCTGGCCTTCTTTGCCGACCCGGCCAACCGAACGATGCTCGATGAACTGGTGGCGGCCGGCTTGCGTCCGACTCTCGAAACAACCTTGGCCACATCGGAAGCAAGCGCGCTGTCGGGCAAGACGGTGGTGCTCACCGGCACGCTGTCGATCGCGCGCAACCGCGCCAAGGACCTGGTGCAGGCCGCCGGCGCAACAGTGAGCTCCACGGTGAGCAAGCGCACCGACTATCTCGTTGCCGGCGAAAACCCGGGCTCCAAGCTGCGCAAGGCCGAGCAACTGGGAGTTGAAGTGCTCAACGAAGATGGCCTCATGCGCCTGCTGGGTGGCGAAGGCGCCGGCCCCGATGACCCGGCCGGCGAGCAGGCCGAGCTGCCACTGCGGTGAGCGGCGTGCAGGTGGAACGAGCACCCTGCATCCGGGACGCCGGGCAGCTGTTTCAAAATACGGCGCTGAGTCCCATTCTCCGCGCTGGTAACACCGCTGCGGGGCGGCTAGACAGGCTGCTGCCTTAGCATCGCAGGCGGGAGACAGCAGTGAGCAACAGCCAGCAGACCACCACGCAGACAACGGTACAGACCGTCACCGGGCCGATCGACGTAAACGATCTCGGCCGCACGCTGATGCACGAGCACCTCTTCGTGACCTACCCCGGCGCCGAGTCCGACACTCTCAACAAGCCAATGAACCACGCTGAGCGCCTCGACGTGTGCGTGGACAAGATAGAGCAGATGAAGGCGCACGGCGTCAACAGCATGCTCGACCCCTGCCCCAACGATCTCGGGCGCGACGTGGGCCTGATGACCGAGGTAGCCAGCAGGACCGGGTTTAACATCATCTGCGCCACGGGCCTGTACAAGGAAGACCAGGGCGGCGGTGCCTACTGGAAGTTTCGCGCTGAGCTGGGCGGCAGCCCCGACGACATCACCGAGATGTACGTCAAGGAACTGACCGAGGGCATAGGCGACACCGGCGTGCGCGCGGGCATCATCAAGGTGGCCACCGGGCAGCCGGCCATAAGCGAGTACGAGCACATGCTGCTGCTGGCCGCCGCCGCCGCGTCGGTCGAGACCGGCGCGCCCATAACCACCCACACCGACACCGGCGTGCTGGGCGACCAGCAGCAACGCATACTGACCGAAGCCGGCGTGCCGGCGCACCGTATCATCATCGGCCACAGCTGCGGGTCGGACGACTTCGGCTACCACATGGGGCTGGTCGAGGGCGGCAGCTACCTGGGCTTTGACCGCTTCGGCATCGCCATCCTGCAGCCCGACGAGCTTCGGGTTGCCAGCCTGCTAAGACTGCTGGAGGCGGGCTGCGCTTCGAGGGTGGTCATCTCGCACGACTCGGTGTGGTGCTGGGGCGGCAGCCCCATACCCGACCCCGAGGCGGTGGCCGCCATGCTCGAGGTGTGGACGCCGACCCATTTCATCGAGCGCATAGTACCCATGCTCAAGGAAGGCGGGGCCACCGACGAGCAGATATCGATGATGCTCAACGAAAACCCGCGGCGTTTTTTTTCCGGCGAAGCCCTGCCGGCGCTGGGCTGAGCGGCCGATCGTTCAGTCGTCGGCCAGTTCGTCGGCCACGCGGTAGACCTCGCTGCGCGATACGCCGCGCGACTTGAGCGCGATGGCCGCGTCGCGACGACTCAGCCCGGCATCGAGCAGGCGGGCTAATTCGGCACGCAGCTCGCCCGCGGCCATGCCCTTTTCGGCCGGCGGCAGCGCCACCGCCACCGTGAACTCTCCTCGCGGCCCCTGTTCGCGCAGGCGGGCGGCCACCTCGCTCGCCGGGCCCCGGAGCACCTGTTCGTAAAGCTTGGTGAGCTCGCGGCCGACGGCCACCGGGGGGTCGTCGAACTGCCCGGCCAGCTCTTCGAGCAGCGCCAGCACTCGCCGGGGCGACTCGTAGAATACCGCCGTGCCACCCGCGCCGGCCAGCCGCTCGAACACCCGCCGCCGCCCCGCCCCCCTGCACGGCAGGCAACCTGCGCAAGAAAACCCGACGAGGGGCAGGACCGACACCGC